>CAZVLY010000030.1:10204-19492 GCA_964628175.1 uncultured Piscinibacter sp. | reverse complement strand
ATCCCGCGACGCCTTGCTGGCCGAGGCCACGCAGCGTGCCGGTCGCGATACCGGTGCCGTGCTCGCCGAGCGCCTGCGCCAGGCGCAGGCCGAAGGGATGAGCCCGTTCTCCGCGCTGGTGAACACCTACCTGGCCGACGCCCAACTCGAGAATGCCGAGTGCGGTTGCGTGGTCGCCGCGTTGGCCTCCGAAATCCCCCGCCAAGCCGAAGAAGTCGCCAGTGCCGCCCGCGCCCGCGTGCTGGGCCTGGTCGAGCTGGTGCGCCGCACCCTTCCTGCCGGCGCCGACCCGGCGCAGGCTCAGGTGGTCGCCGCCACCATGGTCGGCACGCTGCAGCTGGCGCGCACGCTGCAGGGCAAGGCGGGCAAGGCGTGGCTGGCCAATGTGCGGGCCAGCCTGATCCAGCAGTACGACGCTTGACGCGCCGGTAGAAGCCGCCGTCGCGCTTTGGCACGCCGGCAAATATGACGATCATCATTTCAAGGAGCATCATGAAACTCGACAACGCCACCGTCCTCATCACCGGCGCCAACCGCGGCATCGGGCTGGCTTTCGCGAAGGCTGCGCTGGCACGTGGAGCGCGCAAGGTCTACGCCGGCGCACGCGACCCGAAGAGCGTCACGCTGCCCGGTGTCACGCCGCTGCGGCTCGACGTGAACTCGCCTGCCGACATCGCGGCCGCCGTCGCGGCGGCCGGCGACGTGACCGTGGTCATCAACAACGCCGGCATCGCGCAGTTCGGCGGGTTTCTCGCGGCGGATGCCGAGGCCCGCCTGCGCCAGCAGCTGGAGACCAACGTCTTCGGCGTGCTGCGCGTCAGCCAGGCGTTCGCGCCCGTGCTGGCGGCCAACGGCGGCGGCGCGCTGGTGAACGTGGCTTCGGTCGCCAGCTGGATCACCAGCCCGGCTCTGGCTGCGTACGCGGCCTCGAAGTCCGCTGTGTGGAGCATGAGCAACGGCCTGCGCAACGAGTTGCGGGCTCAGAAGACCCAGGTGCTGACGCTGCACATGGCCTTCGTCGACACCGACATGACCCAGGGCATCGCCAGCCCCAAGTCGACGCCGGAGCAGATCGTCGCGAAGGCACTCGACGCGCTCGAAGCCGGCGCCGACGAGGTGCTGGCCGACGAGTTGACGCAGCAGGTCAAGCTGGGCCTGTCGGCGCAGCCCGGCGTCTACCTCCAGGCGCGGGACTGACCATGACCGTCGCCGCCGACACCCCGGTCCCGCGCGCCGCGACACCGGCATCGCCGTGGCCCGTGTTCTGGGTCGCCAGCATCGCCACCTTCCTGGTGTCGCTCGACACGACGATGCTGTTCGCGGCGTTCGATCCGCTGCGGCATGCCTTTGCCGACGCCACGACGGCCGACCTGTCCTGGGTGCTGAACGCCTACACGGTGGTGTACGCGACGATGCTGATTCCCGCGGGCGGCCTGGCCGACACGCATGGCCGCAAGCGCGTGTTCCTGATCGGCGTGGCGCTCTTCCTGGCGGCCTCCGCCGCCTGCGGTCTGGCCGGCAGCGTGGGCTGGCTGATCGCAGCCCGGGTGCTGCAGGCCGTCGGGGCCGCGTTGTTGACGCCGGCATCGCTGTCGATCGTGCTGGCGGCATTTCCGCAGAGCAAGCGCGCCGTGGTCGTGAGCTTGTGGGGCGCCGTGGGGGGACTGGCGGCCGCGGTGGGCCCGAGCGCAGGCAGCTTCGTGATCGACCACTTCGGCTGGCCCTGGGCGTTCTACATCAACCTTCCCCTGGGTGGGCTGGCCTTGTGGCGCGGTGCGTCGGTGCTGCAGGAATCGGAGAAGTCCGGCGTCCGCCGACGGGTGGACGGCGTCGGCATGGCCCTGCTGATGCTGGCGGTGGGTGCCGTCACGCTGGCCATTGTCGAATCCAATGTGCCGACCTGGACTCGCATGGAGCTCGGGGTCCTGGGCGCTACCGGGCTGGTCGCCGCCGGTGCCTTCGTGGCCTGGGCGCGCAAGGCCCAGGCGCCGCTGGTGGACCTGGCGCTGTTCCACAACCGCACCTACCGCTATGTGAACGTCGCGACGCTGGCCTTCGGGACGGCGTTCTCCATGATGTTCCTGACCTTCTTCTTCTTCATGATGAACGTCTGGCACTTCAGCCTGCCGCAGGCCGGGCTGGCGGTGACGCCCGGGCCGCTGCTGGTGATGCCGACGGCCATCGTCACCGGTCGCCTGGCGTCACGGCTGGGCCACCGCCGCTTCCTGGTCGGCGGTTCGCTGCTGTATGCCTTCAGCAGCCTGTGGTTCCTGCTCGTGCCGGGGACCGAGCCGCACTATCTGACGCACTGGCTTCCGGGGCTGATGATGAGCGGCATCGCGGTCGGCCTGGTGCTGCCATCGCTGTCGGCCGCGGCGGTGAGCCGCCTGCCGGTGGCGCACTACGCGGTCGGCAGCGCGGTCAACCAGGCCACGCGCCAGATCGGCTCGGTGCTGGGCGTGGCGCTCACCGTGGCCTTGCTGGGCCACGCGGCACTGCAACGCGCCGACTTCAATGCGCTGTATCTCCTGCACGGCGCGCTGGCGCTGCTCACGGGCCTGCTCTGTCTGCCGGTGGACACCAGGCCGCAGGCAGCAAAGCCGTGATCACGCGTCCACACCATCACCTGAAGTCTTCATGACGAACGAAAACATGACGCAAGCCACGCTGAAGGCCTGGCAGGCGCAGTTGGCGCAGGTGAGGCAGCGCAGGCTGGCCCGGGGCGCAGGGCGTGCCGGCCTGGCCCCCGTGGCCAGGCATCTGGGCTTCATCGTCCACTCCCGCGACCCTTGAGCCGGACCAAGAAAGCGAGGCCTAACCCTTCGCAGGAGCGGTGCCTCCATCGGCATAGAACTTGACCCGCGCATCGGCGAACTGCGGTGCCGGCTGCGCCGCTGACCAGGCCAGCGGCAATGCCTGCGGGCGCCACCAGCCGTGCCGAACCTGGAGCTGCAGCAGCCGCAGCGCGCCGGGGAAGGCCGCCAGTGCCGCGCCTTCGTGGACGATCTGCGCCGTGGCGGCGAGCTGCAGCACGTGGCCCTCTTGCCAGTCGACCCACAGAAGCCCGGCGCGCGGCCACAGCATCAGGTTGCCCAGCGTGTTGAAGAGCTGGTTGCCGACGTAGTCGGGCAGCGTCAGCAGGTCACCCTCCTCGCCGCGCTCGATCGCCACGAAGCCCGGCGGCCCGCCGCGGTGCGACACGTCCACGCCTGCACCTCCATCGCCCGCGTGGGCGATGCGCGCGGCGCTGCTGCTGGCGATGAAGAGCGTGTCGCTGCGCGCGACGAGGCCTCGTGCCGCATCGCTCAACCGCATGCCTTCGGCCTGCACCGGCCCGGGCCTGCGATCCGCCCGCGGCTCGGGCTCGCGGCCCTGGATGTACTTCGGGCAGTTGCCGAAGCTCTGCGCAACCCGCACCGAGAAGCCGCCTTCCTCCACCGCACTCACCACGCCGTTCATGCGATTGCGCCGCCGCGTATGCGGCTCCAGGCCCAGCACGCCGACGGCGGCGCCTGCGCGCAGACCGGCGCGCGCCGGGTCGCCCTCGGCGGGATGGGCACCGACGCGCATCGTGCGCGCATCGGGCGTGCGCACGAAGCCCGGCGCGCCGGCCAACATCGTCGGCCAGGGCTGGCCCGCGTCGTCGAGCGTGGCCAGCAGCAGCGTGGGCAGCTTCTCGAACAGCTCGCGGTGCTGGTCGGGCATGTGATCACGGATGACCTGGCGGCCTACGGCGGCCATGCGCTCGTGCACGCCGGCACGGTGCTGAAGCGCGATCTCGCCGGCGTGGAAGGGGGCGGTGTTCATGTTCAGGCCGCCGCCGCGGGCACGGGTGAGCGCACCATGCCGATGAAGCCGGGCAGCGCCTCCACGCGCTCCAGCCAGCGACGCAGCGCGGGGTAGGGCTCGAGCGACACCGCACCTTCCGGCGCGTGCGCCGTGTAGCTGTACATCGCCACGTCCGCCAGCGTGGCGTGATCGGCGGCCAGCCACTCCCGCTCGGCCAGCAGCCCTTCCATCGTGGCGAAGAGCTGCGCGGCGATGGCGCGGGCGGCCGGGTTGTCGGGCCGCTGGAAGAGCACCGCCACGCGGGCCGCCGCCGGCCCGTAGGCCAGCGGCCCGGCCGCCACGCTGAACCATCGCTGTACCCGAGCCTGCGCCAGCGTCTCGGCGGGCCACCAGCGTCGAGCGGCGTCGTACGTGCCGGCAAGATAGACGAGGATGGCGTTGCTGTCGGCCAGCGTGAGCGTGCCGTCCTCGATCACCGGCACCTGGCCGAACGCGTTGCGTGCGAGGAACTCGGGGCTCTTGTGCCAGCGCGTGGCGAAATCGACCGGCGTCTCCTGGAAGGGCAGGCCCAGCAGCGAGAGCATCAGGCGCACGCGGTGCACGTGACCGGAGATGGGGTGGCCGAAGAGGCGGATCGGCGTGGTGGTCGTGGGCATGGCGGCTCCTGCAAGGGGTTCGACGACGAGAAGGCCGCCACGGTAGTCCTTGCGCCGGATGAGCGGAATACGCGCCGACTACAGTTCAGACTTTCACGAACAGAAAGACTGACCATGGACCACCTGCAATGCCTTCGCACCTTCGTGGCGGTGGCCGAAGCCGGCAGCCTGGCCGGCGCGGCGCGCCAGCGCGACATCTCGGCGCCCACCGCCACGCGCGCCATCGCGATGCTGGAGCGGCGCCTGGGCGCAACGCTGATCCTGCGCACCACGCGCAGTTTGCGGCTGACCGACGCGGGCGAGCAGTTCCTCGCCGACACGCGCCGCGTGCTCGCCGAGCTCGACGCGGCCGAAGCCGCCGTGACGGGCGCGCGTGCGCATGCGCAGGGGCTGCTCTCGATCACCGCGCCCGAGCTGTTCGGCCAGCGGCACATCGCGCCACTGCTGTTCGAGTTCCTCGACCAGCACCCGCAGGTGCAGGCGCGCGCCTTCTTCAGCAACCGCGTCGTGCACCTGATCGACGAAGGCTTCGACGTGGCGCTGCGCATCGCCGCGCTGCCCGACTCCGGGCTCACCGCCGTGCCGCTTGGCACCTTGCGCGTGGTGCTGGTGGCTTCACCCGCCTATCTGAAGCGCCACGGCACGCCGCGCACCCCGGCCGACCTGGCTCTGCACCGTGCGGTGGGCTTTGCCATCGAGGGGCAGGGGCGGGTGGGCTGGAACTTCCCGCGCCACAAGGCCGTGAAGTCGCCGGCGGAGCGCTTGGTGGTGAACAGCAACGCCACCAAGGTGGCCGCCGCCGTGGCGGGGCAGGGCGTCACCCGCGCGCTGGCCTACCAGGTGACCGACGAGGTGCGCGACGGGCGGCTGCGCCTGCTGCTGACGGCCCACGAGCCCCCGCCGGTGCCCGTGCACCTGGTGTATCCCGCCGGCCGCACGGCCACGGCCAAGGTGCGGCTGTTCGTGCAGTTCGCGGCGGAGCGGTTGCGGGAGGTGGAGGTCTTGAGGGGGAAGGGCTTGGAGGTGCCCGGCAGGCGTGTGCTCGCACGGCAGGGCAAGGGTCGCAGCTGAGGAAGCGCCGATCGCAGCGCCGTGTGAACTTCTCTGGACCCTCGCTTCGATGGCCGCGCCCACGAGGGTCAGCTTACGTTGAAACCAACGTACAACTTCTGTCGGCCACAAGCGCAGATTGCTGACCGGCAGCTTCTCTGCCGTTTGGACAGCGCGCTTCATGCGTCTGCGTGTGCCGCGCTCGGCGGCGTCGCTTCGATGAAGGCCGTCATTTCGCCGACCACGCGATCAGCGTCTTCGATCCACCACCAGTGGCTCGAACCGTCGAGCGCAATGAATCGCGCCGCCGCGATGTGCCTGGCCAGGTGCTCGCCCGCTTCGAAGCGCACAGCGCGGTCGCCGCGCCGATGCAGCACCAGCGTCGGCTGCCGCACCTGGGGCAGCAGGTGGCGCACATCCGCATCGCGCAGCCCGGCAAGCACCGCGCGCAGGCTCCCTGGTGACGCTGCGTGCCGCAGCATGCGTGCCCACCACCCGCGCATCGCCGGGTCGTGTTCTGCGCCCGGCGCAAAGGTCTCGATGTTCGCCGGCCCGCCCCAACCGCTGACGAGGCGCTCCGCCCAGATGTCGAAGGCATCGCGTCGTAACGCCCAGGGGTAGCTGTCGTCGCGCGAGCCGCGCGCCATCGAGCCGAAGAGGATCAGTCCGCTGACGCGAGCAGGGCTCGAGGTCGCGAGCTGGATCGCGGCAGGGCCGCCTTCCGACGAGCCGAACAGCCATGCGCGCTCGATGCCTGCCGCGTCCAGGATCGTGCGCACGTCGCCAGCAGCGGCCTCGACGGTGCCGGTCGCCTTGAGCCGTTCGGACAAGCCGACGCCGCGCCGATCGAACATGACCACCGTGTAGCGTTCGGAGAGCCCTTCGAGCGCCTTGCGGATGCCCGGGTGCTCCCAGGCGATCTCGATGTGCGACACGAAGCCCGGCATCACGACGATCGCCTCGCTGCCGCGGCCTATCGTCGCGTAGGCCACGCTGCCGGCGGTCGACGACGCGAAACGGATGTCGAGCCGCGCTGCATCGGTGCGCAGGGCGCCCGCGGCGGCATCGCGCGGCCGAGCGGCCAGCTCGCGCAACTGCAGGTAAGCCTGTTCGGTGGCTTGGCCGGGTTTGCTCCCGAACTCGGCGCGCAGCGCGTCGGCGCAGCGCATGAAGATGGTTTCGACGCCGGCCGGATCGCGCATCGCGGCCGCGAGCGACATGCGCAGAACGTAAGCGGGTTCGCTGTACGGGTCGAGCCTCAACAGCCTTTCGATGGTGTCGACCGCGTCGTCGGTGTCGCCCCGTGCGCGTTGCGCTTCGGCCATGCGGCGAAGCATGCGCGATAGCAGATGCTCGTGCTCGAGGCGCTGCGCATGCGCCCAGTCGTCGTACGCGTCGCCACCGAAGGTCACGCCTTCGAGCAGCGGCTCGCAGGCGAGCTTGGTGAGCTGCACGAGCTGGGTGAATGGCAGACCCGGCACGCCGCTGGCGACGAGCGTGCGCGCCGCCCGGCGGAACTCGACAGCATCGCACCCCATCGCGCCCGCCGCGATGGAAACACCGCCGTCTCTGGTTTCCAGAAGGTCGTGACCCGCGAGGTCTTCGATCTGGTAGAGCAGTCGGCGCAGCCGGCCGCGGCCGGTGACCGCGTCGGCATCGGGCCACAGCAGCGTGGCCAAGTGATCACGCGGCACCGCTCGGGCCTCGAGCGCGAGAAACGCCAGCAGCGCGTACGCGCGCTTGACCGGAAGGCGCACCGGCTCGCCGCGATGGGTGAACGACGGCAGCCCGAGCAGCTTGAGCGTCAAAGGCGGTTCGTCAGCTTCTTGCATGCGGACATTCTTCTGCGGTTCCCGCAACTTGACCAGCGACGAAAAAAGGACGCGCGCCGCATAGCCTGCGGTTCCTTGGACGTGACCCGTCCGACCACTGGGAGAATTCATGTCCACACCAGCGAACCATGCCTCGCCCGCCCCCGTGCTGCTGCTGCTGCCGGCGATGGGGGTCGCTGCTCGCTTCTACGAACCGTTCGCACGCGAGCTCGAGCGCGTCTGCGGCGCCACCGTGCTGACGATCGATTTGCCTGGCCAGGGGAACAGCCCGCTGCGCGCGCGCAGCGGCCACGACTACGGCTACCGCGAAGCGGTCGAGGTCTGCATACCGGATGCAGTTCGACGCGCGGCGGCCGATCACCCCGGCCGGCCGCTGATCCTCGTCGGGCACAGCCTCGGCGGGCAGCTCGGCGTGCTCGCGACCGCGCAGATCGCGAGCATGTTGCGCGGCCTGGTGCTGATCGCGGCCGGCACCGCGCACTGGCGTGCATGGCCTCGCGGGTCGCGCTGGCGCGCGGCGATGACGGTGCACGCGATCCGCATCGCGGCGTCGCTGTGGCCCTGGTACCCGGGCGAACGCCTGGGCTTCGGCGGCAACCAGTCGCGCCGCTTCATGCGCGACTGGTCGTTCAACGCCGTCGGTGGCCGATATCGCCTGGAAGGGAGCACCCGGTCGCCGGCCGACCTGGAGCACGCGCTCCAGGCCGTGCGACTGCCGCTGCTTGCGCTGTCGCTGCGCGGCGATCCGGTCGCACCGCCCGGCGCACTCGCCGAGCTGCTGGCCATGCTTCCGAACGCCCAGGTCACGCACGAAACACTGGACGGTGTTGCGACCGACACGCCGTGGCGACGCCACTTCTCATGGGCGCGGCACCCGGCAGGGGTGCACGAGCAGCTGGCGCGCTGGCTCGCGCGCATGCCGCCAGTCTCGGCCTCGGAAGCGCTGCTCTCGGTCGCTTGAAAGTCGCTGGACCCTTGCTGGAGTCAATCACATGTCCTGGATCGAATGGGCCACCCTGGCCATCCTGCCGATGTTTCTCGTCAACGATCTCGTGAATCCACCCCCGTGCGGCATCCGCAGCCGCTGGTGGCGCAGCCGCGCCCTCGCGGTAACAGCGATCAACTTCGTGTTGTCGTTGTTCATCGGCCAATGGTGGGCCGCAGCCTTCGCCGGCCTGCACGTGTTCGACACCGCATCGCTCGGCACTGCAGGTGGCGCGCTCGTTGGCGTGATCGTCTACGAGTTCTTCCACTACTGGTACCACCGCAGCGCGCACCGTTTCAACGCGTTGTGGCGCCTCGGCCATCAGATGCATCACAGCGCCGAAAGCATCGACCCGTGGGGCGCTTACTTTCTGCATCCGCTCGACGCGGCGATCTTTCTGAGCATCTCGGGCATCGTGCTGTACCCGGTGCTCGGGCTCAGTCCTGCGGCCGGCGCATGGGCGACCGCGGCGCTGACCTTCCTCGCCGTGTTCCAGCACGCGCGCATGAGCACACCCGCATGGCTCGGCTACCTGGTGCAGCGGCCGGAAAGCCATGGCATCCACCATGCGCGCGGCGTGCATGCCCACAACTACGCGGACCTGCCGTTATGGGACATCGTGTTCGGCTCGTTCCGCAACCCGGGTCGCGGCGCGAGGCAGCCCCTGCATGGTTTCCACGACGGCGCGTCGGCGCGTGTGGCCGAGATGCTCGCGTTTCGCGACGTCGCGGCGCCGAGGGAGACCGTGCAGCGATGAGCTCACCTGGTCGGTGGATGGCCTGCGAGGCAAAGGGTTTCGTTGAGCTCACGCAGGCCGATGGGCTTCGAGCGACGGCTTTCCGGCGATGAATCCGCCCGACTCGCCCCACTGAATGGCGGTGCTGGCTCGAGTCCGCCCGGTGACGACAGACTGCTTCCTGGCGGCCCCCTCGAACGACCTGTGCGCAGGGGCGAACCCGGCCCGCTGTCGGGCATT
>CAZVLY010000030.1:6169-10104 GCA_964628175.1 uncultured Piscinibacter sp. | reverse complement strand
GCAGACGGAGCGCTCAGCGGCGTTCAAGGCACCGACCTGCCGGCGGGCGCAAGCAGCGAAGCCAGCGCGGCGTAGTTCAGGGTCTGCAGCACCTGCCGCATCTGGGCTTCGAAGGGCCCCTTGCCCTGGATGTTCAAACCGATCAGGCGTGGGCCAACGACGCGCGAGTCCGGGTCACCGGCCCAAGCCGTGTCGAGCTTGACCAGGCGCGGCATGCGCTGCAGCACATCGTGTTCACGTGGCTCGGTCCAGCCCAGCCGCGCCGGGCCCTCCAGTACCGCCGGCGGCAGGCTGGCGCGGAATGTGCGCAAGGCTTCCAGCCGCTCCGCGGCCTGCCGCTCGCTGGTCTGGACGTTGCGCTGCGCCGCGGCACGCGCCGCCGGCATCTGCGCGCGCAGTTCGGCCAGCAACTTCTCGGCAGCAGCCGGGTCGATCTTGCGCATGTTCGCGTAGATCGCCTGCATCTGACGTTCCATCGCCGCGTCGTCGGCGCCGTCGATTTCGCGCCGCGATTTGGCGTTGGCGTCGGCGCCGCGCTTCAGTTCGCGCTCATGGAAGCGCAGGTACTCGTCCATCGACACCGGCACCCAGGGCGGGCGGCCGCTGCTGGACAGCACCACCAGGCGGCCGTCGTACACCGTGTGCGGGCCGGCCTGGCCGGTCGGCACCGGCTCGGACCAGGCGGTGAGTTCATCGTCGTAGATGGCGCGGCGTTCGAGCAGCTGCTCCGGTGCGTCGACGTGCACGACGATCGACGCGCGCGGTTCGATGCGCTCGGCGTTTGGGCTCAGGCCGCAGGGGCCGGTGCCCCACAGCTCGGGGCGGTGGTCGCGCAACTGCAGCCACAGCGAACGCCGGGCCAGCACCGGATGCGGATAGCCGATGCTCCAGCGGGTGCGCAGACGCACCGGCGTCGGCCCGTCGGGCAGCGCCGCCAGGACCGGGTGGCGATGCAGCACGGCATTGATCTCGCGCGCCAGGCCGTCCATCGGCGCCACGGCCGGGGCGGTCAAGGGCCGCTGGTCGTTGCTCTTCGCCGGGGGCTCGTCGATCCAGCAACCGGCGGCGGCTGGGGTGGTGCACAGCAGCGTGGCCAGGGCGGCAAGCACCGCCGACGCGGCGCGAGCGACATCACGGTTCAGGAGCGGGCAGGCCGAAGAACGGCGGGGTCGGTGCGGCATGGCGGTCTTCGAGTGGGGCAGGCCGCCAGTCTCGTCGCGGGCGCTGTCGCCGGCATCGCCCGGATGGGCCATCGGCAGCGCAGTGCGGGCCATGCCGCCCGCAGCAGCGCGCTCGGTCTCGTCCATGCGCGGCGCCGGCACCAGCGTGGCGCCGCCGGAGGCCTTGCAACAGACTCTCAGCAAGGGCGATGGTCTGGCCGTGTCAGCCGCGCTGCGCGACTGCTGTGGAGATGCCCAACGTGACAGGCTCAGGACTGAGCCGTCGGGCAGCTTCGGAGCTTGCAGTCGGACCGCTATGGCTTGAGTCCGCAATTTCGCGACGAATCGAAGCGGTCAGCGGCAACAGGGCCTGAACCCCAATGCGCTTTGACCGCTTGGTCCCAGGCAGCGGCAAGTCGCCGCCATTCCGGCGACCAGACCCGACGACCGCTGGGTAGCGGTTGGCATGCGTGGAGACTTGACACCCGATGGGCCGCAACCGCTGCATTGCGGTCGCAGAGTCACCGACTTCTTCGACGAAACAGTCCGTTGATGTTGCTCGAGCGCGCGCCGAACCGCCTTTCACTCTCACGTTCCCGATTGCATCTTTGTGATTGGTTCTTGGGCAACCAGGACATCGGGTGCTAACCCGGACATCGCGCGCCGCACGAAGTCGGCCACTGCTGCAGTGACGGCCTCCGGTTGATCTTCGGGCAACAGGTGCAATCCGGAGCCGACATTCGTGACCTGCAGGTTGGTCAGGCGGCGCATCGCTTCATCGACGATCGCCCGCGTGACCACCGTGCCGGGTGTGCCTGTCAACAGCAGCTTCGGAAAGCTCGAATGCTGCAACGCCAATGCGGCCTCATCGATGAGGTCGACGGGATCGTCTTTGCGGCGAGACGGGGGCACGAGCTTGCCCGCGTGAATGCCTTCAAACCAGACAGTTCTGCGCCTGCCGCGATCGGACCATGGCTGCGTGAAGTGCGCCAACTCATCGGCCGTCATGTGGCGCTTCACGCTCGCACGGACGAACTTGCCGACGGCATCATCGTCGTCGACGATCACCCGCTCGGCCAGCCAGGACCAGCGAGCCAGGCGCATCGTCAGTCGAACCTTGAAGGGCAAGTGCTTCCACACAAGCGCCATCGGCAGGAAGAAGCCTTCCATCAGAACCATGCCCAGCGTGCGCCCTGGGTGCCTCGCGGCCCACTGCAGCGCCACGAGAACGCCGAGATCGACCGCCACGAACAGCGGCCGGCTGATCGACAGGCTTTGAAGGACCTTGTCGGTCACGTCGGCCAGCGCGCCGAGGTCGCCTTGTTGCTCGATCGGGTCAGATGAGCCGAAGCCGGGCAGGTCGATCGCCCATGTCTTCGCCACACGAGCCAACCCGGGCTGCACGTTCCGCCACAGCGCCGCGTTGGTCGGCACGCCATGCAGCAGGACGATGTCCGGCCCCTGATCGCCTTGGGTGACGAGGCGAATATGCCTTCCATCGACAAGCAGTTCGGTGTCGATGGCCGGGCCAATGGTTGTGTCGCTCATGATCATTTCCGCGCCTGCGACAGCGGGCCGTTGTGTCCTCATGCTTTCAGCGCGAATGCGGCCATCGGGCGCTGCCTCGATGGCAGTCCGCTAGCCCGGTTTCCCGCTCTCGCGGTGATGGCCCATGGATGGTGCCTGCGCGTGGGTCGGCAAGCTCGTGGCTCCAGCCCCAAAGAATGAAGTCCGGCGACGCACAAGTCGTGCGTGAGGCGGGACCTGTGCCCCGGACAATCGATGGAATGTCATCCGGGCTTCGGCTGGGTGCCCGTGCGCGCAGCGATCGCCTCGAGAAACTCGCAGGCCACAGATTCGCCCTCGAGGTTGAAGCGCACGCCCGGGCGCAGGGCCCTCAAGCGGCGGTACATCTCGATGGCACGCCCAATCGACTGGAGCAGCTCCGTCCTGTCGGGGCGAGCCACGGTCGCCGCCAATTCCAGCGCTGCGGCCGGCGCATCGGACTCGACCCTGCGAACGCCGTTGGGGGCGAGCCCCGCGTGAAACAGTGAAAGCGGACCGAGAACCGTGACGCGCAGGTAGGACAGGAATTCCACGGCCTCCTGCAGTTCGCCTCGGCCGATCTTGGCGGCCGCGTAGTGGATCCAGACCCAGAAGCGATCCTCGATCCACTGGCCATCTGGATGGGGATATCGGGGTGTGCCCGAGCGGAGCGCGAGGGCCATCCGGTTGTCGCGTTCCCATAGAACGACCGGCTCATCGACCCGCACGGCAAGATCTTCAACGCTCACGAACTTGAGGTCCACGTGCAGTGCCGGCGGGCCATAGAGGCAGATCAGAAGGCGTGACTCGCCGACGTGTTCGCCGCTGAACGCACCGGCCAGGTCACCCAGGCTGGCCGCCAGTCGCATCCTGTCGTGCATGAGCGCGGCGTGGTCGGTGGGCTCGCAGCACAACACGAGGTCCAGGTCGCTGTACTCATCCATGCGGTCCGTGGCATAGGAACCGGCGGCGGCCACACCGATCAGGCGCTGGTCTGCGGCCAGCAGCGGCAACGCCCGAATCAGGAACGACCGATGAGTGGCCGGAAGCGAACTGGGGTACGGAGCCATTCGGGATGAAGCCATGACGCCGTCTCGAGACAGTAACGATGGACGAAACGTCAACGCAGCGGGATGTGGGCTTTCCGCCGTCCTGCGCGATGCTCCGACGCGGCCTGGAAGCTCCTCATCTGAACGCACACAGCAGATTGACGCATGCAGGCAGCACGAA
>CAZVLY010000030.1:0-6069 GCA_964628175.1 uncultured Piscinibacter sp. | reverse complement strand
TCGATGCCTTGGCGGGCCAGCGCCTCGTACACCGCGCCGTGACCCGGCATGGCCTCGATCGTGCCCCAGGTGCTCAGAACAAGGCGGCCGCCCGGTTGCAGGACGCGCCGCATCTCGGCCAAGGCGCGATCGAAGTCGCCCACGAACTGCAGACCTTGAAGACAGAAGCACAGGTCGAAGGCGCTGTCGCGCAGCGGCAGCGCGAGGGCGGTGGCTTCGATCCAGTCGACGGTCGCGCCCGGTTCGCGCGGCGCCTGAGCCGCTGTTGCCAGCATGCCGCCATCGATGTCGAGCGCGACGACCTGCCCCGACGACCCGAGTTGCGGCGCCATCAGCCGTGCACCGATGCCCGTGCCGCAGGCGACATCCAGCGCACGCTCGCCGATCCGTGCCCCGGCCAGCGCCACCGCCAGCTGCGCCGAAGGGCGAAACAGACCTGGCACCAGCAGGTGTTCGTAGGCGTCGGCCGCCCGTCCGTCGGCCTCAGACATCCTCCTGGCCCCAGCCAGCATTGCGGGCCCGCACGATGGCCTGCGCGCGGTTCTCGACTTCCAGCTTGGCGAAGACGCTGGTGATGTGGTTGCGCACCGTCTTGTCGGTCAGCTGCATCGCGGCGGCGATCTGCGCGTTGTCGCGGCCCTGCGCGATGAGCTCGACCAGTTGCCGCTCGCGCGGCGTCAGCGCCGCAAAGCGCGGATCTTCGGGGGCCGCCGAAGTGCCGAGGAAATCGCGCACCTCCTCCTGCCAGCGCGGCCAGGCCGGGTCGGACGCGATCATCAGGTGGTTGGCACTGTCCAGCGGCGCGAAACGCGCCTGCTCGATCCCGCCGGCGACGAGTCGACCCTCTGCAAACGGCACCCGCAGGTCCCGCGTGGAGTGCAGCACCAGCGTCGGGCACCGCACCTGTGAGAGCAGGGGGGTGACGTCGACTTCCTCGAAGTGGCGCAGCATGCGCACCGCATTGGCCGGCGAGGTCGAGATGCGCTGCAGCTCGTTGAACCAGTCGTGCTGCTCGCTCGTGCCGCCCGGGATGAACTGGCTGGTGAAGAACTGGCGCCAGGCCGGGTCGTTCTTCCCCCAGCCGATCTCCATCAGCTTCATCATCGCCTCGGCTTCCTCCAGGTGACCAGGGTCGTTGCTGCGACGTCGGCGTCCGCGCGCATACCCGCCGTGGAGGATCAGGTGGCTGACGCGCTCGGGATGCCGCACCGCGTAGGCAATGCCCACGGGTGTCCCTTGCGAAATGCACAGCAACGGGAAGCGCCTCAAGCCTGCTGCGTCGACGACCGCACCGATGTCGGCCACCTGGTCCTCGAACGTCATGCTGTCGACATTCCAGTCCGACAGGCCGGTGCCTCGCTGGTCGTAGCGCACCAGTGTGTGATCCCGGGACAGGGATTCGAGCAGGTAGCCCCAGACCGGGCTCGTGAGGTCGAAGTCGAGGTGCGTGAGCCAGTTGCCCACCTTCACCAGCGGGGGGCCGCTGCCACTGGTGGCGTACGCGAGCCGGACGCCGTCGTGGGCGTTGCACAGGCGGATCTTCTGCTTGAGCGCCATGCGGGACTTCCTAGCGAAGTCGCTATCGTAAGGCGCGGCAAAGCCAATATCGGGATCACCGCAGGGGGCACGACGGCCGCGGCGCCGTGATGGGTCGCTTTATCCATGATTCGTTTCTCGCGTGAGTGACGGCGCCGCGGGCGGGCAGGTCAGAACTGGCTGGGCAGCGGCTCGATCTCGCCGGCAGGCGGCGCGAACTGGCTGGGGAAGTAGCTGGCATCGGCCGCGTCGCTCCGCTGCGATGTGCCGGCACAACAAGGTGTCGACACTGGAGTGGTGGCGTCGGCCGGTGTGCCGCGGACCGTGGTCGATACGGCGGCCACCGCGAGCACCGCGGTGGCGAAAGGGACCAGCCTCCTGCACCACGCAAGCACGGCGCCCACCCTCGACCGCACGTGGCGGCGCGCTCGAGTGGCTGCGACAACCCGCGCCGGCCTGACCACGCGACGGCGCGTCAGCGCAGCGATTCCGGCGGACTCCGCCGCCAGCGAGGGCAGCTCGGAGCGGTCGAGACCCAGGTCGCGCAAAGCCTGGTCGTCGAGAAGGTCCAGTGTGTCACGCCTGTTCATGATGTCTCCTCGGCCGTCGCCTTGCGGGCGGACTGACTCATGCGCGGCTGGGCGGGCATCAGCGGCGCCAGCGCAGCGAGTACCCGAGACATCTGCGCGGCGTCGACGATGTCACCGAGCAGCTGCTGGAAGCGCGGCTCCATCACGCCGGACACGATGTACTGCCAGCGGTACGCCTTCAGCACCGTCGCCTCGATTTGTGAGGCGGCAATGATGTCGTGGTCGATGCCGGCGGCCGCGATGAAGTAGGACACATCTGCCTGCGCCTGGGCCTGAAGGATGCCGTCCACGCCCGCGACCAGGGCGATCAGGTCGTCGACCGCCGCGTCGCGCTGCGCTGGCGTGAGCCTGGCGTCTTCCCGCTGCCACTCCAGTTCGTCGAGGATTGCGTGCTGCGATTCCTCCTTCCAGTGGAACAGGAACACGTCCTTGAACAGGTCCGACAGGCCTTCGTCGGTGCCGATGCTGGCGCGGTAGTGCGTCTGCGTGAACAGTTCGATGTGACAGGTCAGCGCCAGCACGGCCCAAGTGCACTTGCCCAGCACGAAGGAGGCGACCGCGTCGGGCTCGACGACGAACCGGTAGCAGGGAGGCATGCGTTGCGCGGCGAGGCGCTCGACGCGACGGAACAGTTCCTGGTGCTTGATCTCCTCGTCCGTGAAGCGAACGAGTGCCTCGAGCGCGGTCTGGTCGCCCAGGCTGTGGTCGCGGCTGACCTCCAACAGCTTGGCACCGATGAATCGCTCGACCAGGCCGAACATGTTCGCGTAGGTCCGTCCCTGGATCTGGCTCAGGAAGCGCTGCTGCCCGGGAGAGAGCAGAACAAGCTCGTCGACGAGCGAGAGACCGTCGGGCAGGAACTTGTGGGCCAGATCGAGCTGTCGCCCGCGAATGACATCGCGGTCGATGTCCCAGCGGATGCGCCGGGACGCTTCGATGCACTTGGCGTAGCGGGCGGTCGTGGCAGAAAGGGGTTCGGCTTGCATGCGGTCCTCGCAGGGGTTGGGCGCGTCGAATCGACGTGAACGCATGATTCCGCCGGCATGCACTTTTGACCCTGAGGCGTTTGCCCCAGGCACCCGCCTGCACTCCGTCGAAAGGCCTTCTGAACCGGGGCTGACGCCCTCGATCTGCCCCGACGAGCGGGGATGTCGCGCGAAAGTTCGTTAGAGACCAGTGGCTCAAGCGCAAGCGCTTGGCCCGTGGCAAGCCCTCTCTGAGCATGGCGCCATGCGACAGCGCTACTCCAGCAGACCTACACGCCGAAGAACTTATCAACAGCCTTGATCATTCAGGTGGCTGACTTGGCGCAGACATTCCAGTAGATGACGCCTGAGGAGCCAATGCTCGCTCGCTGCGCTGCAGGCTCGAAGCAGCGCTACCAATGAGCCGACACGAACTTCCACTGGACAGAATTGGCCGTCGCACTGACGGCGATGCGCCACGTCAGCGCGGACGAACCCTTCAAAGGTCTCGAGCAGAAGGAGGAAGAACGGGGAGCGGCGTGTGGGGTGGGTACCCGGTCAGATGGAAGCAGGCCGGCCCCCGATCAATCCGGCTCGCGGGCCCGGCGCTGCTGGACGGACTCAAGGCCGCCCAGGCTGGCCAGGGCGTTTCGCAGGATGCTGGATGCGATGGTGACGTCTTGGGACCCCAAGCGCGTATGCAGTTCCGCATGCAGTTTCGCGCGGATGTTCCTGGCCAGCCGGATTACTTCCCACCCGCGCGGCGCGATGGCTACCAGCCGCGTGCGCCCTCGCGACTCGGGGTTGATCTCGAGATAGCCCATCTCGATCATTTCAGCCACGCGCTTGGACGCCGCCTGCTGGCTGATGCTCATGCGCTCGGCGAGCGAAGAGATCGAGCGGCTGCCTTCAATCAGATGCTGAAAGACATAGCCGTGCGCGTCCCTTAGATCGGCATGGCCCATCCGCGTCAACTCTTCCCGCACGAGTTGATTGATGCGCTGGCCGGTGAACAGGGCCAGATGCCCTAGGTCGAGCTGGAGGCTTGCGTCGGAAGGCATGAGCGATGGGAAGGGTTTGGGAGGGTTAGGGTACACAGATGGCCGGGTCCGGATCGCGGCTGCCTGCGCCTGCAGGGGGCATGGGTGCTTCGGCCGTCGAGGTAGATCGGCCATGCCCGGAAGAGACCGGTGGGCCACGCTGGAGCCGACGCTCGCGGGCGGCCGTGTTCTAGAACGGCTCGAAACAGTCGTAGGTGTGCTGCCTGACGATCTTGCCGTTCTCGAAGACCAGGAACTGTGCAAAGTGCGCGCGCATCGTGTCGCCAGGTTTGAGGCTGCCCAGACCCACCTTGAGGGTGCCCGTCCAGTCTGCCTCGAAGGCCACGCAGGCCTCTTGCTCGACGATCCGCGTCACGACATAGGACTGCGACGACAGGACCTGCTTTCCCTGTTCACCGGCGTCGCGCAATTGCTGCAGGGAACGTGTGGCGCCGCCCCGCAGCAATTGATTGGGAAACTCCACCTGGACCGCATCGGGGGCGTAGAAGGCCAAGGCCTCGTCCGGGCGACCGCGTGAAATGGCGTCCAGGTAGGACATAACGAGGGACTTCATGGACATGCGCTTCTCCTATCACAACCATGGTTGTATTATGATGGCAGTGAGTCAACAGTCACCCATCCCAGTAGAGGTAGGAATATGTCGTTTCGTTACTTCCCCGTCGCGGCACTGATGGTCATGTTGCTGCTCGTCGGTTCGGCCGAGGCGCATTGTGTTCAGGATCGCTATGGCAACACCCTCTGCCCGCCACCAGACAGCCGCTGCGTCGCGGACCGCTACGGTGACTGGCACTGCTCCCCAGAGGGCGGCGACGCTGTACTAAACCGACATGGGAATCCCGTATGCGGGGTCGGCCGCTGCGTGGCCGACATCAACGGCGAACTGTGGTGCTCCACCCAATTCAGAGGCAGCGCAGCGCTTGACCGCTATTCGAAGGCGGTCTGCAGCGGGAACTGTGAGCCGGCAAGTGCAAGTGCCTGTACGCAGCTGAAGAAGTAACCCTCGGCTGGCGGCCGCCAGTGGGCACTGATAGCACCGCCTTCAACTGCCGCCATCGGCGTCGGGCCCGAGCGCTGACGCGAGCAGCCGCTTTGCGTCAGCCAGCGTGAGTAGGGGTTCGCGGTCGAAGTGCGGCAATCGCTGCGAAGCGGCCCTGGGGCCACGAAGACCGCTTCATACTGAACTGAGGCATTCGGCCGTCGCCGGCGAACGTCAGCTGTCTGCGAGACCGGGCGATCAACAGCTCTTGTCTCGAGCGGCCGCTGCACGCTCAAAGCGAACGGTGGACCTTGCCTGGTTGCCGGCGCCGGGCGGATGACTGGTTCCCCTCGAGCGAACTCAACAAGCCGACCCATCCGCGACATTCATTACGCCGGCGACGTTGCCGCAAAGCTCTGCCACGCTCCCTACGAGTCGTCAGCCCTGCATCTGCAAGAGGATGGTGCGCTCGAGGCCCGCATAGCGATGGACGAGCGCCTCGCGATACGCTGCGTTGGCCATCATCGCAAGGAAGTGCTGGCGACTCGGGTAGCGGACCAGCAGGCACTTGTCCCAGTGCTGGGTGGCGTCGCCGATGAAGGTCCTGTCGACCTGCCCCTCCCAAACCACCTCGGCACGGCTCACGTCACCCACCGTTTCCACGAATGCCGTCTGGTACCTGCGGTAGGCGTCCTCACCCGAGCAGGGCGCATGGGGCGACCCTGCGGGGTAGTTCGCATGCTCGCGGAATTTCAGGAGGTTGAGCATCACCACCGGGCCGTCGGGCCCGGCATCGCGCAATGCGCGCACCTGATCGGCCGTGGGGTCGATGGACGGATCGAAGTTGGGCGGAGGGAAGGTCATGGGTCGGCCCTGTCTGATGCCACGCGGTGCATGCGCGAGCCGCATTGTGGATGCGAGCAGGATCGCAGCGATGTGTG
>CAZVLY010000029.1:0-23547 GCA_964628175.1 uncultured Piscinibacter sp. | reverse complement strand
GAGGCGATAGAACTCGTTGCCCAGGTCGTAGTGGGCGTGGATGTTCTTCTTGCTGCCCTGGCGCGAGTTGCGGTTGAACAGGTGCTTGAGGCGGTACAGCGCCGAGCCCCACCAGCTGCCGTAGACGATGGTCTCGACCTCGTCGCGGTTGGCGATGAACAGCGTGAGCAGCGTGGTGAGGTCGGGCGTCGTCCAGTCGCCGGCGATGTAGCTCTCGGCGAAACCGATGTCGCCCGAGCGCAGCACGGCGCCGCAGACGTTCCAGTTGCGCAGGCGCAGCGCGGCGCGCGGGCCGTCGTCGGACTTGTTGCCGAAATGTGCGCTGCTGCCGTCGGGCATCTGCAGGTCCAGCGAGCCGTGACGCAGGCGCTGCAGCAGGCGGAACACGGCGCGCGCGGCGGCGGGTGCCGAATCGGGCAGGCTGGCGGGAGCGAAGGTGGTGGTGCTGGTCATGACTACGGCTCAGCGGGTGACGAAATCCCCGGGCGGGGCGGGCTTGTGGAAGAAGGGCACGCGCTTGCTCCAGAGCTTCAGCGCCTGCCAGTGGATGCGCACGATCACGCCCAGCGTCATCATCGGCATGCCGAAGAAGGCGCGGCGCGTGCTCGCGGCGGTCAGGGGTTCCAGGCGGCCGGACACGCTGGTCTGCAGCAACGGGCCGTCGGCGTCGTGGTGGTCGATGCGGGCCACCGTGCGGTCGGCCGTGCGCATGAAGCGGAAGCGGTAGTCACCCTCGATGGCGCAGAACGGCGAGACGTGGAACACCTTGGTGGCACGCAGCTCGTTGCCGAACACGAGGCCCGCACCGCGCAGCAGGTAGCAGTGCCGCTCGCCGAAGGTGTTGTTGACCTCGACGACGATGGCGGCAAGCGTTCCGTCGGCGCGGTGGCAGTACCAGAAGCTCACCGGCTTGAAGGTCACGCCGAGCACGCGCGGGTAGCAGTGCAGCCAGACCTCGCCGTCGGCATCGGCGACGCCTTCACGCGCGAGCAGTTCGTCGAGCCAGGACAGGCTGTCGGCCCGGCCGTCGCCGTGGTCGCGGTCGTGGAAGCTGATCAGGCCGAAGCGGTTGCGCGCCAGTGCACTGGACGGCTGCGCGCGCAGGCCGCGCATCGGCAGCATCAGGAAATAGGTGCCGTAGGTGAAGCTGTTGCGCGCCGGGCGCAGGCGCGCGTGGCGCACCTGGCCGAGGCCGACCAGCGGGGTGGCGGCCTGTTCGATCACGCGGCCTCCGCGTCCGGGCGCTGGGCGGCCCAGGCCGCGCGCAGCCCATCGACCACCGCCTCGCCGGACATCAGCCCGTCTTCGTGGAAGCCGTAGCGTGTCCAGGCGCCGCAGAACCAGGTGTGCGAGACACCCTGCAGCTGCGGCACGCGCTGCTGCGCGGCGATCGCTGCCAGGTCGAAGATCGGGTGGTCGTACTCGTATTCGCCCACCACCGTCTCGGCGCGAGGCTCGGTGACCGGGTTCAGTGACACGACCACCGGCGTCGTGAACGGCAGCGGCTGCAGGCGATTCAGAAGGTAGTGCAGGCACACGCGTGCCTGTTCGCGGTCGCCGTCGGCGGCCCGCTCGTAGTTCCAGGACGCCCAGGCGAGTTCGCGTTTCGGCAGCACGCTGCGGTCGGTGTGCAGCACCGCGCGGTTGGGCTGGTAGCGGATCGCGCCGAGCACGCTGCGCTCGGCCTCGCTCGCATCGCCGAGCAATGCCAGCGCCTGGTCGCTGTGGCAGGCGAAGACGACCTCGTCGAAACGTTCGTTGCCGCGGTCGGTGGTCACCCAGGCGCCGGCGGCGCCACTGCCTGCTGGCACCCGCTTCACGCTGCGCACCGGGCTGTTCAGTCGCGCGTCGGGCACGCCGGCGACGATCTTCTGCACGTACTGTCGCGCACCGCCGCGCACCGTGTACCACTGCGGCCGGTTCGCCACCTGGATGAGGCCGTGGTTGTGGCAGAAGCGGATCAGCGTGGCCACCGGGAAACGCAGCATCTGGTCGGTCGGGCAGGACCAGATGCAGCCGATCATCGGCAGGAAATACCAGTCGCGGAACTCGTCGCTGAAACCGTGGTGGGCCAGGAAATCGGCGATCGGCTGAACCATCTGCGCTTCGCTGCCCGTGCGCGCGATCGCGGTGGTCAGTTTGTTGAAGCGAAGGATGTCGCGCAGCATGCGCCAGAAGCGCGGCTTGAAGAGATTGCTGCGCTGGGCGAAGACGCTGGACAGATCCGAGCCGCTCCACTCGAGCCCGATGTCGGGCACCTGCACCGAGAAGGACATGTCCGACGGCGCGATCTCGACGCCCAGGCGCTCGAACAGGTTCAGCAGGCGCGGGTAGGTGCGCTCGTTGAGGACGAGGAAGCCGGTGTCCACGCCATGCGTGTGCCCGTCGAGCGTGACGTCGACGGTGTGCGTGTGGCCGCCGAAATAGTCGCCGGCCTCGAACAGGGTGACATGGGCTTGCCCCTGCAGCCCGTGGGCCACGGCCAGGCCCGAGATGCCCGAACCGATGATCGCGACGCGCCGCATCGCTCAGTCCGCGCGACGGGTGCCGCGCATTGCGGCACCCGTGCTGGAGAAGATTGTTGCGAAGCGCCCCCGGGCGAAGGAGGGAGGAGGGAGGGAGGAGGAGAACCGCCCGGAGATTTCATCCAGACAAGCTGGAAGACTCCGCAACACAAACCGGTGGAACACCGACGAGTCCCGCCGAGTTCCGAGCGGTTCGATGCCGGTGTGCGGCGTGAGTTCCGTCAGGACGCGCGGCAATGTGACCGCGGATGTCGACGCTGGCGTGGCGCAAGGGTTCAAGGTGTCTGTGGCCATGTGTGAACTGAGCAGTCTGAAATATAACTCAGCAGTCACAACTTTGCATCGAGCAGGCTTTCGACCTGCCGGATGAAGGGCTTGTCGAGCGGATCGACGTCGCTGACGTGGCTGGACACCGTGCTGCCGTCGCGGGCGACCAGGTACTTGTGGAAGTTCCAGCGCGGCCATTGCCCGGTGCGCCGTGCCAGGTCGGCGAACAGCGGGTTCGCTGCCGACCCGGCGGCGGAGACGACGCGCGACTTGGCGAACATCGGGAACTTGACGCCGAAGGTGTTCTCGCAGAACGCCGCGATCTCGGCGCCGCTTCCGGGTTCCTGCGCGCCGAAGTCGTTCGATGGGAAGCCGAGCACGACCAGCCCACGGTCCTTGTACCGCGCATACAGCGCCTCAAGCGACTTGTATTGCGGTGTGAAGCCGCAGAAGCTTGCGGTATTGACCACGACGATCACCTTGCCCGCGTACTGGCAGAGGTCCTGGGCCTTCTCGTCCTGCAACCGCGGGAACTCGCGCGCGAGCAGCGGCGTGCAAGCGGGAGTCGCGGCGGCGGCGGCAGGCCCGACGACACCCACGGCGCCGAGCGCCGTCAATGCGAGCAGGCGACGGCGCCCGGCGTTCGTCGACGGGATGGCGCCTTCAGGCCGGCCACGGTGATCGAAAGGCTTGGAAGTCATGGTGGTGATACTAAGCGGTACAATTTACTACTGCAAGGTTTAGTCCTGGACAACAATACCGATCCGCTGGCTTTGTCCAACCCGAGCCCCCTGCCATGACCTCACCCACGACGAGTTCCACGCTCGTCTTCAACATTGCCTCGGCCGAACGAGATACTGGCCTGAGCAAGGACACACTTCGTGTTTGGGAGCGACGCTACGGATTTCCCAATCCAAAGCGGGATGCCTCGGGGGAGCGCCTGTACTCCTCGCAGGAGATCGAGCAGCTGCGCGTGCTGAAGCGCCTGGTCGATGCCGGTGAACGGCCGGGTCGGCTGATGACCTTGTCCATGCCCGAGCTGATGGAGCGCCTGCAAAGGCATGCCCCCATGGCAGAGTCCGACGCCCCGCGGGCGGTCGACGATTTCCTGGAGATTCTCAAGTCGCATGATGTTCAGAGCCTGCGCCGGCAACTTGTCCAGGCGCGCGAGCGCCTGGGGTTGGCGCGCTTCGTCACGGACGTGGTCGGTCCCCTGAATACGCGTGTCGGTGACGCCTGGATGCGCGGGCAGCTGCAGATCTTCGAGGAGCATCTCTACACCGAGTCGATCCAGGTCGTGCTGCGCGACGCGATCGGCCGCATGCAGGCGGTGCGGGGTCGCCCCAGCGTGCTGCTGACCACCTTCCCGCACGAGCCTCACGGGCTCGGGCTGCTGATGGCCGAGGCGCTCATGGCGCTGGACGGCGCGCGCTGTGTGTCGCTCGGCGTGTGCACGCCGCTGTGGGACATCGTGCTGGCCAGCCAGGCACAGCACATCGACATCGTCGCGTTGAGCTTCAGTGGTTGCATGAACCCGAACCAGGTCGTCGAAGGCCTGACCGAACTGCGTGCCAAGTTGCCCGCAGGCATCGGGCTGTGGGCCGGTGGCGCCGCCCCGGCGCTGCACCGGCGTCCGGTCGAGGGCGTTCGCGCGATCGCCGCCATCGGGCAGATCCACGACGAACTGCAGGCCTGGCGAGCGCGTGCCGCGAAGCCCTGAATGGCCAAGGCCATGGCACACCCATGACCCGGGGGCAGAACTAGAATCCCTCATCCACGAGGCGCTGCCATGGCCATGATCTATCCGGAACTCTTCAAGCAGCTCGAAGCTGTGCGCTGGAACATGGACAAGGACATTCCTTGGGACCAGTTCGATGCCAGCAAGCTCAGCGACGAGCAGGCGCAGACCATCAAGATGAACGCCATCACCGAGTGGGCGGCGCTGCCGGCCACCGAGATGTTCCTGCGCGACAACCGCGACGACAGCGACTTCTCGGCGTTCATGAGCGTGTGGTTCTTCGAGGAGCAGAAGCACTCGCTGGTGCTGATGGAGTACCTGCGGCGCTTCCGGCCCGACCTCGTGCCCACCGAGGAAGAGCTGCATGAGGTGCGCTTCGAGTTCGACCCGGCGCCTGCGCTGGAGACGCTGATGCTGCACTTCTGCGGCGAGATCCGGCTGAACCACTGGTACCGCCGCGCCGCCGAATGGCACAGCGAGCCGGTCATCAAGGCGATCTACGAGACGCTGGCGCGCGACGAGGCCCGCCACGGCGGCGCCTACCTGCGCTACATGAAACGCGCGCTGCAGAAGTTCGGCGACGAGGCGAAGGCCGCCTTCGCCAAGGTGGGCGTGCTGATGGCCAGCGCGCGCCGCACCGCGCAGGCGCTGCACCCGACCAACCTGCACGTGAACGTCAAGCTGTTTCCGCGCGACACGGTGCAAAGCCGCCTGCCCAACCCCGAGTGGCTGGAGCAATGGCTGGACCGCCAGATCCAGTTCGACGCGGTCTGGGAGACCAAGGTCGTCGAGCGCATCCTGCACAACATGAGCCTGCTGATGGAGCGCAGCTTCGCCAGCGTGCAGGAGCTCAACCGCTTCCGCAAGGAAGTCACGGCCGCGGTGGCCGCCGCCGCCAAGCCGATGCCCGGGGCGACGCCGGCCTGAGGCGCAAGGGCGTCAGCCCTTCTTCGCCGCTGCCGCCTCCTGCTCGGCCTTGCGATCGGCGGTGACCCGCTGGGCGCTGGCGCGTTCGCCGATCAGCTTGCCGTAGCCCTTCCAGTCGATGCCGGCCGCGGCGAGCAGGTCCTCGCCGTAGATGATGCGCGTGGCCATCGCCACCAGCGGCAGGCTGACCCAGGCCGAGCAGTCCGCCTGCGTGAACTGGTCGCCGGCCACGTAGGGCGAGAACTTCGCCAGGCGCTTGAAGGCGACGATGTTCTTTTCCAGCTGCCGGCGCACACGGGCGGCGTTCGCCTCGCTGATCTCGCCGCCGAAGAAGGCCTTGCCGTACAGCTCGCGCGTGACGAGCTCCAGGTGCAGGTCGATGAAGGTCGTGAGTTCGCGCACCTTGGCCGCGGCCCAGGGGTCGGCGGGCAGCAGGCGCGGCTCGGGCTGCAGCGCCTCGAGGTAGTCGAGGATCGCCTGGCTTTCGCACAGCGCGCCCTGCTCGGTGCGGATGAAGGGCACCTTGCCCAGCGGCGAGCAGGACAGCACCGCCTCGTCCTTGCTGCCGGTGGCGACGTACTGCTCCTGGAAGGGGATGCCCTTTTCCAGCAGGGCCAGCTTGACCTTGTTGTAGTAGTTCGAGATGCAAATGCCGCACAACGTGATCATCGATGTCTCCTGCAATGACTGGCGCGCAGTCTAGGCGGACGGCGGCACCGGGCGCTGCCTCGCAGGCGACAATCGCGCTCATGGCCGATTTTCTCGACAAGCTGTGCCCGCGCAGCGAACTCGCCGCGCGCGTGGCAGCACTGCCGCGCCCGGTGGTCTTCACCAACGGGGTGTTCGACATCCTGCATCGCGGCCACGTGAGCTACCTCGCGCAGGCGCGCGCGATGGGCGGCAGCCTGGTCATCGGGCTGAACAGCGACGCTTCCGCGCGCGGCCTGGGCAAGGGTCCCGACCGGCCGCTGAACAACGAGGCCGACCGCGCCTGCGTGCTGGCCGCGCTGGAAAGCGTCAGCCTGGTCACGCTGTTCGACGAGGCCACGCCGGTGGAACTGCTCAAGCTCGTGCGGCCGCAGCTGTACGTGAAGGGCGGCGACTACGACATCGAGGTGCTCGAGGAGACGAAGTGGGTGCGCAGCTGGGGCGGCGAGGCCCGCGCGCTGGCCTTCGTCGACGGCTACTCCACCACGTCGCTGGTCCGGCGCATCCGCGGCTGATTCAGGAGCGATTCACCAGCACGATCCCGCTGGCCACGGCGAGCAGCGCGATCACCAGGCGCGGCGTGATCGGCTCGCCGAGCAACCAGCCGCCCAGCAGCAGCCCGAACACCGGCGTGAGCAGCGTGAAGGCAGCCAGCCGCGTGGCGGGGTAGTGGCGGATCAGCCAGAACCACAGCAGGTAGCTGGCGAAGGTGACGATCACCACCTGGAAGAACAGCGAGGCCCAGGTCAGCGGCGACAGCGTCGGCGCCCAGGCGGTCCCCGTCACCGCGGCCGCCAGCGCCAGCGCCGCTCCCGAGATCGCCAGCTGGTACAGCAACGTCTTCTCGGCCGAGGTCGAGCTCAGCCTGCTGCCGCGGATGGCCAGGGTCGTCGCGCCCCAGAGCATGCCGGCGAGCACGCCCAGGCCGTCGCCGAGCCACTGACGGTCGCCCGCCGCCGGGCGCGTGAAGCCCTCGGCGAAGCCCCAGGCCACGCCGGCGAAAGCGATCACCAGCCCGGCCATCTGCGTGCGCCTGAGCTTCTCGGCCTTCGAGATGAAGGGCATGCCCAGCGCCACGACGAAGGGCGAGATGTAGATGAACACCGCCATGCGCGAGGCGGTGGTGAACTGCAGCCCGAGGAAGATGCAGCCGAACTCGGCGGCGAACAGCAAGCCGGCGAGCAGGCCGCCGCGCAGCGAACCGTCGTGGTCGAACAGCGCGATGCCGCGCAGCCGTGCCCACAGGAACACCAGCAGCGCGCCGCCCAGCGAGCGTACCGCGGCCTGCGCGAGTGGCGGCACCTCGGCGATCGCCACCTTGGCGGCGACCTGGTTCAGGCCCCACAGGAAGCAGCATGCCACCAGCGAGGTGACGGCCAGGGTGTCGAGTCGGGTCTTGCGTTCAGTCGTCATGGGATGCCGGGAAAGGGAAGAGCAGCGCCAGCCGCGCGCACAGCAGGCCGCAGACGGCGCCGCTCGCATGGGCGAACGGGGCGACCGCGATGTCCCAGCCTTCGCGGGCCTGCACGGCCGGGCCCCAGGGCGACTCGCCGAAGATCTTCAGCGCCACCACGGCGAGGACGGCGACACCGATGAAGCGCCGCCGGCCGCGGTCGTGCACGACGAGCCACAGCGCCGCCGCGCTCACGCCGGCATGCAGCACGCCGGACAGGCCGCCGTAGTGCAGCAGGTCGGGGCGCAGCAGCAGACCGAGCTGCGTGAGCGGCCAGGCCGCCAGCCAGGCCAGCGCGATGCGGCCCGGCACGCGCGCCACCACGCCGAGCGCACCGACGAGCGCGGCGCCGGCGAGGTTGGCGCCCAGGTGCAGCGGGCTGTAGTGCACGGCGGCCGCAGTGAAGGCCCGCCAGGGTTCGCGCGCCGCCAGGGCGGGCTGCCAGTCCAGGCGCAGGGCGTCCACGGGCCAGGCCGCGAGTGCGGCCAGCGCCATCAGCAGGGCCAGCGCGGCCCAGGCGCGCGGCGCCGGGGTGCTCAACCGAACACCGTGCGCCACAGGGCGAGGATGGCGTCGCGGTGTTCGGCCAGGGTCTCGGGCGGCACCTGCGTGGGCTGCTCGTCCAGCCGGGCGCGGTGCTGCGCGCGGCGCAGTTCGCGGTAGGCGTCGGCGGCGCGGCTGCCCACGTGGTCGGGCAGCAGGCCGCAGTCCTGGGCACGCTGCAGCAGGGCGATGTTGCCCTTGTTGTCGAGCAGCTCGGGGTGCGCAGCGCTGTGCGCCAGCACCAGGTACTGCACCGCGAACTCCGCGTCGACCATGCCGCCGGGGCTGTGCTTGACGTCGAAACAACCCGCCTTCACCGGCCGCGCGGCGCGCAGCTTGTCGCGCATGGCGCGCACCTCCTCGCGCAGCGCGGCATGATCGCGCGGCGCCGCGAGCACCGCGCGGCGCACCGCCTCGAAGCGCGGTTCCAGCTCCTGCAGCCCGGCGCACCAGCGTGCCCGCGTGAGCGCCTGGTGCTCCCAGGTCCAGGCCGTGTTGCTGCCGCGGCCGCTCTGGTACTTCTCGAACGAGGCCATCGAGGTGACCAGCATCCCCGAGTTGCCGTTGGGCCGCAGCGCGGTGTCGATGGCGAACAGCTCGCCTGCCGCGGTGCGCAGCGTCAGCCAGCCGATCAGTTTGCGTGTGAAGGCACCATAGACCTCGGGGGCACGCTCGTCGTCGTCGTCGTAGAGGAAGACGACGTCGAGGTCGCTGCCGTAGCCGAGCTCCTTGCCGCCGAGCTTGCCGTAGGCGATGACCGCGAAGCGCGGCTCGGGCCGGTGCGCCTGCTTGAGGTGCTTCCAGGCCCAGGCCAGCGTGCGCGCCAGCGTGGCGTCGGCCAGCGCCGACAGCTCGTCGGCCACCTCCTCGGTGGTGATGTGTGCCTCGACGTCGCGCACCAGCGTGCGGAACACCTCGGCATGGTGGGCGCGGCGCAGCGTGTCGAGCAGCGATTCGGGGTCGGCCTGGCCGGAGCGCTCCCAGGCCTCGTGGCGCGCTTCCAGATCGGCGCTGAACACCGCCGCGTCGAAGCGACTGTGCAGCAGCCGCTCGTCGGCCAGTTCGTCGATCACGCCCGGGTGGCGCATCAGGTAGCGCATCGGCCAGCGTGCCAGGCCGAGCAGGCGCAGCAGCCGGTTCTGCACTTCGGGCCGCTCGACCAGCAGCGCCAGGTAGCTCTCGCGGCGCAGCAGCGGCTCGACCCAGTCGACGAAACGCGTGGCCGCGTCCATCGTGCACTGGCCGCTGCGCGCGGCCTGCGCGGCGCGCGAGATCAGGCGGGCCAGGCGGACCTTGCTCTCCTCGCGCAGCGCCTTGATCTTCGGCTGCTCGCACAGCGGGCGCAGGCGGGCGGCCAGCTCCTCGGGCAGCTTCTCGATGAAGCTTTCGCTGTCCAGCGGTGCCGGCGGCGTGCCGCAGGTCCTGCAGCCGCCGTTGCCGTTGGCGGCAGGCGCCGGCTCGCGGCCGTCGTGCAGCAGCGCGTCGAACTCGAGCGCGACGAACTCGCGGATCTCGCCCAGCCGGTCGAGCAGTTCGCAGGCGTCGGCGCTGCAGGTGAGGGCCAGGCTGCGCGCGATCCAGTTCAGGTCGCCGTCGCCGGTGGGCAGCAGGTGGGTCTGCTGGTCGTCGAGGTACTGGATGCGGTGCTCGACGCGGCGCAGGAAGGTGTAGGCCTCGGCCAGCCGGCGCGCGCTGTCGACCTTCATCAGCCCGCCGGCGGCCAGCTTGCTCAGCGCCCGCAGCGTCGAGCGCGTGCGCATCTCCGGGAACTGCCCGCCGCGCACCACCTGCAGCAGCTGCACGGTGAATTCGATCTCGCGGATGCCGCCGCGCGAGAGCTTGACGTCGTTGGCGCGCTCCGGCCGGCCGGCGGCGCGGCGCTGCGCCTCGTCGCGCACCTTGCGGTGCAGCTGGCGCAGGCCTTCGAACACGCCGTAGTCGAGGTACTTGCGGTAGACGAAGGAGACGATGATCGAACGCAGCGCGCGCGCGCGGCCGCTGTCCACCGCGGCGCGCGGCGCGACGACGCGGCTCTTCAGCCAGGCGAAACGCTCCCACTCGCGGCCCTGCACCTGCAGGTACTCCTCCAGCATCGACAGGCTCACCGCCGCCGGCCCGGAGTTGCCGTTCGGGCGCAGCGCCAGGTCGACGCGGAACACGAAGCCGTCTTCGGTGGTGTCGCCGATCAGGGTCGACAGGCCGCGCGCCACCTGGGCGAAGAACTCGTGTGCGCTGATCGGCTGCGCCCCGTCCGTGTGGCCGTCTTCCTCGTAGACGTAGACGAGGTCGATGTCGGACGAGACGTTGAGCTCGCGCGCACCGAGCTTGCCCATGCCGACGACCCAGAACTCGATCGGCGTGCCGGCCTCGGTGCGCGGCAGGCCGTGGCGCACCGCCTGGCCGGCCACGGCCTGCGCGAGGGCCAGCTCGAGGCTGGCCTCGGCGAGCTCGGACATGGCCAGGGTGACATCTTCCATCGCCGCACCCTGCTCGACGTCGAGCACGGCCAGCCGCTCCAGCACCAGCTGCCGCGCCACGCGCAGGGCGCTGGCGATCGGGCGGCCCTGCGCCTGCAGCGTGGCGACCAGAGCGGTGATGGTGTCGCGCCGCGGCAGGCCGGGCGGCAGCAGCGGCAGCTCGGCCGCATAGCGGCGCCGGATGCGCTGCACGAAACGGCTGTGCGATGCGTCCGCCGGCGGCGTCACAGGGGGTTGCGATTCGAGGTCGGTGAGCGGTACGGAACCCATCGTGTCGGCAGGGGTCTGTGCTAGATTGAACTCAGCGGTGCGGCCACGGCCCCACAAGACATACAACAGTGCCGCGCCGGCCTGTCGTGCAGGCACAGCGCCCGTGCTTCTGCCCTCGCTGGCGTTGCGTCGATTTCATGCCCCTGATCCAGCCCGTCGTTGGCGCTGCGCCTTCGCAGCCCGCCTTGCCCGCCGCGCCCCGGCGCCCGCTGCGCACCCTGTTGCGCTTCGTGCTGGGGCTGCTCTTCGTGGCGACGAGCTTAGTGCTGACGGCCTGGTTGACTCTTCACTGGGGGATTCTGCCCCGAATCGAACAATGGCGCCCGCAGATCGAGGTGCAGGCCAGCAAGGTGCTGGGCGTGCCGGTGCGCATCGGCCGCATCGCGGCCAGCAGCAGCGGCTGGGTGCCCAGCTTCGAGCTCAACGAGGTGACCCTGCTCGATGCGCAGCAGCGCCCGGCACTGCAGCTGCCGCGCGTGCTGGCCTCGATCTCGCCGCAGTCGGTGCTCGCCTTCGAGCTGCGATTCGAGCAGTTGCTCATCGAAGGCGCGCAGCTCGAGATCCGGCGCAACGCGGCCGGCCGGGTGTTCGTCGCCGGGCTGGACGTCGGCGCCGACCAGAGCGAAGACACCACGCTGCGCGACTGGTTCTTCCGCCAGCATGAATTCATCATCCGCGACGGCAGCCTGTACTGGACCGACGAGCAGCGCGACGCACCCACGCTGGCGCTGACCAACGTCCAGTTCGCGCTGCGCAACAGCCTGCTGCATCACGAGCTGCGCCTGGACGCCACGCCCGACGATCCCTGGGGCGAGCGCTTCAACCTGCGCGGCCGCTTCTCGCAGCCGCTGCTGGCGCGCGCCGGCGACGTCAAGCGCTGGAGCGGCACCGCCTTCGTCGACATGCCGCGCATGGACGTTCACGAGCTGCGCCGCTATGTCGACCTGCCCTTCGAGCTCACGCAGGGCGACGGCGCATTGCGTGCCTGGATCGATCTGGCCGAGGGTCGTCCGCGCAGCGGCACGGTGGACCTGGCGCTGCGCGCGGTGGCGCTGCGCCTGGCGAAGAACGTCGAGCCGCTGGTGTTCGAGCAGGTCGAAGGCCGGCTGGTGGCGAAGCAGGACGACGAAGGCGTGTCGATCGCGCTGCAACGCTTCGGCTTCCTCACCGGCGACGGGGTGCGCTGGCCGCACGGCGACCTGGCGCTCTCGTGGCGGCAGCGCGAGGGCCAGCCGGTGACGGCCGGCCAGTTCAGCGCCCAGCGGCTCGACCTCGACGTGATGGCGCAGGTGGCGACCCGCGTGCCGCTGGGTGACGCCGTGCGGCGGCTGCTTGCCGAACTCAACCCGCAAGGCGTGGTGACCGGGCTGGATGCGAGCTGGAGCGGTCCGCTGGACGCCCCGGTGCGTTACCAGGCCAAGGCCCTGTTCAGCGGGCTGTCGCTGGCCGCCAAGCCCGCGTCCGAGCCGAATGCCGTGGGCCGGCCCGGCCTGCGCAATGCCTCCGTGCAGGTCAACGCCACCGAGACAGGCGGGCAGGCTCAGCTCGACCTCACCTCCGGTGCGCTGGAGTTCCCGGGTGTGTTCGACGAAGCGGTGGTGCCCTTCGACACGCTGGCCGCGCAGCTCGGCTGGAAGATCGAGCCCGGTGCAGCCGGCAGCGCGCCGCGGGTCAGCGTGCAGGTCAAGGACGGCCGCTTCGCCAACCCCGACGCGCAGGGCGAACTCAGCGGCAGCTGGTCCACCGGCGCTGGCGAAGGCTTCGCCAAGGGCGCGCGCCTGCCGGGCCAGATCGAGCTCAACGGGCGCATCGCGCGCGGCGATGCCGCCAAGATCGCGCGCTACCTGCCCCTGCACATGACGCAGACCCGCCAGTACCTCGGCCGCGCGCTGCGCAGCGGCACCGTGCAGGAGGCCAGCTTTCGCGTCAAGGGCGACCTGTGGGACTTCCCCTTCTTCGGTGCCAAGTCGCCGAAGGAGGGTGAGTTCCGCATCGCCGGCCGCGTGAAGGACGCGACCTTCGACTACGTGCCCAGCGAGCCGGCCGTCAACGAGAAGCCGGCCTGGGTGTCGCCGTGGCCGGCGCTCACGCGCGTGGCGGCCGAGGTGGTCATCGACCGCGCCAGCCTGGAGATCCGCGACGGCAGCGCGCAGCTCGGCAACGTCGTGCTCGGCGGCGTGCAGGGCGGCGTGCGCAACCTGGCCGATCGTTCGGTGCTGGCGCTGGACGGCACCGTGCGCGGGCCGCTGACCGAGATGCTTCGCTTCGTGAACGTCACGCCGGTGGGGCAGTGGACCGGCCAGGCGCTGGCGCGCGCCTCCGCCACCGGCGCGGCCGAACTCAAGCTGGGCCTGTCGCTGCCGCTGTCCGACCTGCCGGCCTCGACCGTGAAAGGCAGCCTCGCGCTGGCCGGCAACGACCTGCGTATCACGCCCGACACGCCGCTGCTCGGCGGCGCGCGTGCCCGCATCGATTTCACGCACAAGGGGCTGAACGTGAGCGGCGCGACGGCCCGGCTGCTCGGCGGCGACGCCAGCTTCGACGGCTCGATGCAGCCCGACGGCTCGCTGCGTTTCAGCGGCCAGGGCACGGCCAGCGCCGAGGGACTGCGGCGCGCCGGCGAGTTGGGGCCCCTGGCCCGGCTGGCCAGTTCCTTCACGGGCCAGACCCCCTACCGCGCCAGCCTGGCTTTCGTGCACGGGCTGTCCGAGATCAGCGTGACCAGCAATCTCGTCGGCCTGGCCTCCGAGCTGCCCGCACCGCTGCGCAAGGTGGCCGAAGCGCCCTTGCCGCTGCGCTTCCAGAGCACGCTGGTGCCCGAGTCGCTGCAGGCCGGCCAGTCTCCGCGCGACAGCTTGCGCTTCGAACTCGGCAGCGTGCTGCAGGCGCAGTACGTGCGCGACCTGTCGGGAGAGGCGCCGCGTGTGCTGCGCGGTGGCATCGGCTTCGACTAGACGCCGGCCGCCGCTCCTTCCGGCGTGCATGCCAATGCCACGCTCGCCACGCTGCCCGCCGATGCCTGGGAGGCGGTGTCCGGCCGCCTCTTCAACGGCGCCGGGCCGGGCGGCGGTGCCGGCGCGGCCGGCGCCGAAGTCTCCGGCTACCTGCCCACCCAGATCGCGCTGCGCGCGCAGTCGCTGCAGACCGGCGCACGCCAGTTCAACCGCGTTGTCGTCGGCGCCTCGCAGGGCGAGGGTGTCTGGCGCGCCAACGTCGAGGCCGAGCAGTTCGGCGGCTACCTCGAGTACCGGCCCGCCCGGCCCGGTGCGGCGCAGGCGGCCGGCCGGGTCTATGCGCGGCTGGCGCGGCTGTCGCTGCCCAAGAGCGATGCCGAGCAGGTCGAGACCCTGCTCGACCAGCAGCAGCCGACCGCCGTGCCCTCGCTGGACATCGTCATCGACGACTTCGAGCTGCGCGGCAAGCGGCTCGGCCGCGTCGAGATCGATGCCGTGAACCGCGTCGTCGGCGAGGGCCGCGACGCGGTGCGCGAATGGCGGCTGAACCGGCTCGCCCTGGCCACGCCCGAGGCGCAGCTCAGCGGCTACGGCAACTGGGCCGAGACGGGCGGCACCTTCATGACGGTGCCCGGCGGTGCGGCCAGCGCCCGGCGCCGCTCGGTGCTCAACTTCAAGCTCGACGTCAGCGACGGCGGCGCGCTGCTCGAGCGCCTGGGCACGGGCAAGGCGATGCGCGGCGGCAAGGGGCAGCTGTCGGGCCAGCTGTCCTGGCTGGGCTCGCCGCTGGCGCTGGACTACCCGACGCTGTCGGGCAACGTCGCCGTGGCGATCGATGCGGGCCAGTTCCTGAAGGCCGAACCGGGCGCGGCGCGATTGCTCGGCGTGCTCAGCCTGCAGGCCCTGCCGCGGCGGCTGCTGCTGGACTTCCGCGACGTGTTCCAGGAAGGCTTCGCCTTCGACAGCATCACCGGCGACCTGAAGATCGCGCAGGGCGTGGCGAACACCAACAACCTGCGCATGCGCGGCGTGCAGGCGGTGGTGCTGATGGAGGGCCAGGCCGACATCGCGCGCGAGACGCAGGACCTGCGCGTCATCGTGGTGCCCGAGATCAACGCCGGCACCGCCTCGCTGGCCTATGCGGCGATCAACCCGGCGGTGGGCCTGGGCACTTTCCTCGCGCAGGTGTTCCTGCGCCGCCCGCTCATCCAGGCCGGCACGCGCGAGTTCCATGTCAGCGGGCCCTGGGCCGACCCGAAGGTCGAGAAGGTCGAGCGCAAGTTCGGCGACGCCGTGCCGGATGTCGACGCGCCGGTGCCTGCGGCGTCGGCGCCACGCGTCGTGCAATGAAGGAGCCGGACACCATGAAGATCGCCGCCGTGCAGATGGTCTCGGGCACCGAGGTCGAGGCCAACCTCGAGGCGGCCCGCCGCCTCATCGCCACGGCCGCGGCGCAGGGCGCGGCGCTGGTGGCGCTGCCGGAGTACTTCTGCTTCATGGGCCGAAGCGACTCCGACAAGCTCGCCATCGCCGAGACGCCGGGCCGGGGGCCGATCCAGCACATGCTGTCGCAGGCAGCGCAGGAGCACGGCCTGTGGCTGATCGGCGGCACGCTGCCGATGAAGAGCCCCGACCCGCAGCGTGTGCTCAACAGCTGCTGCGTCTTCGCGCCCGATGGCCGCCTGGCCGCGCGCTACGACAAGATCCACCTGTTCCGCTTCGAGCGCGACAGCGGCGGCGTGCGCGAGAGCTACGACGAGGGCCGCGCCATCCTCGCCGGCGGCGAGCCGACGGCCTGCGAGCTGGCCGGCCCAACCGACGGCCCGCCGCTGCGCGTCGGCCTGAGCGTCTGCTACGACCTGCGCTTCCCCGAGCTGTACCGCGCCCTGATGGCGCCGCCCTGCGACCTGCTCAGCGTGCCCTCGGCCTTCACCTACACCACCGGCCAGGCGCATTGGGAGCTGCTGCTGCGCGCACGCGCCATCGAGAACCAGTGCTACGTGATCGCGCCGGCGCAGGGCGGGCGGCACGAGAACGGCCGGCGCACCTGGGGCCACAGCATGATCATCGACCCCTGGGGCGAGGTGCTGGCGGTTCGGCCCGAAGGCGAGGGCGTGGTGCTGGCCGAGCTGGCGCCGGCGCGCATCGCCGAGGTGCGCGGGCAACTGCCTGCCTTGACGCACCGTCGTTGCTAGTCGGGGCTGATCTCGGCGTACTGCCGCGCCAGGTCGGGCGGCATCGGCGAATCGAGCAGCAGCGAGCTCAGCCGCAGCGCGTCGGCGGCGCCCGGCGCGAGGACGCCATAGTGGCCGGCCATCGCCGCGGCAACCCAGGTGCGCACCACCTGCGGCCGCTGCATCCATGACATCGACTGCAGCCCGTTCAGCGCGTGCACCAGGGCGTCGACGTCGGGGCGTTGCCAGGGCGGCGTCTCGGCCGGCTTGAGCCAGCGCGCCATCACCGCAAGGTACCAGCGCTGGCCTGCTTCCGGATCGTCGCTGGGGACCATGCGCGCCAGGTGGGCGGTGAAGTGCGCGACATGCAGCAGCTCGGCGATCGACAGCCGCGAATGATCGGGGTCATTGGCGCCGTGGGCCGCAGTCAGCGGGTGCTCGCCGAAGTGGCGGCGCATCGCCAGCCAGAGCAGGCGGTCGATCGGCAGGCCGGGCGGGCCGAGCACGCGCCGCGCCGAGCGCAACAGCGCCTGCCGATCCGTCAGCGGCGCGGCGCCCATGCGCGCCAGCAGCAGCTCGAACCAGGGCAGCCGCGTGCTCGGGCCGAGCTTGGCGATGTCGACGCGGATGACCTCGGCCTCGGGCACCAGCACGGTCTCCTCGCGCCAGATGCGCAGGCGCCCCGGTACCGCCGGCGAGGCCAGCAGCGCGAGCAGCGCCGATTTCAGACCGCCGACGCCGCGCACGCGATCGAGCCGATCGATCGCCGCCAGCTCGTCCTCGGTCAGCGGCGGGCCGGCCGACGCCGGCTTGACCTTGCTGTTCATCGACGCCATCCCAACATGCTCAGAGTGTGCTCGCCTTGCGAAAGCCGAACATACCGGCAATCACCCAGGTGGGGAACTGGCCGACTGCCTGGTTGTAGCCCTGCGCCGCCTCGTTGAACTGCCGCCGCGCGAAGGCCAGCGTGGTGTCGCCCTCGGCCAGCGCAGCCGCCAGCGCCGCCTGGGTTTCGTCGCCGCCGTCGGGAGCCGGCAGCCGGGCGCGGGCCTGCGAGAGGATCTCCTCGGCCAGGCGCAGGCTGGTCAGCGCGCCGGCATTGGCTGCACGGCCGCGCGCATGCGTGCAGGCGGCTTCGGCCTGCCGGCAGGCCGCGCGCAGCGAATCCACCAGGGCGGCATCGCTGCCGGCCAGCGTGTCGGCCCATTGCAGCAGCAGCGCATGGCGGACCCGGAACTGTTCGTCCACCGCCGAGAAGTGGCGCAGCAGCGTGTTGCGCAGGCTGACCATGCGGTTGTAGGCTCCCACCGCCCAGAACAGCAGCACGGCGGCCAGGATGCCCAGGACGATGGCTTGGCTGCTCATCCGGTGCGCGGCCCCGGGGCAAGGCCCTCAGGAGTGGACCCAGGCGTTGTAGCCGGCACGCCGCAGATCGCAGGCCGGGCACAGGCCGCAGCCGTAGCCCCACTCGTGGCGGCGCGAGCGGTCGCCCACGTAGCAGGTGTGCGTGTGCTCGGCCACCAGGTCGATCAGCGCCTCGCCGCCCAGGCGCTCGGTGAGTGACCAGGTCTGCGCCTTGTCGAACCACATCAGCGGCGTCTCGATCGTCATCGGCGTGTCCAGGCCGAGGCTGATCGCCACCTGCAGCGCCTTCAGCGTGTTGTCGCGGCAGTCGGGGTAGCCGGAGAAATCGGTCTCGCACATGCCGCCCACCAGCGCGTTCAGGCCGCGGCGGTAGGCCACCGTGCCGGCGAAGGTGAGAAACAGCAGGTTGCGGCCCGGCACGAAGGTGTTGGGCAGGCCGTCCTCGTTCATCTCGATCTCGCGCTGCGCGGTCAGCGCCGTCTCGGAGATCTGGCCGAGCAGGGCCAGGTCGAGCAGGTGGTCCTCGCCGAGGCGCTTGCCCCACTTGGGGAACTGCGCGCGCAGTTCCTCGCGCACCTTCTGGCGGCAGGTCAGCTCGATCTCGTGGCGCTGGCCGTAGCTGAAGCCGATCGTCTCGACCTGCGCGAAGCGCTGCAGCGCCCAGGCGAGGCAGACGGTGGAGTCCTGCCCGCCGGAAAACAGCACGAGGGCCTTGCGCGGGTCCCGCATGTCAGCTGCGCACCTCGCCCTGGCCCAGCACCACCCATTTCATCGAGGTCAGGCCCTCCAGCCCGACCGGGCCGCGGGCGTGGAACTTGTCGGTGCTGATGCCGATCTCGGCGCCCAGTCCGTACTCGAACCCGTCGGCGAATCGCGTGCTGGCGTTGACCATCACGCTGGCCGAGTCGACCTCGCGCAGGAAGCGCATCGCATGCGCGTGGCTGTCGGTGAGGATGGCGTCGGTGTGGTGCGAGCCGTAGCGGTTGATGTGCGCGATGGCTTCGTCCAGCGAGGCCACCACTTTCACGCTGATGATGGGCGCGAGGTACTCCTCGCTCCAGTCGGCCTCGGTGGCCTCGGCCAGCTTCGCCGCGGGCACGGCCGCGAGCAGCGCGCGGGCTTTCGCGTCGGTGCGCATCTCCACGCCCTTGGCGGCGAAGAGCGCGCCGATGCGCGGCAGGAAGGCGGCGGCGATCGCTTCGTGCACCAGCAGCGACTCGGCCGCATTGCAGGGGCTGTACTTCTGCGTCTTGGCGTTGTCGGTGACCGTCAGCGCCAGCTCGAGGTCGGCACTGGCGTCCACATAGACGTGGCAGTTGCCGTCCAGGTGCTTGATCACCGGCACCTTCGCCTCGCGGCTGATGCGCTCGATCAGGCCCTTGCCGCCGCGCGGGATGATCACGTCCACCGCCTCGGGCGAGGCGATCAGGTGGCCCACGGCGGCACGGTCGGTGGTCTGCACCAGCTGCACCGCATCGGGCGGCAGGCCGGCGTCGGCAAGCGCCGACTGCACGCAGCGCCACAGCGCCAGGTTGGAATGGATGGCTTCGGAGCCGCCGCGCAGGATGCAGGCGTTGCCGCTCTTGATGGCCAGCGAGGCGGCCTCGATGGTCACGTTGGGCCGGCTCTCGTAGATCATGCCGAACACGCCCAGCGGCACGCGCATCTGCCCGACGCTGATGCCGCTCGGGCGGCGGCGCAGGTTGGTGATCTCGCCGATCGGGTCGGGCATGGCGGCGATCTGCTCGCAGCCTTCGGCGACCGTCGCGATCACCTTCTCGGTGAGCTTGAGGCGGTCGACCATCGGCTCGGCCAGTCCGGCGGCACGCGCGGCGTGCAGATCCTTCTCGTTGGCGGTCTGCAATTCGGCGATGCCCTCGCGCAGTCGGCGCGCGAGCAGCAGCAACGCGGCGTTCTTGGAGGCGGTGGAGGCGGCGGCCATGGCCGTGGCCGCCGCGCGCGCGGCCACGCCCATGTGGGCGATGGTGGCCTGCAGGTCGTCGGAGCTCATGGCGCGATTATCCCGGAACAGGTCAGCCGAGCCAGGCCAGCACGGCCAGCCAGACCGAGGCCGTCATCACGAACGCGAGCGTGGAGAAGACGATCGCGGCCGTGGCCTCGGCCTCCAGGGTCTCGTAACGCTGCGAGAAGATCAGCGCGTTGCTGCCCACCGGCAGCGCCGCCATCATCACCACCACGGCCAGCGGCAGGCCCGTCAGGCCGAAGCCCCAGCGGGCCATGGCCAGCACCATGGCCGGCAGCAGCAGCAGCTTGAGCAGGGTGATGATCACCGCGCCGCGCGCGGCGCCCTTCACGCCGTAGTAGGCCAGCGACATGCCGATCAGCACCAGGCACAGCGGCACCACCGCCTGCGCCAGCGTGGCCAGGATCTCGTCGGCCACGGTGGGCAGCGGCAGGCCGGCCAGGTTCCAGGCGAGCCCGGCGATCACCGGCAGCACCACGGGGTGGATGATGGTGTTGCGCATCGTCCGCCCGAGCGTCTTCAGCAGGTGCGCGTTCGAGTGCCCGGCCGTGCGCCGTGCCCGCGCCAGATCGAGTTCGACCAGCGCGGTGAGCACGGTCAGAAGCGTCATCGCGTGCAGGCTCACCAGGGCCACGTGGATGGCCAGGCCGGCCTCGCCGAACAGCGCCGCCGCGAAAGGGATGCCCACCTGCACCGAGTTGCCGAAGGTGGCCGAGATGGCGCGCACGCTGGGTGCCGCGGTGGGCAGGGCGCCGCTGCGGTTGGCGCGCCGCTCCCACAGGTAGACGCCGATCAGCAGCGTGAGCACCGGCACGAAGAAGGCGATCACCGTGCCCCAGGGCATGGCCTGCAGGTCGATGCGCGCGGTGGTGCGGAACAGCAGCGCCGGCACGAAGATGTAGTAGGCCGCGTTGGCCAGGGTGCGCGCCGGATCGCTGGACTCGTTCTTAGGGCCCAGCCAGCCCGCCTTGCCGACCACCCAGCCCAGCGCCACCACCACGAAGATGGCCACGAGCTTGAAGAAGACGAGTGTCGACATGCGCGGCGAGTATGGGCCAGCCGGCGCCGCAGACGACGCCCGGCCGCGTCGCTACAGCTCGGCGCGGCGCGGCATGTCGGCGCCGCGGCGTGAGCAGGTGATGGCGGCGGCGCGCGCCGCGAAGCCCAGTGCGTCCCCGAGCGCGTCCTTCGACAGCGCCGTCAGGGCCGGCGCGGACAGCGCGTCGCGCTCGGCCAGCCAGGTCAGCAGCGCGGCCTGGAAGGTGTCGCCGGCACCGACGGTATCGATCACCTGCACCGGCACCGGCGGGACGTCGACGCGCGCCCCGGCCGTCCAGCCGCTGGCGCCCTCGCCGCCGCGCGTCACCACGACGAGCCGCGCGCCCTGCGCCAGCGCCCGCGCCGCGAAGTCCGCCGGCTCGACGCCCGGCCAGACCAGGCGCAGGTCCTCGTCGCTCACCTTCAGCAGTTGCGTGCGCGGCAGCATCCAGTCGATCTGCGTGCGCCAGACGTCGAGCGAGGGTTCGACGTTCAGGCGGATGTTCGGGTCGTACGCGATCAGGGCACGGCCCTGCTCGCGTTCGACCAGCTTGCGCTGCGTGGCCGCCGTCTCGCCCACCACGGTGGCGTAGGAGCCGAAGTTGATGGCCCGGATGCCCGCGGGCAGGGCGGCCAGCGCGTCGCTGCTCAGCAGCCGGTCGGCGCAGCCTTCGCCGTAGAAGGAGTACGAGGGCACGCCCTTCGCGTCCAGGCCGATCAGGCTCAGCGTGGTCGGCGCGTCGGAGCGCTGCACCGTGGCGGTCTGCACGCCCTCGGTGGCCAGTGCGCGCATCAGCCGCTCGCCGAGGAAGCCGCGCGACACCTGCGACAGGAAACACACCGGCTGCGCCAGCCGCGCCAGGCCGACGGCGACGTTGAAGGGCGAGCCGCCGACGCGGGCGTCCATCGCCATGCCCGTGGGCGTGTCGCCCGTGGCGAACACGTCGAACAGGGCTTCTCCACAGACCACGAACATCGTCTTCTCCTGGGTCGATCGGGGCCGGCGCGGCGCCGGTCCGGTGCGCGAGCATCCCGCAAGCCGGCGCCGGGAGCATCCGGGTTTTCCATTAATCAATCAACTTGATTTATTAATTGACGTCGCCGAGAATTCACTCAACCCGGAACCCCGGGCCGCGCGGCGCCACAGAGTGCCGACTGCCGAACCCACGCACACGAACTGCACAGGAGACTCTCGATGCAACTCAAGCACGCCACCCTGATCGCCGCCCTGATGGCCGCCGGCTTCGCCCACGCCCAGTCGCAGCCCGTCATCGGCCTGATCACCAAGACCGAGACCAACCCCTTCTTCGTGAAGATGAAGGAAGGCGCGACCGAGGCCGCCAAGGCCAAGGGCGCCAAGCTGCTGTCGGGCGCCGGCAAGGCCGATGGCGACAACGCCGGCCAGGTGACCGCGATGGAGAACATGATCGCCGCCGGCGCCAAGACGATCCTGATCACGCCGAGCGACTCCAAGGCCATCATCCCGGCCATCAAGAAGGCGCAGGAGAAGGGCGTGCAGGTCATCGCGCTGGACAGCCCGACCGACCCGGCCGAGGCCACCGACGCCCTCTTCGCCACCGACAACTACAAGGCCGGCGTGCTGATCGGCCAGTACGCCAAGGCGGCGCTGGGCGGCAAGCCGGTGAAGATCGCCACGCTCGACCTGTTCCCCGGCCACCCGGTCGGCGCCCAGCGCCACAACGGCTTCCTGCAGGGTTTCGGCCTGCAGAGCTTCGACGCAAAGAACAACGAGCTCGCCAAGCCCGCCGAGGTGGTGTGCATGGCCGACAGCTTCGGTGACCGCGCCAAGGGCCAGACGGCCATGGAGAACTGCCTGCAGAAGAACCCGGACATCAACCTCGTCTACACGATCAACGAGCCGGCCGCCGCCGGTGCCTTCAACGCGCTGCAGAAGGCGGGCAAGGAGAAGGGCGTGATGATCGTCTCGGTCGACGGCGGCTGCGATGGCGTCAAGGACGTCGCCGCGGGCAAGATCGCCGCGACCTCGCAGCAGTACCCGCTGAAGATGGCGGCGATGGGTGTCGAGGCCGGCGTCGAGTACGCCAAGAACGGCAAGAAGGTGAAGGCCGGCTACACCGACACCGGCGTCACGCTGATCGCCGCCAAGCCGGTGGCCGGTGTCGACAGCAAGGACACCAAGGTCGGCATGGACCTGTGCTGGGGCAAGAAGTAATCTCCCCGCGTTCCTGAAGTCTCCGGGTGGTGGTGCCCGGCGCGTCGATCGCGCCGGGCCCGGGCCGCCGCATTCCTCACCCCAGGAAGGACCCACGTGGACACCCTGAAGAGCAAACTGCCGCCGATCGGACAGCTCGGCCCCTTCATCGCGCTGCTCATCGCCTGCGTGATCTTCGGCCTGACCACCGACCGGTTCTTCAGCGGCGAGAACTTCTCGCTGATCCTGCAGCAGGTGATGGTCGTCGGCGTGATCGCGATCGGCCAGACGCTGATCATCCTGACCGCCGGCATCGACCTGAGCTGCGGCATGGTGATGGCCCTGGGCAGCGTCGTGATGACCAAGTTTGCCGCCGATTACGGCCTGCCGGCTCCGGCGGCGATCGCCTGTGGCATCGCGGTGACCACGCTGTTCGGCCTGATCAACGGCCTGCTGGTGACCAAGGTCAAGCTGCCGCCCTTCATCGTGACGCTGGGCACGCTCAATATCGCCTTCGCCGCGACCCAGCTCTACTCGAACTCGCAGACCATCGTCGACATCCCCGATGGCATGACCATGCTGGGCAACACCTTCAAGATCGGTGACACCGCCGTCGTCTACGGTGCGGTACTGATGCTCGCGCTCTACCTGCTGACCTGGTTCGCGCTGCGCGAGACCAAGCCTGGCCGCCATGTCTACGCGGTCGGCAACAACCCCGAGGCGACCCGCCTGACCGGTATTGCCACCGACAAGGTGCTGCTGTCGGTCTACGTGCTCGCGGGCGCCTTCTACGGCATCGCCTCGCTGCTGAGCGTGGCGCGCACCGGCGCCGGTGACCCGAACGCCGGCCAGACCGAGAACCTCGACGCGATCACCGCGGTCGTGCTCGGCGGCACCAGCCTGTTCGGCGGCCGTGGCATCGTGCTCGGCACCCTGGTCGGCGCGCTGATC
>CAZVLY010000028.1:0-24154 GCA_964628175.1 uncultured Piscinibacter sp. | reverse complement strand
CCGCGATCGCGCCATCGCCTACGACGAGCGCACGCAGGGCATCCTGCACTTCTACACGAGCGAGAAGGAGTTCGACGGCGCCGAAGGCCCGGCCGCGCAGATGCGCGCGCTCGGCTGCGACCGGCGTGTGATATCCGCCGACGAGGCGGTGCGCCTGGAGCCGGCGCTGCGCCACATCCGCCCGCAGCTGGCCGGCGCCACCTACACCGCCGAAGACGAATCGGGCGACGCCAACCGCTTCGCGCGCGAGCTGGTGCGGCGCTGCGAAGCCGACGGCGTGCAGTTCCTGATGAGCCACACGGTGACCGCACTGCGCGAGGCCGGCGGCACGATCGACCACGTCGAGGCCACCGATGCCGAAGGCCGCTTCCAGCGTCTGCGCGCCGACGCCTACGTGCTGGCGATGGGCAGCCTCAGCCCGCTGTACGCGCAGCCGCTGGGCATCTCGCTGCCGATCTATCCGGCCAAGGGCTACTCGGTGACGATGCCGGTGAAGGACGCCTCGATGGCGCACCAGGTCTCGCTCACCGACGACGAGTACAAGCTGGTCTTCTCCCGGCTGGGCGACCGCCTGCGCATCGCCGGCACCGCCGAGCTCAACGGTTACGACCGCGACCTGAACCGCGTGCGCTGCGAGGCCATCGTCAAGCGCGTGGAGCAGCTCTTCCCGGGTGCGGGCGACACGGAGCAGGCGCAGTTCTGGACCGGCCTGCGCCCGGCCACGCCGAGCAACGTGCCGATCATCGGCCGCTCGAAGCTGGCCAACCTGTTCCTCAACACCGGGCACGGCACGCTGGGCTGGACGCACTCGTGCGGTTCGGGCAAGAGCATCGCGCGCATCGTCAGCGGCCTCAAGCCCGAGGTGGACTTCGCGTTCGCGGCGGCCTGAGGCCGGCCGGCGACGCCACCCAGGCTAGCGCTGCAGCGAGATCCGCGTCGGCTGGAACGCGACCTGCGTGGGCAGCGCGTCCAGCGGCTGGGTGTCCTTGAACAGCGTCGGCCGGAAGGTCTGCGCCAGCGCGGCCGGCGCGTCGGCGGCCCAGATGGCCACGGCGCGTGCGCTCATCGGCTTGGCGAACAGGTAGCCCTGCAACTCGTCGCAGCCCAGGTGCACCGCCAGGTCGCGCTGGGCGATCGTTTCCACGCCGGCCGCCACCACGCGCAGCTTGTGCGCATGCGCCGCTTTCACGGCGCTCTCGAACACCTTGCGCGCCTGCGCATCGCGCACGCAGCCGGCCAGCGCCGAACGCTCGATCTTCAGCTCGTGCAGGTGCAGCTGGCGCAGCGCAGCCAAGGCCGGCGGGCTGGCGCTGAAGTCGTCGATCGACACGTGCACGCCGAGCTTCTCCAGGTTCATGAAGGCGCGCCGGGTGGCCTCGGTGTTCTCGGCGGCCACCGTCTCGGTGATCTCGCAGCTCAGGCCGTCGGGCGGCAGGCCGTGGGTCTTCAGCGCGCGACCGAGCCTGGAAGCGAAATCGTCCTGGCGGAACTGCAGGCCCGAGACGTTGACCGCCACGCGCAGGCGCAAGCCGGCGGTGCGCCAGGCGGCCGCCTGCCGGATCGCGTGGTCGAGCACCCAGGCGCCGATCGCCTCGATCAGGCCCTGGCGTTCGGCGATCGGGATGAAGCGCGCCGGGCTGACCAGGCCGAGCGTCGGATGCCGCCAGCGCAGCAGGGCTTCGACAGCGGTGACCTGCAGCGTGCCGGCATCGATCTTGGGCTGGTAGAAGAGTTCGAGCTGCTTCTTCAGGATGGCCTGCTGCAGCTCCCGGGCAATGCTGGCTTCTTCGTTCTGCTCGGCCTCGATGCGCGGATCGAACAGTGCATGGGCACCGCCGCCGCTGCGCTGCACCGAGTACATCGCTGCCGCGGCCTTGCCGACCACGCGCAGGTTGCTGCCATGCTCCGGCGACAGCGCCAGTCCGACGGAGGGGCCGAGCCAGACGTCGCGTCCGGCCAGGTCGATCGGCTGCGCGAACGACTCGGTCAGATGCCGCGCGAGCTTTTCGCCCGCTTCGCGCGGCGCGTCCAGCCAGACGGCGAACTCCTCGCCCGCCACGCGGCAGACCGGCGTCGAGGCGCCGCACACCGACTGCAGCCGCTGCGCCGCAGCGGCCAGCAGGCGATCGGCGACGCCGGTGCCCGCGCCATCCTGCGCGATGCGGAAGCCGTCCAGGCCGACGTAGAGCACGCAGCTGTCGCTGCCGGTCTTCTCGCCGGCCGCCATGCCGTTCTGCACGGCCACTTCGAAGGCGGCGCGCGTGAGCAGCCCGGTGAGCGGATCGCGCCGCGCATCCGTGGCGGTGTCCGGCGCTGCGGCGCCGGCGCGCGGCGCGGCACGCCGCCGCCACACGATCGCGATGCCCGCCATGGCCAGCAGCAGGCCAGCCACCATCCAGGCGATCGTTGCCTGGCTCCATTCAGCGCCCATACCCATCACCCCTTGTCGTGATGCCTCTAGATCGGCCGGCGCGGCGGCGACTTGAGGGGGCGGGGCGTGCGCTTTCAGTCGTCGCGCGGCGCCCCGAGGCGATCCAGGCACCGGCGGTGGCGTTCGTCGACGCGCCGGGCGAACCATTCGGTGGTCAGCTTGCGCGTGAACTTCGGGCTGTGCAGGTCGATGCGCGGCAGCACGGCGCGCGGCAGCGCTCGCTTGTCCAGCCGCTCGGCATAGGCGAACACGCGTTCGTACAGCGCGGTCCTCTCGAAGGCGGCGTCTTCGCCCTTCTCGAGGTCGCGGCGGATCGCCGGCTCGCTCAGGCCGAGCCGGCCGGCCAGCGTGCCGGCGGCCCGCTCGGTCTCGCCGCGCGCCGCGCTGCCGCCGCGCGGCAGCAGGTCGCCGTCCAGCGCCACCGGCAGCCCCGAGGCCACCGCGAGCGCGTTCTGGAAGGCGGCGTTGCGGCTGGCCAGGCGGCCGGCATTGAAATCGGCGAAGCGGTAGATCGGCTGGTCGTAGGGCGCGTCGTAGGCGAGCAGGTGCGCCGTGCCGAAGTACAGCCCGCCGCGCCGCGTGAACACCTCGCGGCGCACCGATTCGCGCAGCGGGTAGGGGTAGGGCCGCGCCTTGGCCTGCGCCTCGGCGAAGGCGATGCTCACCTGCATCGGCCCGCCGGTGCGCACCGGGTTGCGGCTCTCGAAGAAGGTCTTGCCCAGCGGCACCATGCCGATGAAGTCCTCGAAGATCTCGCTGAGCTGCCGCTCGGTCTTCACGGTGTCGATGCGCTCGGCATAACTGCGGCCGTCGGGCGAGCCCAGCGCAAGCGCGGCGCGCAGCGCGAGTTTCGGCACGCCGGCCTCGTCGGCGCGGCGCTCGATCTCCTTGCGCGCGATCGCGCCGAGGCCGGGCACGGCCGGGTCGGCGCGAAAGCCCGACTCCTGCTCGGTGACGGCCAGCACCGCGCACAGGTGGGCCGGTGTCGACGGCAGCTCGAGCGTGGCGAGCGCGGCGTGGATGTCAGCGGCCCAGCCGGCGCGGTCGTCCGTGCCCGGCGGCAGCAGGCGGACGATCGCTTCGCGCGCCTCGGTCGGGCCCATGCCGGCCGGCTCCGCCATGCGGCCCGGCACGGCGCAGCCTGCGAGAAGCACGGTGAGTGCCACGGCGACAGCCGCGGCGCAGGTCGGTCTTGACATGGTTCAGTCTGGGGATGCGCCCGCATTCTGCTGCAGGCAGTCTCGTTGCATCGGATCAATGCGCTCGCAAGGCTTGCGTACCAGCATCAGACAGTGGGAGGCTGAGATGAAACGCTCGCGAACGGTTCGCAGGATGGGTGGCGTCTGCATCGCTTCGCTGTTGACGGCATGCAGCACGCTTCACGTGGGTCAATCTCCGGAAGCGCCTCCTGCGCCGCAAGCGGGCGAGCAGTGCATCGCCGATTTCTACCTGCCGTACGCGGCGCTGGCGGCCGACGTGTACCGCACGCGAGGCGCGGCGATCGAGCGGCTGCAGCTCGTGGTCAACGACGACCTGGTGCGCAAGATCACCAACGGGAAGGGCATCACGCGCGACGCGCTGACGAGCCTGTACTCCCGGGCCCGGGAGCAGCAGTGCCGCGGTTCGCAGAACGCTGGGGCATCGGGCAGCCCGGAGTCGCTGCGCTGCCTGGGCGAGATCCGCGAGCCGGACAAGGTCAAGGAGATCTTCAACGCCGGCGACGAAGGCTTCGAGGATGCGATTCCGGACGAGGACTCGCAGTGCGACGACCGGTCGGCCGCGCGGCCCAAGGTGCCGATCCGGGAAGCGGCGCGGGAGTTCGGCTGGGAGCGGGCCAGGGAACTCGAGAAATACGCCTTCACGCGGGACTGGCGCGTCTTCGTGCCGGACTTCGCCATCGAGGTCTGGCGCCGCATCCGCAAGGACCCGGCCGCCGTGGGCCAGCAGGAGTACGCGATCGTGTTTCGCGGCACCGCCGGTTACGGCGGCTGGTTCTCGAACCTGCGGCCGATCACCGCGCTGCTCCCCGGCTTCTGGGATCACTACAAGCAGGCCGAAGCCAGCGCGCGGCGCATCGTCGAGCAGATCTACATGATCGAGTTCCTGCGCTACGAATGGCAGCTCAGTCCGGAGCAGGAGGAGTTCGGCCCGAGGCCGCGACGCGACGGCATCGAGCTGCCGCTGGTCACTCTGGTCGGCCACTCGCTCGGCGCGGGACTGGCGCGTTATGCGTACCTGCGCGTTCCGGAGGCGACGCGGGTCGTCGGCTTCAATCCCTCGCCCGTCGACGGGGGCCACACCCTGTTCCCGCTGGCGGCGCGCGACGGCTTCACCGAAGGGCGCCGCCAGGATCCGGGCGCGTTCTGCGTCGCGCCCGGCGCGCCGCCGCCGAGCGAAGCGCCGAGCATGTTCTTCCTGCACGAGAAGGGCGACGCGCTGACGGAGATCGCGCCGTGCTTCTCCGGCCCAGAGTGGGGCTCGGAGGGCGGGCCTGTCGCCCTCTGCCAGGGCGTCGATCTCAGCCATGGCAGTGCGCTGCGACAGCACGCCATGAACATCATGGCCTGCAGGCTGTCGGTGCGCTACTTCAAGGACAGGAAGGGATCGGCCTTCGCGAGGCAGCCATGAAGCAGATCTTGAACGCCGGGTGCCTCGTCCTGGCCGCGCTGGCCCCTCACGCGCAGGCCGACTCGGCCCGGCCGCTGACGCGGGACCTCGCCAACGAGGTCGCGCTGTATTCGATGATGGCCTCGAACGCCTATGCCGACGACCTCGAGAAGACCCGCTTCCCACTGGAGCGCCTGGGCTGGAAGAAGGTGGATCTGCACGGGCAGCCGGTGCCCGAATCGCGCAACTCCTACCGGCCCGGGACCGTGGCCGGCGACCTGTTCTCGAACCTGCAGTTCGACATCTGGGAAGACTCGAACTCCCGGCGCACCGTGTTCGCCTTCAAGGGCACGAAGGAAAGGATCGACTGGTTCAACGGAAACCTGATGCTGGGCGTCTCGATCCCGTACAAGAGCGCCAAGAAGCATGTTCGCGAGTACATGGCGGCCCACCCGGACCGGCTGGTGACGGTCACCGGGCACTCGCTCGGTGGCGGCCTGGCGCTGTCGGTCTCGTTCTGGGTGGGCGTGGACGCGGTGGTCTTCAACACCTCCCCGCGGGTCTTCGACGGCGCGAAGAACCAGAACAAGCCGGCGCGCCGGCTGGCGGTATTCCAGGAAGACGACATCCTCCAGAAGGTTCGCCGCTGGTACCCGAAGTTCCTCGCCAAGATCCAGCCGGAACAGATCGTCGAAACCCGCTTCGACTACGCGAACCGCAACACCCACCGCAGCGACCTGCTGGCCGAGGGCCTGCTGGCCTGCAGCACGCAGCCGGGCTTGCAGGACCTGGCCCGCGAGACGAAACCGACGGTCGCCTGCTACCTCGATTGAGCCGAGGCCGCGGCGCGACCGTTCCTGAACCACGGAGGACACCATGCGACTCGCCACCTTCAACGTCGAGAATCTCTTCGATCGCGCGAAGGTCATGAGCCTGGCCACCTGGGCCGAAGGCAAGCCCGTGCTCGACAAGTTCGCCAGGCTCAGCGCCCTGCTGGGTGAAATCAACTACACCGCGGCGCGCAAGTCGCGCATGGTCGAGCTCCTCGCGGGCCTGGGCCTGGACGCATCGGACGAGGGCCCCTACGTGAGGCTGCGGCAGAACAAGGGCGACCTGCTCAAGCGCCCCCGGTCGGGCCCGCTGCAGATCGTCGCCAACGGGCGCGCCGACTGGTCCGGTTCGCTGGAGCTGATCGAGAAGCCGGTCGACGACGAAGCCATGCGCAACACGGCGCGCGTCATGATGGACATCGAGGCCGATGTGCTGGCCGTGGTCGAGGCCGAGAGCCGGCCGGCGCTGGCCGCCTTCAACGACGAGATCATCCGGGCGCTGGGGGGCTCGCCCTTTCCCGGCGTGATGCTCATCGACGGGAACGACCCGCGCGGCATCGACGTCGGCCTGCTGACGCGTCCTCCGTTCCAGATCGGCCCGATGCGCAGCCATGTCGACGATCGCGACGCGAAGGGCAACCGGATCTTCTCCCGCGACTGCCCGGAATACGGGATCGGCCTGGCCGATGGACGGGTGCTGTGGGTCCTGCCCAATCACCTGAAGAGCAAGGGCTTCGGGTCGACCAAGGACTCCCAGGCCCGCCGGCTCGCTCAGGCGCAGCGCATCAAGGCGATCTACGAGTCCAAGCGTGCCGCGGGCGAAGATCTGGTCGCGGTCGTGGGCGACTTCAACGACACGCCTGACAGCGACGCGCTGCGTCCCCTGCTGCATGACACCGATCTTCGGGATGTGTTCGCCCACCCGCGATTCGACGACGGCGGGCGTCCCGGCACCTTCGACTCGTGCACGGCGTCGAACAAGATCGACTACATCCTGCTGTCGCCTGCGGCCTGGGCGCGCGTGACGGGTGGCGGCGTCTGGCGCAAGGGCATGTGGCCCGGAGTCAGGCCCGCCAAGTGGGATGTCTATGCGGAGCTGACCGAACCGCGGCAGGCCGCCTCGGATCACGCCGCGGTCTGGGTGGATCTGGATCTCTAGGCGGGCCGCGCCGGATCGTTCGCAGGCTCAGAATCGCCAGAGGGCCTCGGCCAGCGCATAGAGCGCGAAGCCGGCCACGCCCACGCCGAGCCCGGCGGTCCACCGGCCGCGCTGCCGCAGTGCGGCGAGGGCCGCCTGCGCGGGCCGGTCGGAGACCACGAAGGGCTGACCCGCCCGCCCGGCCCAGACCATGCGCGCGTCCGGCGGCAGATCGGGCAGCGGGGCATCGCCGCGCACGGGCACGCGCGCCTTCGCGCTGCCCAGTTGCGTGATCATGTCGACGTAGCCGATCAGCACCGCCGCCACCACGCGCGTGGGCGCCGGCAGGGCGCCGACGAGTTCGCGGCGCCATTCGCCGCTGCGCAGCAGTTGCGGGATGCGGCGCAGCCCGGTGGGCTCCGGCGGCCGCGACACGTGGCGCCGTTCGTCGAGGGTGCCCAGCACGTAGAGGCTGCCGCCGGCCTCCATGCCGTCTTCCACGACCTGCATCTGGCTGCCCGCGCGCCACGGGAAGCCCAGGCTCTCCAGGAAGGCGAGCCCGTGCGCCGGCAGTTCGTCCTTGCCGGACTCCCAGCGCCGCTGGCTCAGCAGCAGCCGCGCATCGTCCAGCCACACCGGGATGCGGCCGCTCTCGTCTTCGAGCACGACGGTGTCGATGCGGCCGCCGGAGCGCGACGCCACCTGCCGCCACTCGCCGCTGTGGCGGCCGTCGTCCGACCAGTAGTAGACGGCGACGTCCCACCAGACGCAGGGCCGCCCGCTGATGCCGGCCGGCGTGGGCTGCTCGGTGACGGCGCGGCCCTCGAGCGCAACCAGGCCGCCGGGTGCGCTGCCGACGCGGCCCACGGGCATGCGCGCCGCGCCGGCGGCGTGATTCAGCATGTCGATGCCCCGGTGCACCAGCCAGCCGCCCAGGGCCAGCCCGGCCGGCACGAAGATCAGCGGATGGAGCAGCACGCCGATCAGCATGATCAGCAGGGCGAGCAGCGCGAGCACCGCCGCCACGATGCCCCAGACCTTGAGCGTGCTCCATTGCGCGGCCTGCAGGCCGAGCTGCTGCTGCGCGTCCTTCAGCGGCAGCCGCTCGCCGATCCAGCGCGGGCCGAGGCGCTCGCGCAGCGCCGCGACGATGGCATCGCGGTCGCCACCCTGCGGCAGCGTGCGCATGAAGGACTCGCCGCCGCCCTCGACGCGCGAGAGCATCAGCCACTCGATGCGTTCCGGAACCCAGCCGGGCAGGTCGGGCATGCCCTTGCCGCCCATGCCGAGCATCGCGGCGGTGCCGCCCTGGCGGATGCTGTCCCAGCGCAGCGAGGCGCTGCCGCCGAACACGTCGTCCGACTCGAAGTTCAGCGCGCCCTCGGCGAACTCGTAGCTCGAGTGGGTCGGGCCCAGCGTGGTCGGCACCTCGAAGCGCCAGCGCGGGGTGCCGTGCATCGACGCCGCGGCGGGGCTCATGCGCGGGCCCAGGGGTTCGCGCGGGCCGGCCTCATTCGAGCCGCCTGGCCGCGATGCGCCCGAGTTCCTCGAACACCTTGAAGGCCTCGGCGCGCTCGCGCCGGGGCAGCACGGGCGACATCAGCGACATGGTGTGCGTGCCGCGGCGCATCACGAGCAGCGCCCCATCGCCGAGGATGCCGCGCTTGGGGTCGCCGACCTCGACGAAGGCCACCGCCTCCGGCGCCAGGCCCTTCAGGGTCTCGTAGCGCACGCTGCGCTTGGCGACCGCCAGCGTCGGGTCGAGGAAGGCCCCGGCCTCGCCCTTCGCCTCCTCCAGCGCGGTGTTCGTGCCGTAGCGCTCCTCGACGCCGAACAGCACCTGGCCCTTCGCATCGCTCCAGGCGCACTGCGTCGAGCCGTACTCCTCGAGCTTGCGGTTGCGCACGCCGGCGCGGGCGCCGGGAAAGGCCTTCTGCACGTCGGCCAGCGGAATCAAGGTGCAGGGGTCGCCGGGGGGCACCTTGCCGGCCGCCCGGACTTCGTCCGGGCCGAGGGCGCCGCTCAGCAGCAGGGCGGCCAGTGCGGCGCGCAGCGTCATGGGGGTATCGAACATCGCGTGTCTCCTCGGCGGGATGGTGGGGCGTGTCAGCGCAGCGCGCTCGGCACCTGCACCGGCGCGGCGGCGGGCGGCAGCGGCTGCGGGTTGAGCGAGACGGCATTGGCCTTGTTCTTCGCCGCGCTCAGCGACGAGTCGGCCGGCACGAGCAGCGGCGACAGCGGCCGCGCCGCCGGCACCGTGCCCGCGGGCAGCGCGCCGCCATGCGGGGTGGTCGAGCGCGACGTGCCGGTGGTGGCAGCGGCCAGTCCGGGCTTCAGCGCCGCCGGCGCGCCCCCCACCCTGTCGACCTTGGCCCTGGCGAGTTCTTGGGTCGTGACGCCCGGCTTGCCGGCGATCCTGAATTCGACCCAGTCGCCCGGCTCCGAGCGGCGCGGCGCGGTGGCGCGCGCGCGGATGCGGTACTCGCCGACGATCGCCGTCATCTGCGGCCCGGTGCCCGCGAGGTGCGCGCCCCAGCCCTTGTAGCCCGGCGCCGATTGCGCGAGCTGCGCGTTCACCGGGATCGTGGTCAGCACGCGCCAGTCGAAGTTCGCCTTCACCTGGATCTCCAGCTCGTAGGCCGTGTCCTTGGCCTCCTTGGCCGGCGCGACGCGGACGCGCATCGCCGTCTGCGGCGCGTGGGTGCTGGCGGGGCGGGGTTCGACCACGCTGGGTGCGAACATCTGCGCGATCACGCTGCTCTTGCCGGTGGTGGCCGACTTGCTGGTGAAGTCGTGCGCCTTCACGTAGCGCTCGTGGCTCGCGTTCAGCGCCTGCAGCTGCGGCGCCTTGTTCGGCGTGGTCACCGGCCGGTTCAGCCGGCGCAGCGCGGCCTCGGCCTCGCCGAGGTTGCCGGTGGCCCGCACGGTCTTGCCGGTGCAGTTGACGCCGATGCCGGTCAGCCACGGGTCCGTCGCGCAGATCATGCGCGACTCGTAGTTGCCGTAGGGGCGGCCGACCGGCGTCTTCTCGTCGATGTTCGGCGCCGGCATGGTGACCTTCTCGATCACCTCCTTGGTCAGCGGGTTGTAGCTGCCCTTCGCGGTCCACGCGGCGCGGAAGGTCTCCTTCGATTCGTTGACACGGGGGAACTCGCTGGTGCTGGTGCTCGCATCCGTGGTCTTCTGCGGCGACTCCAGGCCGACGCAGGCACCGCTGGCGGTGTACTGCGCGTCCGTGGCGCTGTAGCGCCCGCTGACCGCCGACATGTCGCAGTAGACCTGGCGAACCCGGCTGTCGGCCGATCCGAAGGGCGTTATCGCCCGCGCGGGCGGTGCCAGGGCGCACAGTGTCAGGACGGCCAGTGCGGTGGCGGCGATTCGAGGGGCGAGGTTCATGGAAGCTCCTTGGCGATGAACAAGGGCGCACGTGCGGTGGCTCGAAGTCGGCCGGCCGCAGCGCTGCACAGGACGAGCGCGATGCAGGCGAAGGCGAACCAGTCGCCCCAACGTGTGTAGACGGTGGCGGCGCGGCCGACGGCGACCGTCGCCACCGCCACCCCCGCGCTGAACTGGGCGGCCGTGCGCGCTGCCACCCGGCCGCGCGCGTCGATCACCAGCGAGGGGCCGGCGTTGGAGGCGAGCACCAGCGGTACGCCGTTCTCCACCGCGCGCAGCACCGACGCCGCGTTGTGCTGCACGGCGGCGCGGCCGGGGCCGAACCAGCCGTCGTTGGTCAGCTGCACGAGCGCCTGCGCACCGCCGCGCACCGCATCGCGCGACAGGCCGGCGAACAGGTTCTCCCAGCAGATCACCACGCCCAGGCGCAGCGGCGATGCCGTGTCGCGGCCCGGACCCGAGGCGATGCGGAAGTCGGCGTCGTCGATGCCCGCGCGGCCTGCGGCGACGGCAGGCACCAGCCAGCGCGGCCAGTCGATCTGCTCCGCCAGCGGCGTGTACTCGCCGAAGGGCATCAGGCGCCGCTTGCGGTAGGGCTCGGCGAGCGGCACGCCGGCGTGGACGAGGTAGGCCGCGTTGTAGGCCTCGCGCTCGTCGACGCGCGTGCCGCCCTCTGCGGCGACGGCGAACTTCTCCGTCTCCGAGGCGCCGACGATCAGCGGCGTGCGCAGGGCGCCGGCCAGTGCGTCCAGGCGCTGCGCGAGCACGGCGTCGTGGCGCGGGTCGCCGACGGCGGTCTCGGGCCAGACGATCAGGTCGGGCCGCGCGCGTGCGGCCTCGACCGAGAGTCGTTCGAGGCGCTGCCAGATGGCCTCGCGCCCGGCGGTCGTCTCGCGTTCGTGCAGGCCGATGTCGGGCTGCACGGCGGCCAGCGTGAGCGGCGCGCCGGTCTCGTCGGAATTCAGCATCCACGCGCCGGTGACGAGGGCCGCGGCGCTTGTCGCCCCCGCGCCCAGCGCGAGCGGCCAGCTGTGTCGCTCGAGCAGCGCGGCGATCGCGACATTGCCCAGCACCACCAGCGCGCTCACCGCCGCCTCGCCGCCGAACGAGGCGAGTTGCAGCACGACCGGGTGCTCGTGCTGGCTCTGCGCCAGGCTGGCGATCGGCAGCGCGAGGAAGCCGGCGTGGTGGCGCAGCAGCTCCAGCGCGACCCACAACGCCGGCGCGACGAGGGCCAGCGGCGCGCCCTGGCGCCGCAGCCAGGCCAGGCCTGCGCACCAGAGCGCCGCGTAGAGCGCGACATAGGCGCCCAGCACCACGAACTGCGCGGCGCCGAAGGCCGGCACCGACGCCAGCCAGCCGAAGCTGAGGCAGGCCGCGACGTGACCGCCGAGCAGCCCGCCCGCCGCGGCCCGGCCCGGCGTGGCGCGACAGGTCACGAGCAAGCAGGGCACCAGCGCGCACCACGCCAGCCAGGCCAGGCCCACATCGGCCACCGCCAGTGCGAGCAGCAGGCCGCTGCCGACCGACGCGATGCCGATCGCGAGCCAGGAAGGGCGCGCAGTGAACACGCGTGTGCCGTTCGGTTCAGCGCAGGGCGCTCGGCACCTGTGCCGGCGTCAGCGTGGACGGCGGCAGCGGCTGCGGGTTGAGCGACACCGCCTTGCCCTTGTTGAGCACCGCGGTCGCGCCGGTGGCAGGCGCGATGGCCGCCTTGGAGGGCGTGATTCCCGGGTTGATCACCGGCCCGCCCGGCTGCAGCACGCGCTTCTTCGCAGCCAGGCCCGGGTCGAGCGTCGCGGTGGCATTGGCGGAACCGTGCACGCGGTAGTTCCGCTCCGCGCTGGGTTGCGGCACCACGGTGTGGCCGTCCCAGCCGTCGCCCGACAGCGCGTAGTTGACGCGGTACAGCGAGTTGCCGGTGCTCTTTTTCGCGCCGATCGAGCTGCGCGCCTTCAGTTCATTGGGCCAGCCGGTCGCCAGCGCGGTCATGCGGTAGCGGCACTCGCCCTCGGCGGTGCCGGGCTGCAGCTGGAAGTTGCCGATCTGGCGCATCGGCGCATCGGCCGGCTCGAAGTAGCCGCTCGGGTCGCGCAGCGGCGCCGGGCCGGTCTGCACGCTGGCGCTGATGCTGAAGCTGGAGCAGCCGTTCGGCGCGGTGACCTGGTTCTTGTCCCAGCGCAGCGCGCCGAACACCGTGCCGCCGCTGGGCGGCGTCAGCTCGCGCGGGCCGAAGGCGACGATGATCGAATCGGGCCGGCCCCACACCGCGATGCGCACCGCGCCCGAGGGCGTGCGCAGCAGCTCGTTGACCGGCGCCAGCGCGCTGTTGATGCTGCCCTCGAAGTTGACGTGGTACTGGTTGATCGCGTCCTCGGCGAGCTTGCGGAAGTTCGCACCCTTGAAGAAGGGCAGCAGGTCCTCGGCGACGAACAGGATCGCGTCGCCGACGGCGTTGTGCGAGTCGATCGAGGCGTCGCTCAGCGAGAAGCGCGCGGTGTTGGCGCGCAGCGTCTGGTTCGGGTTGGGCTGCACCGCCAGCGCCGCCAGCAGGTTGGCCGTCACCCGCAGCGAGAAGCGCGGGTCGCCGTAGCTGCCGATCGGCGTCGGCGTGGTCGTCGTCGCCTCGACATAGCCGCCGATCGCGAACGAGGCGCTCAGTGCGTTGGCGCCGGCGTTGGCGACGCTGAAGGCCACCGTCTCGTCGAGCTGGCACTTCACGTCGCGCAGCTGCTGGCCCCTGCTCGCCACCGCCTTGGCCATCGCCGCCACCAGGCCCTGGCAGACCAGCGGCCGTGCGCTGGTCCAGGCCTTCTGCAGCTGGTCGCTGACGACGCGCGGGTCGTTGACGAGCACGCGCAGCGGCTGCTGCTTGGGCGTCAGCGGGCTCCACTCCTGCAGCATGACGCGCGCGCCGACGGCGGCTTGGGCCGACGGCAGGGCGCACAGCAGCGCCAGGCCGAAGGCGGCGATCGACAGGCGGGGCGAGGGCGTGAGGTGCATGGCAGCTCCAGGGTGGGCGAGGGTGGTCGGGCGAGGCCGGTGGCGCGGTGCCTAGCGCGGGAAGCGCTGGGCCAGCTCGACGACGGCCTGGTCGATCGCCGTGCGCAGTGCGCCGTCCAGGCTCTGCTTGCGCTGCTGCTGCAGCTGCACGTCGGGCACGTAGGCGGTGTTGCGGCCCTTCTGGCCGAGCACGGTGCCGATCAGGCTGCCGATGCCGGAGACGCTGGCCGAATCGCTGGCGATGGCCTTGCGCACGGTGACCACGCCGACGATCGCGCCGCTGGACACCTCGACGACGCGCACGTCGATGCCGATCACGTCGCGGTTGGTGCTGCCACCCACCTGTGCGCCGGCCACGCCGACCGCGCCGCTGCGCTGCGTCTCGCCGGCATTGGCCTGCGTGATGGCGCCCTCGAAGAGGTACTTCGCTTCGGTGAGCAGGGTCCTGGCGCTCTTGCCGCCGGTCAGGCCGCCGGCATTGAGCTGTTTCTCGCGGATCGCACCTTCGTTCAGGCGCGCCCGCTCGACGACGCGGAACTGGCCGCTCTCGACCAGCGCGGTGAGGAACATGTCGGTGCCGCCGCGCGCCGTGATCTCGGTCACCGAGGAGCGGAACTCGACGATCGACACCGGCGTGAGCTCACCGCGCTTGCGCGGCAGGGCCTTCAGCGCCTGCGTGCTCGGCGCCGCGTCGACCCGCGCCGGCGTGTCCGCCGGCGTGTGGGCACAGCCGCCGACCAGCAGGGCCGCCAGCGCCGCGGCGAGCGGCAGGGTGCGCGGAAGGAGAGATCGGACGACAGGCATGGCGGGCTCCGGGTCGGTGCGTGAGCAGCGCCGTGATGGCGCCTTCCCTGTAAGAACGGGAAGCGCGCCGCGTTCCGGCCATCGCCCTCACGAAAGTCCGTGAAGCCCTAAGATGCCTGCGTGACCGAAGATGCCTCCGCCCTGCCGGTTTCCGGTCGCTGGGACCCGACGCTGGACGCCGAGGTCCGACTGCTGGCCGACCGCCTGCTGCCCCTGTTCTATGCCGACCTGAAGCGCGTGGCGCACCGCGAGCGCGCGCGCGTGGGCGCCGGCATGACGCTGCAGACCACGGCGCTGGTGCACGAGGCCTACCTGAAGCTGCGCGGCGCCTCGGGCTGGAACGACGATGCCCACTTCGTGCGCGCGGCCGCACTGGCGATGCGCCATGCGCTGGTCGACCGCGCGCTCGAGCAGATCGCCGCCAAGCGCGGCGGCGGCGCCGAGCACCTGCCGCTGACCGACTCGCTCGACGTGGCGGTGGCCAGCGACGAAGCGGTGGTGGCGCTCAATGACGCGCTGGTGCAGCTGGCCCGGCAGTCGCCGCGCCTGGCGCAGGTGGTCGAGTGCCGCTACTTCGCCGGCTACGACGAGCTGGCCACGGCCAAGGCGCTGGGCATCTCCGAGCGCACCGTGCGGCGCGACTGGACGCTGGCGCGCGCCTGGCTGCTGCGCGAACTGCGCAACGACTGAGGCCGCCCGGCGGCGCTCACTTGCCGGCGCGCAGCTTCTGGCAGTTGCTGTCCAGCAGGTCGTGGTCGGTGGCGCAATGGTCGACGTTGATGGTGAAGCCCTTGGCGTCGACCACATGGTCCATGCGCCAGTAGAGCGTGTCGGACTTGCCGTTGGACAGCGCCGCCGTCGCCTGGCACCAGCGCGACGCGGTCGCGTAGGTGGTCTTGTTGGCGTACTGGTTGACGCTCGCCGGCGGCGGGCCGAGGCGGATCTGCTTCACCTCGGAGAACGCCTTGATCTTCAGGCTCTGCTTCTGCTCCTCGAGGCCCTGGTACTGCTTCTTCACGTCGCGCAGCGAGGCCTTGTCGTCGCATTCGGGCGGCTCGTTCGGAGCCGCGACCGCGTCAAGTGCGAAGCCGAGCGCGCCGCACGCCACCACGAAGGTGGCGGCCGAGCGAAGCATGGTGTTCAAGGGGATTCCTTTCGCGGGCCCGGCGAAGAGGTTCTTCGGCGAGATGCCCGTGGATGTGGCTCATCGTACGGCACGCGCAGCGGCTGCACCGCTCAGCCCGCCGACGCGATCACGCGGCGCACGCGCTGCACCTGGGCGTGGTCGCGGCCGAGCTGTTCGATCAGGTCGGCGGCGCTGCGCGTCAGCAGCGCGTCGGCACCGGCCGCACCGCTGCGCTTGAGCGCCTCGCCCAGGCGCGCGCGGGCCAGCGCCAGCTCCCAGCTCTGCGCCCACAGCAGCTGCTCGCGCAGCACCACCGCCTCGCGCAGCGGCACCACCGCCTCGGCGGGCCGGCGCAGCGCCAGCAGCGCCTCGCCCTGGCCGAACAGCGCGTGCGCGGCCAGCGGCTGGCCCGGGCGCCCGGCCTGGCGCAGCGGCTCGACCAGCGCCGCGTACTGGCCCTGCGCCACGTCCGCACGGCCCGTTTCGAGCTCGATGCGCGCCTGGCTCAGGCGCACGCGCAGCGTCAGCACGCCCTTGGCGCCGAAGCGCTCGGTGCTCAGCGCCAGGTTCTGCGCGGCCAGTTCACGCGCACGCGCGAGATTGCCCGAGACGGTCAGCGCCTCGGTGAGGAAGAGGCGGTCCTGGATGGCCAGCGGGCTGGCCGCGCCGACGAAGCGCACCGCCATGTCGGTGGCGGCCTGCAGCACCTCCAGCGCCTCCGCGAGCCGCCCCTGCGCGGTGAGCAGCGCGCCGTACAGGCCCATCGACGCGGCCACGGCGGCCGAGTCGCCGGCCAGTTCGCGCTGCCGTGTGAAGGCGGTCATCAGCAGGCCCTCGGCCTCGTGCAGGCGGCCGACGCGGAAGGCCAGCGTGCCGGTGTTGCCGAGCACGACGAGCGCGTCGAGGTCGTCGGCGCGGCCGAGCTGCGTGTAGATGGCGAGGTTGGCGCGGTAGGCCTCCAGCGCCTCCTGCAGGCGGTTGGCGCTGGTCAGCGTGATGGCCAGCGAGTTGTAGAGGTTGGCGGTCTCGCGGTGCACCGGCCCGGAGAAGGCGGTGCGCTGCACGATGGCGTCCTGGTAGGTGCGGATGGCGGCGTCGAGATCGCCCTGGTTGCGTTGCAGCAGGCCGCGGATGAACATCGACTCGAGGTGCTGCTCGAGGTACTTCTGCGGCGCGCTGGCCCAGCGGGCCTCGGCCAGCGGCAGCAGTTCGGCGGCGCGCGGCACGTGGCCGCGCAGCAGCTCGATGGCCGCGAGCTTCTGCTGCGCGAGGGCGACCGACTCCGCGTCCGCCTCGGGCCCGGCGGCGGCGAGGAAGCCTTCGAGCAGCGGCGCCTGGCCCTCGACGTCCTCCAGCGCGCCGTACAGGTCGGCCAGCGTCACCACCACCTTGCCGGCGAGCTGCGGGTCGTCGCGGTATTCCTGCAGCACGCGCTTGGCGCTGCGGTCGAGCATGGCCTTGGCCGTCACCGGCGTGCCGTCCTTCTGCGCGATCGAACTGCGGAACAGGTTCGTCAGGTGGTAGCGCACCGCCTCCTCTCGCGTGGCCGCGCGCCGTGCGGCGTCGCGCTCGACCTCGGCGCGGCGCGCCTGCCACGCGGTGGTCGCCAGGCCGATCGCCAGGCTGGCGAACACCAGCGCCCCGACGCCCACACCCCAGCGATGCCGCTTCATCGCCCGGCCGAGCAGGTAGGCGCGCGCGCCGCCGCGTGCGGCGACGGGCTCGTTGCGCCGGTGCCGTTCGATCTCCAGCGCCAGCGCGTCGACGGTCGGGTAGCGGTCCGCCGCATCCTTGCGCAGGCACATGCCGACGATGGCGTCCAGGTCGCCGGCCAGGCGGCGCGCCGGCACCGGTGGCGAGGCTGTGGCCCGCGCGCTGCGGTGGACCGACGGCGCCTCGTCGTGCACGATCAGCTGCACGATGCGCGCGATCGGCAGGCCGTCGCTGCGCCACGGGCGCTGCCCGGCGAGCAGCTCGAACAGCAGCACGCCCAGCGCATAGACGTCGGTGGCGGTGGTGATAGCCTGGCCGGTGAGCTGCTCGGGCGCTGCGTAGTCGGCAGTGAAGGGCGCGCTGGTGGCGTCCAGCGGCGCGCCGGCGCTGCGGTCGAGCCGCTTGGCCACGCCGAAGTCGAGCAGCTTCACGCGGCCCTCGGGCGTGACGAGGATGTTGCCGGGCTTGAGGTCGCGGTGCACGACGAGGTTGCGGTGCGCGTAGGCGACGACCTCGCAGACCTGCAGGAACAGCGCCAGGCGCTCGTCGAGGCCGGCGTGGCGGCGCCGGCAATGCTCGACCAGCGTGTCGCCAGCCACGTACTCGACCACTGCGTAGAGCCGGCCGTCGGTGTCGACGCCGCCGTCGAGCAGTCGCGCGATGCCCGGGTGGTCGAGGCTGGCGAGGATCTGCCGCTCGGCATGGAAACGCTCGATGTCCGGCGCGGCGTCGCGGTAGTGCAGCTTCAGCGCCACCACCTGGTCGAAGGCGCCGTCGGCGCGCGTGGCGAAGTACACCTCGCCGGCGCCGCCGCGGCGGATCAGCGCGCCGAGCGACCACACGCCGATGCGCGTGCCCGGCGCCTTGTCGGCGCGCATCGCGGCGGCGGTGCCGCGGGGCTGCAGCGGCGTGTCGAGCAGGCCGGAGGTCTCGTCGTGCGAGCGCAGCAGCGTGCGCAGCTCCTCGCGCAGGGCGGCGTCGTCGCCGCAGGCGCGGTCGCAGAAGGCGTCGCGCTCTTCAGGCGGCAGCTCGACGGCGCGCGCGAAGAGCTGTTCGAGTTGCTGCCAGATCGATGCGTCCAAGGCCTGCTCCTTCGCGGCTGCCCGGGGCGGGCAGGCTGACGCACGAGAGCGCAGGATAGCCGCTGGCGGCCGCGTGGCCCGTTCTTCGTGCCGAGCCCGGCATGAGCGGAAGCGGCGCGAAGGCGCTGCCCCGGGTCGATGCCCAGTTCCACGTCCCCGGATGCCGGTACCCCCGCAGCGCGCGACGGCGGTGCGAGCGCAGTCTCACCGCGCCGTCATGGCAGGTAGCGCGGGTAGATCCGCGTGACCATCACGCGATCGGACGTGTAGGCCGCAGACTCCTCCAGCCAGAACAGGCACAGCGCAGCGCCGCACTCGTCTCCTCCGATGACGTGGCGCGCATCGCCCGTGCTGGTCGGCGATGCGGCCGCGATGAGCGTGGACTGCGTGGGCAGCGGCGCGGTGCCGGTCAGCGAGGCCGTGTCGAGCTGGAGCGCGCTGAGGCCGCCATAGCTGCTGCGCCAGGCCAGCGCCGAGCGCGTCGAGCCCAGGGCCAGTGCAAGACCGCTGTCCACGCCACCGAGATCGAGCGCACGGCCGGGCGCGGCGGGTGTGCCGTCCAGTAGCACGCCGTCGTGGCCGAGCCGCATCAGACGCTGGTTCGATCGCACGCTCTGCGGCGTCCACTCGAGGAAGCTCAGCCACAGTCGGCCGCCGGAGGCCTGCAGTCGCGCCTCACCCTTGAAGGTGCTGCTCGACGCGACGACCACGGGCGTGCCGGCCACCGGCACGCCGGCGGCATCGAGCGCCCAGACGGTCACTTCGGTCGCGCCGCTGACCTGCGGCTCGGCGGTGAGCAGGTACTGGTTGTCGTACGCGACGACGGTCGACGGGATGCCGGCGCCCAGAGAGACGCTCGCACCGATGGCTTGCTGCTGGGCGTCGAAGCGCCTGCCTTCGACCACGTAGCCCACCTGCCGGACCAATCCCGGCGCCACCTCGACATAGCTGGTGTCGAAGCGTCCCCATGTCACGAGCAGCTCTCCCTGCAGCGAGGCCAGGCGCGGCCGGACGAGCGTCTGAGTGTTGTCGGCGATGCCGGTGTCGAGGACGACCCCGCCGGCGCCATCGCGGGCCACGCCGGCTGCCGACAGGCGCTGCGAGACCACCGCGTACTCGGTCGGCGAGTTGTAGAGGATGGTTCGCACGGCGGCGACGCGGAAGTCCACTCCATCGAAGGTGACGGCGGAGTCGACGAAGACGTAGGGCGCCGGTGGCGTGAGCACCGTGCCTCGCCAGACCTGCACGCCGCTACCGTCGTGGATCGCGCCTTCGACGGTGCCGGCTTCGGAGCTGGCCACCGTCATCGTGTAGCCGCCGCCGGACGCGCTGGCGATGCCGTTCGGGGTGGCGCTCGTGCTGCCGTGGCCGATGCCGTCCAGGGCCAGCGCCGGCACGATGCCGGCCCGCAGGGCCCCATGGGCGAAGCCGACCAGTTCCTCGGTCACCGAGTCGCCGGCCTGGGTGTCCGCGGGGTCCTTGTAGGTGCGCCGCACGACGCCCACGCCCTTGGCGTACCAGGTGGTCAGCACGGCCTGGCCCACGCCTTGCCGGCCGGTCGAGCCCTGCGTGACCGTGACGACGAGATCCTGGCGCGAACGAAGCACGTCGCTGAACTGGCCTGCGGCCACGCTGAGTGTCGCCTCCAGGCCCAGCGTGTTGCGCATCTCGATGCGCACCGAGTCGGCCACATCGTCGCCGTCCACGTCGACCGCGAAGCTCTGATCGACCACCGTCTGCGTCGCGTCGTCCATCAACGGTGCCGGCACCTCGGCATAGTCGACGGCCATGACGGGAAGCCCGAAACCCACGTCGATCGTCTCGATGCGGCGAATCGCGCCGCTCTCGAAATAGCGGTACTCGATCTCGGGGTAGTAGCCGAAGATCGACCAGCTGTGGTCGAACTCCTGTGCGACGAGGCTGCCGAGCGGGCTCGGGCCGCGATCGGTCACGGTCTTGAGCACCGTCTCCGACCCGCTCGGCCGGCGACGATCGACCTGCATGTAGCTCCAGCTGGAGCCCGCGGCCGCGGCCCAGTAGTCGACAGCCGACGCGGCGATCTGCCGATGCTGCGGGCCACCCCCACCCCCACCGCCACAGGCGGCCAGCAATGCCAGGCCCAGCAGCAAGGTCCATGAACGGGATCGCATGACACACCTTTCGATGCTTCCACCGATTGGCAGCCTAGGCCTGCACGCCCGGCCGGGCGTTGCGCACACTCAACGCGATATGGGTCTAGCTCTCGAGCAGCCTCACCTTGACGCTGCGTCCCTTCACCTTGCCCGCCGAGAGGCGCTTCACCGCCTCGGCGGCGATGCCGGCCTCCACCGCCACGTAGGTGGAGAACTCGTTGACGTTGATCTTGCCGATCTGCGTGCCGGCGAAGCCCATGTCCTTCGTCAACGCGCCCAGCACGTCGCCGGGGCGGATCTTCTCCTTGCGGCCGCCGACGATCTGGATCGTGCGCATCGGCGGCTGCAGCGGCTCCTTGCTCGTGCTCGTCAGCTCGGTCAGCTTCTTCCACTCGGACTCGAAGCCGCCGGCCTTCTCGATCAGGCCCACGCGGCCCATCTCGTCCATGCTGGCCAGCGTGAAGGCCCAGCCTTCGGCGTCGACGCGGCCGGTGCGGCCGATGCGATGCGTGTGCGTGTCGGGTTCGGGCGAGACGTCGACGTTGATCACCGCCTCGAGCTGCGCGATGTCCAGGCCGCGCGCGGCGATGTCGGTGGCCACAAGCACGCTGCAGCTGCGGTTGGCGAAGCGCACCATCACCTGGTCGCGGTCGCGCTGGTCGAGGTCGCCGTGCAGCTCGAGCGCCGCGTAGCCCTGGGCGCGCAGCACCTGCACGAGGTCGCGGCACTGCTGCTTGGTGTTGCAGAAGGCCAGCGTGTTCACCGGCCGGTAGTGGTCGAGCAGCAGCGAGACGGCGTGCAGCCGCTCGTCCTCGCGCACCTCGAAGAACAGCTGGCGGATCTTGGTGGCGGCATGCTGCTCGACCAGCTTCACCTCCTTGGGCTCGCGCAGGAAGGCGGCGGCGAGCCTGGCGATGCCCTCCGGGTAGGTGGCCGAGAAGAGCAGCGTCTGGCGCTGCTTCGGGCATTGCTTGACGACCGTGGCGATGTCGTCGAAGAAGCCCATGTCGAGCATGCGGTCGGCCTCGTCGAGCACCAGGGTGTTCAGCGCCTCCAGGTTCAGGCTGCCGCGTTCCAGGTGGTCCATGATCCGGCCCGGCGTGCCCACGACGATGTGCGCGCCGTGCTCCAGGCTGGCCAGCTGCGGGCGCATGGTGCTGCCGCCGCACAGCGTGAGCACCTTGACGTGGTCGTCGGCGCGCGCCAGCCGGCGCAGCTCCTGCGTCACCTGCTCGGCGAGCTCGCGCGTCGGGCACAGCACCAGGGCCTGGACGGCGAAGCGGCGCGGATTCAGGTTGGCCAGCAGCGCCAGCGCGAAGGCGGCGGTCTTGCCGCTGCCCGTCTTGGCCTGGGCGATCAGGTCGTGGCCGGCCAGCGCCAGCGGCAGGCTGGCCGCCTGGATCGGCGTCATGGCCTCGTAGCCCAGGCGCTGCAGGTTCTCCAGCGTGGCGGGCGGCAGGGGCAGGGTGGCGAAGGCGGCGCCGGGCGCCGCGGGCGGCGCGGCCGCCTTTAGAGGAGAGTTCATGCTGGATTATCGGAGCCAGGGGGTAGAGTGCGCAGCTTCACTCCCGGCTCTTCATGTCTGCCACGCAAAACCCGGCCTCCACAGCCCCCGCCAGCGCCCGCCCCGCCGATTCGCTGAACCTGCCCGACCCGCGCCATGCGCAGCGCGTGCCGCCGCACATCGGCCGCGCGCAGCTCGAACGCATCCGCCGCGCCGCCTTCCTGCTGCCGCAGGTGGTGACGCCGGCCGACTACAGCGACGACGCCGGCAACCCCACGGTGCAGCTCGACCGACTCGGTCTGGTGCTGCTGCAGAAGGCCGCCGCCGGCGCGCGGCCGAGCCGCTGGATCGACCCCGGGCTGATGGACAGCGCGCTGGCCCACCTCGAGGCCGTGGGCAGCGCCGGCACCACGCTGCCGCAGATGCTCGAGCGCCGCGCCGCGCTGGAGGCCAACGGCGTGGTGCGCGAAGGCGGCGGTTTCGTGCGCGAAGTGCAGCAGCCGCTGGCCGTGCAGGTGCCCGAAGGCCGGCCGTGGGCCATCACGGTGGCCTTCCGCGTGCCGGTGGATGCCGAGCTCGCCTGGGCCTTCCACCGCAGCGGCAACCTGGAGGCGCTGCGCGCCGCGCTGGGCGCGCCGCCGCCGCATCCGCAGGCCGAGGAACTGCGCGCCCACCTGGCCTCGCTGGTGGGGCGCAGCCACGCCTACCAGCCGCGCCGGCTCGAGCTGCTGCTGCCGCGCCTGCAGGCCGAGTGCGCCGCGCCGGTGCCGCTGCCGGCGATGAAGGCCGCCTGCACGCGCGCGCAGGACCGCTGGGAGCACCGCGTCACCGAGCTCGACATGCTCGAAGGCCTGAACAGCGAGCTCGCCTTCCAGCGCTACCCCGACAGCTTCGAGACCGCGCGCCACCTGCAGCGCAGCGTCACGCTCTACGTCGGCCCGCCGAACAGCGGCAAGACGCACGCCGCCTTCGAGCGCCTGGCGCAGGCGCTGGACGGCGCCTACCTGGCGCCGCTGCGCCTGCTTGCGCTGGAGGGACGCGACCGGCTCGTCGCGCGCGGCGTGCCCTGCTCGCTGCTCACCGGCGAGGAGAACGTGCCGGCCGACCACGCCCGCGTGGTGTCGAGCACCATCGAGATGGTCAACACGCGCAAGGCCATCGACGTGGCGGTGATCGACGAGGCGCAGATGCTGTTCGACATATCGCGCGGCTGGGCCTGGACGCAGGCCATCGTCGGCGTGCCGGCCAACGAGGTGATCGTGATCTGCTCCGACTACGCGGTGCCGGCGATCGAGAAGCTGCTCGGCCTGTGCGGCGAGCGCTGCACGGTGCGCCGCTTCGAGCGCAAGCAGCACGTGCAACTGCTGCCCAAGCCGGTGCCGCTGGCCTCGCTGCAGCTCGGCGACGCGGTGGTGGCCTTCAGCCGCCGCGACGTGCTGATGCTGCGCGACCAGATCTCGGCCGCCGGCCACCCGGTGGCGGTGATCTACGGCGCGCTGCCGCCCGAGGTTCGCCGCCGCGAGGCGGAGCGTTTCGCCAGCGGCGAGGCGCACATCCTGGTGGCCACCGACGCCATCGGCATGGGCCTGAACCTGCCGATCCGCCGCGTGCTGTTCAGCACGCTGGAGAAGTTCGACGGCGAGGGCGACCGCCCGCTCGAAGAGACCGAGGTGCACCAGATCGCCGGCCGCGCCGGCCGCTTCGGCATGCACGACGAGGGCTTCGCCGGCGTGCTCGACACCGCCGAGCCCACCGCCGCGCGCGAGCTGCGCGAGCTGATCGTCAAGCAGGCGAAGGCGCCGCGCGACTTCAAGGCGCCGGTGGCGCCGAACCCCTGGCACGTCGAGACCATCGCCTCGCGGCTGAACCGCAGCAAGCTGCGCGAGGTGCTCGGCGTGTTCGTCGAGCAGCTGCGGCTGGACGACGCGCACTTCCAGGTCGCCGAGCTCGACCAGATGCTGCAGCTCGCCGAGGCGCTGGACGACAGCGCGCCGAAGCTGACGCTGAAGGAGCGTTTCATCTATGCGCAGGCGCCGGTGGACACGCGCACCGACACGCAGCTGCAGGCATTCCTCGGCTGGACCAACGCGCACGCGCTGACCGGCCGCGCCGGGCGGCCCTGGTTCCTCGACGAGGTCGACGCGCACAGCCGGCTCGACCGCATGGAGCAGGCGCTGCGCGCCTGCACGCTGTGGCTGTGGCTGGACCTGCGCTTCCCCGGCATCTACGGCCATGTCGACGAGGTGCAGGCACTGCGCAGCCTGCTCAACGACGGCATCGAGCGCCAGCTCGGCGGCAAGCGGCCGCTGGCGCAGATGCGCCGCGGCGGGCGCCCCGGTGGCGGCGGGCGGCCCCGCGCATGAAAGCGCCGCCGCGACTGCAATCGCT
>CAZVLY010000027.1:20034-24263 GCA_964628175.1 uncultured Piscinibacter sp. | reverse complement strand
CGGCACCAGCAGGCCCTTGCGGCGGATCACCTGGCGGTCGTGCGCGAAGTACAGGCCGGGCAGCGGGATGTTCTCGCGGGCGATGTACAGCCACACGTCGAGCTCGGTCCAGTTGCTGATCGGGAAGGCGCGCATGTGCTCGCCCGGGCGGATGCGCGTGTTGAACAGCGTCCACAACTCGGGGCGCTGCTCCTTGGGCTGCCACTGGCCGAAGCTGTCGCGGTGGCTGAAGATGCGCTCCTTGGCGCGCGCCTTCTCCTCGTCGCGGCGCGCGCCGCCCATCAGCACGTCGAAGCGGTGTTCCTCGATCGCCTCGAGCAGCGCCACGGTCTGGTGGCCGTTGCGCGACTCGAGCGGGTGCGACAGGCGCACGGTGCCGCGCTTGATCGAGTCTTCCAGGTGGCCGACGACGAGGCGCTCGCCCATCTCCGCCACGCGGCGATCGCGGAACTCGATCACCTCGGGGAAGTTGTGCCCGGTGTCCACGTGCAGCAGCGGGAAGGGCAGGCGGCCCTTGTACTGCCCGTCCTTGCCCTTGCTCTTGAAGGCCTTCTCGGCCAGGCGCAGCACCACGCAGGAGTCCTTGCCGCCGGAAAACAGCAGGGCGGGGCGCTCGAAGGCGGCCACCGTCTCGCGCAGGATGAAGATGGCTTCTTCCTCCAGCCAGTCGAGGTGGGTGTGGTCGAGTTCGGGCAGCAGTTGCTCGATGGACAGGGGCGCGTTCATCGCGGGGCTCCAAGCGAAGAGACTTCAGACACGGGAGCGTCCTTCACATGCAGGCCGCACTCCTTGGCCTTTTCGTCCTCCCACCACCAGCGGCCGGCGCGGAAGGGCTCGCCCACGGCGATGGCGCGCGTGCAGGGCGCGCAGCCGATGCTGGGCATGAATTCGTCGTGCAGCGGGTTGTAGGGCACGTCGTTCGTGGCGATGTAGTGCCACACGTCGGCCCAGCTCCAGTCGGCCAGCGGGTTGAACTTGATGCGGCCCTTGTCGTCGGGCTCGCTGAAGGGCACACCGCCGCGGTTGTCGGACTGCTCGCGGCGCAAGCCGGTGACCCAGGCACTGCTGCCCGACAGCATGCGCGCCAGCGGCTCGAGCTTGCGGATCGCGCAGCAGGCCTTGCGCAGCTCCAGGCTCTCGTACATCGCACGCTCGCCGTTCGTCTTGACGAAGTGCACCACCGACTCGGCGGCCGGCTGGTAGACCTCGACCTTCAGCCCGTAGCGCTGCTCGATGCGCGGGATCAGCGCCATCGTCTCGAGGTGCAGCTTGCCGGTCTCCAGCGTGGCGACGGCGATCGGCAGGCCATGGCGCGCGATCAGGTCGGTGATGACCATGTCCTCGGCGCCCAGGCTGGTGGCCTGCACGATGCGGCCGGCGTGTTCGCTGGCCGCGCTCTGCAGCACGGCCACGGCGTGTGCGACGCGGCTGTCGAAGCCTTCGCTGGCCCGGGCGTACAGCTCGATGGCGCTCATATCGACGCTCCGGCGTTGACGAACTCCTGCGCCGGCGCCCTGGCCAGCGCCTCGGCCGTGCCGGCCGGCTTGGCGAACAGCGGCCGGTTGTCGGCCACGTCGCCCTGGTAGTGACCGGGGAAGAAGCCGAGCGCGCGCTCGGCCGCGTCGACCGACTGGTCGTGGCGCAGCACCACGGCGTCGAAGCCGGTGCGCGCGAGCAGCGGCATCATGTCGACCAGCACGTCGCCCAGCGCCCGCACCTCGCCGGGGAAGCGGTAGCGCGAGCGCAGCAGGCGCGCCTGGCTGTAGGCACGGCCATCGGTCCACTTCGGGAAATGCAGCGCGACGAGCGCGAAACGCGGCAGGTCGGCGGCGATGTCTTCCACATCCTGGTCGTTGGTCAGCTTGATGCCCACGGGCACGCCGGCAGGCCACTGCGCTCGCGCTGCATGCCACTGGTTCGTGTCCAGCAGCAGGTAGGGCTCGGCATTGATGCTGACCGGCGGGCCGTCCTCGCCGCCCAGGGCATGCCAGCGGTCCTTGTGGGTGTCGATGAATTTCATGGGTCGGGTCCTCGCACTTCAGGCCGCGTGGGCCGTGCTGCGGCGCACCGCGTTGGCCGGGCCCTTGAAGGGCTCGATGCCGATGCGGCGCACGGTGTCGATGAAGCGTTCGTTGGCGGCGCGCTGCGCGCGGTAGGTGTCGAGCACCGCCTCGATGGCGTCGGCGACCTCGTCGGCCGCGAACGAGGGGCCGATCACCTTGCCGGGCACCGCCGCGCCGCTCAGGGTGGACCCGTCGGAGCCGCCCAGCGAGACCTGGTACCACTCCTTGCCGTCCTTGTCGACGCCGAGCACGCCGATGTGGCCGCTGTGGTGGTGGCCGCAGGAGTTGATGCAGCCGCTGATGTGCAGGTCGATGTCACCGATGTCGTAGACCTCGTCGAGGTCGGCATAACGCTCCGTCAGCTCGGCGGCCAGCGGCAGCGAGCGCGCGTTGGCCAGGCCGCAGAAGTCGCCGCCGGGGCAGGCGATCATGTCGGTGACCAGGCCGATGTTCGGCGTGGCGAAGGTCGCAGCCTTGGCAGCGTCCCACAGCGCCGGCAGCTCGCTCTCGCGCACCCAGGGCAGCACGAGGTTCTGGTCGTGCGTGACACGCAGCTCGCCGTGGCTGAAGCGCTCGGCGATGGCGGCGGCGGCCTCCATCTGCTCGGCCGTCACGTCGCCCGGTGCCTGCCCGGCGCGCTTGAGCGAGAGCGTCACGGCGCGGTAGCCCGGCAGCCGGTGCGCATGCACGTTGCGCTGCAGCCAGCGCGCGAAGGCGCCGCTGGCGTTCGCTGGCGCGGCGCTCGGCGCGCCCGCGGCGATAACCCCCTCGGGCAGCACGAAGCTCGCCTTGACGCGGTCGAGCTCGGCCTGCGGGATCAGGTGCGCGCTGCCGTCGGCGTCGTCGTTCAGGATGTGGCGGAACTCTTCTTCCACCGCGTCGATGAACTTCTGGCCCTCGGCCTTGACGAGGATCTTGATGCGCGCCTTGTAGAGGTTGTCGCGGCGGCCGTAGCGGTTGTAGACGCGCACGATCGCCTCGATGAAGACGAGGATCTGCTGCCAGGGCAGGAAGTCGCGGATCCGCGTGGCGATCACCGGCGTGCGGCCCATGCCGCCGCCCACCAGCACCTCGAAGCCGACCTCGCCCTGGGCGTTCTGGCGCAGGTGCAAGCCGATGTCGTGCCAGGCGATAGCGGCGCGGTCTTCGGCCGCGCCAGTCACCGCGATCTTGAACTTGCGCGGCAGGAAGGCGAATTCCGGGTGCAGGGTGCTCCACTGACGCAGCACCTCGCAGTAGGGGCGCGGATCGACCAGTTCGTCGGCGGCGATGCCGGCCAGCGCGTCGCTGGTGATGTTGCGGATGCAGTTGCCGCTGGTCTGGATGCCGTGCATGTCGACCTGCGCGAGCAGGTCCATCACGTCGGCGCTTTGCACCAGCGGAATCCAGTTGAACTGCAGGTTCTGGCGCGTCGTGAAGTGGCCGTAGCCGCGGTCGTATTCGCGGGCGATGCGGGCGAGCTGGCGCAGCTGGCGCGCGTGGATCTCGCCATAGGGCACGGCGATGCGCAGCATCGGCGCGTGGCGCTGCACGTACCAGCCGTTCTGCAGGCGCAGCGGGCGGAACTCGTCGTCGCCGAGCTTGCCGGCGAGGTTGCGCTCGAGCTGGTCGCGGTATTGCGCGGCGCGCTGATGCACGAAGCGGCGGTCGAAGTCGGTGTATTGGTACATGTCAGTGAATTACCTTGAGGCCCGCGGTCACCAGCGCCGTGCACAGCAGCGCACGCACCAGCTTCTCGGGCATCTTTCGGGTGAGTTGTGCGCCGAGCCAGATGCCGGGAACGCTGCCGATCAGCAGGGCGCCGAGCAGGCCCCAGTCGACGTGGCCCAGCGTGGCGTGGCCGATGCCGGCCACGAAGGTCAGCGGCACCGCGTGCGCGATGTCGGTGCCGACCACGCGGTGCGATTCGAGGCGCGGGTAGATCAGCATGATCAGCGTCGCGCCGATGGCCCCGGCGCCGATCGAGCTCAGCGACACCAGCACGCCCAGGATCAGCCCGCACAGCACGGTGAGCGCCGGCTTGCGTGATTCCGGCAGCCAGCGCTCCAGGCGCAGGCCGACCGCAATATCCGCCGCTACAACTTGTTGCCCGCAGCTGGCGCGACCACCGCACCGACGACGCCGACGGAGGCCACGGCCCGATGGCCAAGCCCTTTGCGATCACCC
>CAZVLY010000027.1:0-20024 GCA_964628175.1 uncultured Piscinibacter sp. | reverse complement strand
CTCCAGGCGCAGGCCGACCGCGTGCCAGGCCTGCTTGTAGGCCACCACCACGGCGGTGAGCAGCAGCGCGATGCCCAGCGAGAAGGTCAGTGCACTGGCCCATCCTTTGGTGAGGCCGGTGAAGTGCATCAGCGCGACGGTGGCCAGCGAGGCCGGGATGCTGCCGGCCAGCAGCAGCGCCGTGATGCGCCAGTGAACGTGGCCGGCCTGGTGGTGCGAGGCCGAGCCGGCGGTCTTGGTGACGGCGGCGAACCACAGGTCGGTGCCGATCGCCACGGCCGGGTTCAGCTTGAACACGGAGAGCAGCAGCGGCGTCATCAGCGAGCCGCCGCCGACGCCGGTCATGCCGACGATGGCGCCGACGCCGAAGCCGCTGAGAATCGCAATCCAGTCCATGGGGTCGCCAAAGGTTGAACGGGCGCCAGGCTGGCGAACCGAAGGATGGACTCTAGGGATCGTCTATATATATGAGAAGTACTTTTTTCTTCATTGTTTATGGCTGAGGAGCATATAGAGGTGCCGCTGGACCGCCGGCGTTGGCTGGGCCTGGCGCTCGCCGGCGCCACCGTGGCGTTGGCGGGCTGCCAGACGGCACCCCAGGCACCGGCGCCGGCGGTGCCCGTCGAGCCGGCGCTCGCTCCGCCGCCGCCTCCGCCCCCCAAGCCGCCCCGCATCGGCCTGGCCCTGGGCGGTGGCGCGGCGCGCGGCTTCGCCCACATCGGCGTGATCCAGGCGCTGGAGGAAAGCGGGCTCCGCCCGGACCTGGTGGTCGGCACCTCGGCGGGCAGCCTCGTCGCGGCGCTGTATGCGTCGGGCAAGCGGCCGGCCGAACTCGTGCAACTGGCCGATGCCATGGACGAGTCGGCCATCACCGACTGGGCCTTCCCGGGCCGCGGGCTGATCCGCGGTGAGGCGCTGGCGAAGTTCGTTCGCGAGCACACCGGTGGCCGACCGATGGAGGCCATGGCGATGCCGCTGGGCATCGTCGCCACCGACCTGGATTCGGGCGCGCCCATCCTCTTCCAGCGCGGCGACACCGGCATGGCGGTGCGCGCCTCCAGCGCGGTGCCGGCGGTGTTCCAGCCGGTGCGCATCGGCGCGCGCGAGTACGTGGATGGTGGCCTGGTGTCGCCGGTGCCGGTGCGATTCGCCCGGCAGATGGGCGCCGAGCTGGTCATCGCGGTGGACATCTCGGCTGCGCCGGAAGGCAATGCCACCGGCGACGCGATGCGCATGCTGCTGCAGACCTTCGCGATCATGGGGCGAAGCATCAACAGCTTCGAGCTGCGCGACGCCGACGTGGTGCTCCGGCCGCGCCTGCCGGGCGTCTCGGGGGCGGACTTCGCGGCACGCAGGAAGTCGATCCAGGCCGGGCGGGACGTGACGGTGGCGGCGCTGGGGGAACTGCGCGCGAAGCTCGCCGCCAAGACCCACTGAACCGACGGATCGGACGCCCCAAAAGAAGAGGCCCGGCAGAGCCGGGCCTTCGAAGGTACCTGGAGGTACCGAGGAGACAACCTTTCAGGGAGACCACAAGCAGCGCTTGCGGCCCCGGATAGATCGGGTGCCCCCCGGTTAGTTCAACCCCGCCGCGCTTTTTTGCGTTCGGGGCGAACCTTCCTGAGCAGGGCTTCAGGCAGCGCGCTTGGCCTTGGTGGCGGCTTGCGTGGCCTTCACGGCGGTGGTGGTCACGGCCTGGAAGTTGGCTTCGGCGACTTCGGCGGCCTGCTTGGCAGCCTTGTGCACGCTTTCGTAGGCGTTGTTGGCGGCGGCGACGGCCGACTTCACCAGGGCGACGGCGTTCTCGGTGCCGGCCGGGGCGTTCTTGACGGCGGTGTCGACGACGGCCATGAACTTCTTCTGCGCGTCGGCGGCGGTCACTTCGGCGACCTTGCCCACTTCGGCGTTGGTCGAGGCGGCGATGTCGTACAGGTGGCGGCTGTAGGCAGCAGCCTTCTCGGCGGCCGGTTGCAGCAGGCCGGCCTGCAGGGCGAACAGCTCTTGCGCGTCCTTGACCGACATGGCGGCCTTGGTCGTGTCGGCGGCTTCGCTCAGGGCGGCCTTGGCGACTTGCAGGTTCAGCTCGACGAGCTTCTCGACGCCTTCGAAGGCCTTGTTGGTCAGACCGAACAGGGTTTCGACGTTGGCCTTGTTGGCGGCAATGACTTGTTCAGCGGTGAGGAAGGACATGCGGGTCTCCGATCGAGTGGGTGGATTCGAGGTTGCCGCAGATTTGTTGCACTGCAGCATGGATCGAAGTATATGCACCGCCCGGCAAAGTTCAAGAACTTTTTGCTGCACTGCATCAAAGTTAGGGCGGCTGTTCTAGTTGACACGCTGAAATGCACGCGGCGGCAGAATCCGGGCCATCCCATGCAAGCCTTCTATTCAGACCAGTTCGTGCTGCCGCTGCCGCCGGGGCACCGCTTTCCGATGCCCAAGTACCGCTTGTTGCGGGATCGCATCGACGGCGAGCCGGACTTCCGGTTGCGCCCGGCCGAGCCGGCCAGCGAGGGCGAACTGGCGCTGGCACACGAGCCCTCCTACATCGGTGCCGTGCTGCAAGGCACCCTGTCGGCGGCGATGCAGCGCGAGATCGGCTTCCCCTGGTCGGAGCGCATGGTCGAGCGCTCGCGCCGCTCGGTGGGCGCGACGATCGCCGCGGCGCGAGCCGCGCTGATGGAGGGCCTGGCGGCCAACCTGGCCGGCGGCACCCACCACGCCAGCGCCGACAAGGGCGGCGGCTACTGCGTCTTCAACGACGCCGCCGTGGCTGCCCGGCTGATGCAGGCCGAATGGCACCGCCAGCGGCGCTCCGTGGCCGGTGGGCTGCGCGTGGCCGTGATCGACCTCGACGTGCACCAGGGCAACGGCACGGCGGCGATCTTCCGCGACGACCCGACAGTGTTCACGCTGTCGTTGCACGGCGCGAAGAACTTCCCGTTTCGCAAGGAGGCCAGCGACCTCGACGTCGAGCTGCCCGATGGATGCACCGACGGTCCCTACCTGGCCGCGCTCGACGCGGCGCTGGAGCAGCTCTGGGCGCGCCACGCCGGCTCGCCGCCCGGCCTGGTGTTCTATCTGGCCGGCGCCGACCCGCACGAAGGCGACCGGCTCGGCCGGCTGAAGATCAGCGCCGCCGGCCTGGCCGAGCGCGACCGCCGCGTGTTCGCCGCCTGCCGCGAGCGGCGCATCCCGGTCGCGCTGAGCATGGCCGGCGGGTATGGCCGCGACATCGCGGACACGGTGGCGATCCAGCACCGCACGCTGCTGGAGGCGCTGGCGAGCTGGCGGCAATGGAACAATGGCGCCTCATGAGCCACCGTCCGCACCCCGAGCCGCGCAGCGCCTACCGCCACTTCATGCCGATCCAGACCCGCTGGGCGGACAACGATGCCTACGGGCACGTCAACAACGTCGTCTACTACGGATGGTTCGACACGGCGGTGAACGGCTACCTGATCGAGGCCGGCGCGCTCGACATCCACGCCGGCGAGGTGATCGGCCTGGTGATCGAGACCCGCTGCAACTACTTCGCGTCGCTCGCCTTTCCGCAGAAGGTCGAGGCCGGCCTGCGCGTGGGCCATGTCGGCCGCAGCTCGGTGCGCTACGAAGTCGGCCTGTTCGCGCACGGCGCGCCGGAGACGGCCGCGGCCGGCCACTTCATCCACGTCTACGTCGACCGCCTCACGCGCCGCCCGGTCGAACTGCCCGAGGCGCTGCGCGCCGCCCTGCAACCCCTGATCGCCACCGCATGACCGACACCTTCCAAACGACGCAGGCCGTCGACGACGCCATCACCTCGCGCCACTCGATCCGTGCCTACCTGCCCACGCCGGTGCCGCGCGAGACGATCGAGGAGATCCTGCGCGTCGCCGCACGCGCCCCCTCGGGTACCAACACGCAGCCCTGGAAAGTGCACGTGCTCACCGGTGCCGCGAAACAGCGGCTGAGCGCGGCGATCCGTGCCGCCTTCGACGACCCCGAGGAACGGGCGAAACACAGCGAGGAGTACGCCTACTACCCGACGCAGTGGGCCTCGCCCTACATCGACCGGCGCCGCAAGGTCGGCTGGGACCTGTACGGTTTGCTGGGCATCGGCAAGACCGACAAGGCGCGCATGCACGAGCAGCACGGCCGCAACTACGCCTTCTTCGATGCGCCGGTCGGGCTGATCTTCACCATCGACCGCGTGATGCAGCAGGGCAGCTGGCTCGACTACGGCATGTTCCTGCAGAACATCATGGTCGCCGCGCGCGCGCGCGGACTGGACACCTGCCCGCAGGCGGCCTTCACGCAGTTCCACCGCATCATCGAGGCGCAGCTCGGTCTGGCCGACGACGAGATGGTGGTGTGCGGCATGTCGCTCGGGTACGCCGATCCGGCGGCGGTGGAGAACTCCTTGATCACCGAGCGCGAGCCGGTGCAGGGTTTCACCCGGTTTCACGACTGAGTGCGGGGCCGGCACGGTCCCTAGAATCCCGGCGGCAGGAGAAGCCGCCGCGTCCACGTCGAACGCGGGGCCGCGGAGGAAACAATCATGTCGTTGCTGGGCGTCCCGTTCGATTTCGTGCTGTTCGCGCTCACGCTGCTGGGTGTGGCCACCTTGCATCACCACGCGCTCAAGGTCGCGCTGGGCGGTGCGCTGGCGATCACGCTCTACCAGCTGTTCGTCACCGGCTTCAAGGCCGGTGCCGGCATGGGCGGCCTGGCAGCGCACGCCGGCCATGAATGGGTCACGCTGGCCAACCTGCTCGGCTTGCTGCTGGGCTTCGCGCTGCTGGCCGACCATTTCGAGAAGAGCCGCCTGCCGGAGATCCTGCCGCACCTGCTGCCCGACGACTGGAAGGGCGGCTTCGTGCTGCTGATCGGGGTGTTCGTGATGTCGGGCTTCCTCGACAACATCGCTGCCGCGATGATCGGCGGCACCATGGCCTCGGTGCTGTTCGCGCGGCGCGTGCACATCGGCTATCTCGCCGCCATCGTCGCCGCCTCGAACGCCGGTGGCGCCGGCAGCGTGGTCGGCGACACCACCACCACGATGATGTGGATTGCCGGCGCCAGCCCGCTGTGGGTGATCGAGGCCTACATCGGTGGCTTCGCGGCGCTGATGTTCTTCGGCGTGATCGCCGCCAAGCAGCAGCACGACCACCAGCCGATCCAGAAGGACGACGCTCCGGGCGTGCACATCGAGTACGGCAGGCTCGGCGTGGTCGTCGCGATCCTGCTCGCGGCCGTGGCGGCGAATCTCTGGTTCAACCTCAACAACCCAGCGGTGCTCGACCACTTGCCGGTCATCGGCATGGCGGTGGTGCTGGCCATCCTGCTCACGGCGCCGGTGCGCACGCCGACCTGGAGCCTGCTGCCCGGCGCGTTCAAGGGCAGCATCTTCCTGCTCGCGCTGGTGTGGTGCGCGTCGCTGATGCCGGTGGACAAGCTGCCGGTGGCCTCGTGGCAGACGGCCTTCGGCCTGGGCTTCGTGTCGTCGGTGTTCGACAACATCCCGCTGACCGCGCTGGCCATCCGGCAGGACGGCTACGACTGGGGCTTTCTCGCCTACGCGGTGGGCTTCGGCGGATCGATGATCTGGTTCGGCTCGTCGGCCGGCGTGGCGCTGTCCAACATGTACCCGGAAGCCCGCTCGGTGGGGCACTGGCTGCGCGGGGGCTGGCACGTGGCGGTGGGCTACGTGCTCGGCTTCTTCGTCATGCTGGCCCTGCTCGGCTGGCACGGCCACCCGATCAACGAACGTGCCGCGGCGCAGACGGCGCCCGCGCAAGGAGTCTCCAAGTGACCCGTCGCCCCTCCGTGCTCGTGGCACGCGCCGTCTTCGGCGACATCGTCGACCGCCTGCGCGTGCACTTCGACGTCGAGGACAACCCGGCCGACCGCATCTTCAGCAAGCCCGAGCTGATCGCGCACCTGAAGGGCAAGGCCGGCGCCTTCATCACCGGCAGCGAGCGCATCGACGCCGAGGTGCTGGACGCCAACCCGCAGCTGCGCGCCGTGTGCAACATGGCGGTGGGCTACAACAACATCGACATCGACGCCTGCAACCTGCGCGGTGTGCTCGCCACCAACACACCCGACGTGCTGACCGAGACGACGGCCGATTTCGGCTTCGCGCTGATGATGGTCACGGCGCGCCGAATGGCCGAGAGCGAACACTTTCTGCGCCGTGGCGAATGGTCGCGCTGGTCGTACGACATGTTCACCGGCAGCGACGTGCATGGCGCGACGCTGGGCATTCTCGGCATGGGCCGCATCGGCCAGGCGATCGCACGGCGCGGCGCGCTGGGCTTCGGCATGAAGGTGGTCTATCACAACCGCAGCCGGCTCGCGCCCGAGCAGGAGGCGCCGATCGGTGCCCGCTACGTGTCGAAGGAAGAACTGCTGCGCACGGCCGACCACCTCGTGCTGGTGGTGCCGTACTCGGCTGCCAGCCACCATGCCATCGGCGCGGCCGAACTCGCGTTGATGAAGCCGAGCGCCACGCTGACCAACATCGCGCGCGGCGGCGTGGTCGACGACGCCGCGCTGGCCGCGGCACTGCGCGCGCGCACCATCGCCGCGGCGGGGCTCGACGTGTTCGAGGGCGAGCCGAAGGTCCACCCCGATCTGCTGACGGTGCCCAACGTCGTGCTCACGCCGCACATCGCCAGCGCCACCGTGGCGACGCGCCGCGCGATGGCCGACCTCGCGGTCGACAACCTGATCGCGGCCCTGACCGGCGCGGCGCCGCCGACGCCGGTCAACCCGCAGGTGCTGCCGCTGAAGGCCTGATCAGGCCTTCTTCAGCTGCGCCGTGTCGAACGGCAGGCTGCGCAGGCGCTTGCCGGTCGCGGCGAACAGCGCATTGGCCACCGCCGGCGCGATCGGCGGCGTGCCGGGCTCGCCGATGCCGCCGGGCTTCTCGGTGCTCGCCACGATGTGCACCTCGACCTTGGGCATCTCGGTCATGCGCAGCACCGGGTAGTCGTTGAAGTTGCCCTGTTCGACGCGCCCGTCCTTGAACGAGATGCGGCCGTGCAGCGCCGCCGACAGGCCGTAGACGATCGCGCCCTCGATCTGCCGCTCGATGGTCTGCGGGTTCACCGTCATGCCGCAGTCCACCGCGGCGACGACGCGATGCACCTTCGGCGTCCCGTCGGCGCCGATCGAGACCTCGGCCACCTCGGCCACGTAGCTGCCGAAGCTCTGCGCCACGGCGATGCCGCGGAACACGCCCGCCGGCAGCGGCGAGCCCCAGCCGGCCTTCTGCGCGGCCAGCTCCAGCACGCCCTTGTAGCGCGGCTGTTTCGTCAGCAACGCGCGGCGGTACTCGTACGGATCCTTCTTCGCCGCGGCCGCCAGTTCGTCGATGAAGCTCTCGATGAAGAAGATGTTCTGCGAGTGCCCCACCGAGCGCCAGAACCACACCTGCGGCCCGGGCTCCTGGCGGCCGTAGGCCAGGCGCTGGTTGGCGATGTCGTAGGGGTGGTCGGCGATGCCTTCCATCGCGAAAGCGTCGACGCCGTTCTCCGGGATCTTCATGAAGCCCGAGGCGGCCATGATCGACGGCGAGCCGACGCCGGCCTTGAGCATCGTCGGCTGGCCCTTGTCGTCCAGCGCCGCCTCGAACTTGGCCACCGAGGCCGGGCGGTAGAAGCCGGCGGCCATGTCGTCCTCGCGGCTGTAGATCAGCTTGACCGGCTTGCCGGAGATCTTCGACAGCAGCGTCGCGTCGATGGTGAAGTCAGGAGCGAAACGCCGCCCGAAACCACCACCGAGCAGCAGCGTGTTGACCTTCACCTTCGCCGGCGTCACCGAAGCCACCTGGCTGAGGATGCCCTGGTTCGGGCCCTGGCTCTGCGTGCCGGCCCAGATCTCGACGGTGTCGCCCTTCACCCACGCGGTGCAGTTCATCGGCTCCATGCAGGCGTGCGCGAGATAGGGCGCCTCGTAGGTGGCGTCGACCGCCTTCGCGCTGGTGGCAGCCGCATCCTTGACGTTGCCCGCATCCAGCGCGATGGCGTCGGCATTGCCGGCCCCTTGCGAGAGCAGCGCCATCGCGCTGGCGGTGGAGAGGTCCTTCGCCGCACCGAGATCCCAGTCGATCTTCAGCGCGTCGCGGCCCTTCTTCGCCGCCCAGTAGCCGTCGGCCAGCACCGCCACGCCGTGCGGGATGGTGATCACCTGACGCACACCCTTGACCGCCTTGGCCGCTGCGTCGTCGACCTTGACCGGCTTGGCGCCGGGCTGCGGCGCGCGCGCCATCACGGCCACCAGCATGCCCGGCACCTGCGCGTCGATGCCGAACTTCGCCGTGCCGTTGATCTTGCCCGGCGTGTCCAGGCGGTTGGTGCGCCTGCCGAGGATGCGGAAATCCTTCGGGTCCTTCAGCTTCGGCTCGGCGGGCACGGCCAGCTTCGTCGCGGCCGGCACCAGCGCGCCATAGGCGAGCTTCTTGCCGTTCGTGTGGATGACCTGTCCGGACTCGGTGCGGCATTCGCTGGCCGGCACCTTCCACTGCGCGGCGGCGGCGGCCACGAGCATCTCGCGCGCCGCGGCGCCGGCCTTGCGCAGCGGCTCCCAGTGGGCGCGCACCGTGGTGCTGCCGCCGGTGGCCTGCATGCCGAACATCGGGTTGTCGTAGGCCTTGTCGACCGGCGATTGCTCGACGCGCACCTTCTTCCAGTCGGCGTCGAGTTCCTCGGCCACCAGCATCGGGATGGCGGTCAGCACGCCCTGGCCCATCTCGGCCGAGCCGCAGATCACGGTCACCGTACCGTCGCCCGTGATGCGCAGCCAGGCGTTCGGCGCGAAGACGGCCGGCGTGGCCGCCTCCAGCCGGCCGGCGGCCAGCGGCAGCGCGAAGCCGATGGACAGCGCGGCGCCGGTGCCGCTCTTCAGGAAGCCGCGGCGGGTGGTTTGCAGCGTGTCCATGCTCAGGCCCCCTTCACCAGCGTGACCGAGGCGTCCTTGATGGCCGCGCGGATCTGGTTGTAGGTGCCGCAGCGGCAGATGTTGCCGCTCATGGCGCCGTCGATGTCGCCGTCGCTCGGCGCCTTCTTCTCGGCCAGCAGCGCACAGGCGCTCATGATCTGGCCCGACTGGCAGTAGCCGCACTGCGGCACGTCGATCTTCGCCCAGGCGGCCTGCACGGCCTTGCCGGTGCGCGTGGCGCCCACGCCTTCGATCGTGGTGATCTTCTTTCCGGCGGCCGCCGAGATCGGCGTCGAGCAGGAGCGCACCGGCTTGCCGTCCAGGTGCACGGTGCAGGCGCCGCACAGCGCCATGCCGCAACCGAACTTGGTGCCGGTGAGCTGCAGGTTTTCGCGCAGCACCCACAGCAGCGGGGTGTCGGCTTCGGCGTCGACGTTCTTCGTCTTGCCGTTGACGTTCAGGGTGACCATGGTTTGCCTCTCGTCGATGTTCTTGGATGTCGCTTTCGGCCGGGGGCGGCTGCGGCGCGGCGCCGACGATACCCTTTCGGCGCCGAGTCTGCAGGGTGTGCCGAAATGGGGCGCTGTCACAATCGCGGCATGCTCGAATGGACTCTCGTGGCGCTGGCGGCGCTGAACCTCCTCCTGCTCCTTTGGCTGCTGCTGCGGCGCAGCGACACCACCCTCCAGAACGAGCTGCGCGAGGACGCCGAGCGACAGGGCCGCGAGCTGCGCAACGAGGTGCAGGAAAGCGCGCGCGGTACGCGCCAGGAGCTCTCGCAGTCGCTGTCGCTGTTCCAGCAGACGCTGCTCACGCAGCAGGGCGACGTGGCGCGCACGCAGAACGAGCAGATCGACTCCTTCCGCACCCAGCTGGCCGCCATGCAGCAGCAGGTCGGCCAGTCGCTGCAGGCGGCCACGCAATCGCTTGCGCAGCTTTCGCAGGCGGCGCGCGAGTCTCAGGACGCGTCGCTGAAGCGTTTTGCCGACGCGCAGGGCGAGCGGCTGCAGGCGCTGTCGCAAGGCAACGAACGCGGCCTGGAGCTGATGCGCACGACCATCGAGCAGCGCCTGCAGAGCATCCAGGCCGACAACGAGAAGAAGCTCGAGCAGATGCGCGCCACCGTCGACGAGAAGCTGCACGCCACGCTCGAGCAGCGCCTGGGCGAGAGCTTCAAGCAGGTGGCCGACCGGCTCGAGCAGGTGCACAAGGGCCTGGGCGAGATGCAGGGCCTGGCCAAGGATGTCGGCTCGCTGAACCGCGTGCTGAACAACGTGAAGACACGCGGCGTGTTCGGCGAGGTGCAGCTCGCCGGCCTGCTCGAGCAGGTGTTCACGCCGGAGCAGTACGCCACCAACGTCGAGACGGTGCCGGGCAGCGGCGCACGTGTCGAGTTCGCCATCAAGCTGCCGGGCCAGCGTGCCGACGGCGTGCCGCTGTGGCTGCCGATCGACGCCAAGTTCCCGCGCGAGGACTACGAGCGCCTGCTCGACGCGCAGGAGCGCGCCGACGCCCCCGCCGCCGAGATCGCGGGCCGTGCCATCGAGCAGCGCCTGCGCCTGGAAGCCAAGACGATCCGCGACAAGTACGTCGCCCCGCCGCACACCACCGATTTCGCCATCCTGTTCGTGCCCACCGAAGGCCTGTACGCCGAGGCGCTTCGCCGGCCGGGCCTGACCGAGGCGCTGCAGCGCGAATTCCGCGTCATGCTCACCGGCCCGACCACGCTGCTGGCCACCCTGAACAGCCTGCAGATGGGTTTCCGCACGCTGGCGCTGGAGAAGCGCAGCGCCGAGGTGTGGGAGGTGCTGGGCGCGGTGAAGACGGAGTTCGGCAAGTTCGGCGACGTGCTCGCCAAGACGCAGAAGAAGCTCAAGGAAGCCTCCGACACCATCGACGCCGCGCAGACCCGCACCAACGTGATGGCGCGCCGCCTGAAATCGGTCGAGGGCCTGAGCGACACGCGCACGCAGAGCCTGCTGCCCGGCCTGGACACCGACACCGCCGCCGACGAGGACGTCTCCTGAGGTGGACCGGGTCCTGGTCGCGCTGATCGTCGGCCAGATCTGCCTGCATTCGTGCATGGCCGGCGTGCGCATGGCCGCGCCGCTGCAGGCGCTGCGCGAGGGCCATGCGCCCTGGGTGGTCGGCGTGCTGATGGGCTTGTTCGCGGCGGCGCCCATCGTGCTGGCGCTGCAGGCCGGCCGCCTGGCCGACCGGCGCGGCTACCACCACCCGATGCGCATCGCCGTGGCGCTCACGGTGGCCGGCGCGGCAGTGGCGCTGGCCGTGACCTGGTGGCCGCAATGGACCTTCGGGGCCATGTGCGTGGCGGCCATGCTGGTGGGGGCCGGCGCCAACGTCGGCTTGATCGCCATCCAGCGCACCGCCGGGCGCACGGCCACCGGCCCGACCGCGCTCAAGCGCGTGTTCAGCTGGCTCGGCCTGGCGCCGGCGCTGTCCAACGTGGTCGGCCCGGTGCTGGCCGGCGCTCTGATCGACCTGGGCGGCTTCCGCGCGGCCTACGCCGTGATGCTGCTGCTGCCCTTCGGCGCGCTGGCCTGGGCCCGGCTCGTGCCGCGCGAGGCACCGGCGCACCGCCCGCCCGACGCCGCGCGGCCGCGCGCCTGGGACCTGTTCCGCACACCGGGGCTGCGCCGGCTGCTGGCGGTGAACTGGCTGCTTTCCTCGAGCTGGGACGTGCACGCCTTCCTGGTGCCGGTGATCGGCCACGAGCGCGGTTTCTCGGCCTCGGCGATCGGCCTGATCCTCGGTGTGTTCGCCGTCGCCGTCGCGGTGATCCGGCTGGCGATTCCGCTGATCGCGCAGCACCTGCGCGAAGGGCAGGTGCTGGCCGGCGCGATGCTCTGGGCGGCCGGCGTGTTCGCGCTCTATCCCTTCGCGCAGGCCGCGTGGCTGATGGGCGTGCTGGCCGCGGCGCTCGGGCTGGCGCTGGGTGCCGTGCAGCCCATGATCATGACCACGCTGCACCAGATCACGCCGCCGCAGCGGCATGGCGAGGCGATCGCGCTGCGCTCGATGACGATCAACCTGTCGAGCGCGCTGATGCCCTTGCTGTTCGGCGCGCTGGGCGCGGCGGTCGGGGCCTCGACGCTGTTCTGGCTGATGGGCGCTGCGGTCGGTGCTGGCAGCGTGCCGGCGCGGCGCATCGCGCTGCCGGCACCGCTCAGAACCTGAACTTGCCCTCGGCCGGTGGCACGTCGGCCGGTGCGGCCGGCGCTGGGGCCTGGCGCACGGGCGCCTCGCGGCGCTCGGTCAGCGGCGAGGGTGAGGCGAAGGCATACCCCGGCGGCAACTTCGATTCGCGCGGATAGCCGGCGGAGTCGAGGTAGGAATTCCAGGTGTCGGGCGACAGCCCGCGCAACTGTTGCGAGCCGATGGCCAGCACGGGCGCATCGCGACCGCCGGTGAGCTTCTGGAAGGCGTCGCCGTCTTCCGCGCTGACCACCTGGCGCTCGGCATAGGGCACACCACGCTGGCGCAGCAGGGCACGCGCGGTGTCGCAGGGTTCGCAGTTGCCCGCAATCGTGTACAGGGTGACCGGGTAGCGGCTGACCGCCTGTCGCAACTCGGCCGGCATGGCCGGCTCGGCCTCGACCGCGGCAGCGCGGCTGTTCAGCGGGCTGACCCGGCCCTCGCTCGACGAAGGGGCCCGGTCGGTGTAGGTGACCTTGCCGTCCGGACCGACCACCTTGTACAGCGCCAGGCTCGGGCCGGCCGCCAGGCAGGCGGCGGCGCACACGGCAGCGCGCAGGCTCAGGCCGGGCAAGCGGGACAGGGGGCGCATCGTCGTGGTCATGGCGAACTCCGGCACGGCGACAGGCCGCGCGTCGGCAATGGTACCCATGCACGGGCCCGGCACAAGCGCGGGCGTCGGCAATTGCTCACGCCGCGGGCGGGTGGCCGTCGTCCAGCCCCTGGTGGCGCAGCAGCGCATCGATGCGCGGCTCGCGTCCTCGAAACGTCTTGAAACTCTCCATCGCGCTGCGGCTGCCGCCCGCCTCGAGCACGGCGTGCCGGTAGCGCCGTCCGGTGGGCACATCCAGGACCGAGCCAGCGCGCGAGGCTTCCTCGAAGGCACTCCAGGCGTCGGCCGACAGGACCTCGGCCCACTTGTAGCTGTAGTAGCCCGCCGCATAGCCGCCGGCGAAGATGTGCGAGAAGCTGTTGAGAAATCGGTTGAACGCCGGCGTGGGCACCAGCGCCACCTCGGCGCGCACCTGCGCTGCCACGGCATCGATGCATGTCTCGCTGCCGGGTTCGGCGTGCAGCCGCATGTCGATCAGCGAGAACTCCACCTGGCGCAGCATCTGCAGACCGCTGTGGAAGTTCTTCGCCGCCAGCATGCGATCGAAGAGCTCGCGCGGCAGCGGCTCGCCGCTGTCGACGTGCGCCGTCAGGCGCTGCAGCACCTCCCACTCCCAGCACAGGTTCTCCATGAACTGGCTAGGCAGTTCCACCGCATCCCACTCGACGCCCGAGATGCCCGACACGCCGAGGTCGTCCACCTGCGTCAGCAGGTGATGCAGGCCATGGCCGAATTCATGGAAGAGGGTCTGAACGTCGTCGTGCGTGAGCAGCGCGGGGCGGCCGTCCAGCGGCGGCGCGAAGTTGCACACCAGGTGCGCCACCGGCGTCTGCAGGCCGTTGCCCGGGCGTGCCCAGCGCTCGCGCATGCCGTCCATCCAGGCGCCGGGGCGCTTGCCCGCGCGGGCAAACGGGTCGAGGTAGAACTGGCCGACCAGCTCCGGGGCGGCGTCGCCGCCCGAAGGGCGCTCGATGCGATAGAAGCGCACGCTCGGGTGCCACACCGGCGCCTCGTCGGGGCGGATGCGCACCTCGAACAGCGTCTCGATGATGCGGAACAGGCCGTCGAGCACGCGCTCCTGCACGAAGTACGGCTTGACCTCCTGGTCGCTGAAGGCGTAGCGCTTTTCCTTGAGCCGCTCGCTGGCGAAGGGCATGTCCCAGGCTTGCAGGTCGGCCAGGTCGAGCTCGCTGCGCGCGAACTCGCGCAGTTCGGCGAGGTCGCGCTCGGCGCCGGGGCGCGCACGGCGGGCCAGGTCGTGCAGGAAGTCGATCACCTGCTGCGGCGAGGCGGCCATCTTGGGCACGAGCGAAACCTCGGCGTAGCTCGAATGGCCGAGCAGGCGTGCTTCTTCCTGGCGCAGCGACAGCAGCTCACGCATCAGCGGGCCATTGTCGAGTGCGGCCGGGCCGAGCTCGCTGGCTCGCGTGACGTAGGTGGTGTAGAGCTTCTCGCGCAGGGCGCGGTTGCGGCCGTACTGCATGACCGGGAAATAGCTCGGGAAGTGCAGCGTCAGCTTGCAGCCCTCGAGCCCCTCGGCCTGCGCCGCGGCGCGCGCGGCCTGCTTCGCGTCGTCGGGCACGCCGTCGAGCTCGGCCTCGTCGACGTACAGCGCAAAGCCGTCGGTCGCGTCCAGCACATGTTCGGAGAAGCGCCGCGCGAGTTCGGCCTGCGCCTCCTGGATCCGGGCGAAGCGCTGCCGTGCCTGGCCCTCCAACTCGGCGCCGGAGAGCACGAAGTCGCGCACGGCGTTGGCCAGCGCCTTGCGCCGTGCCGCGCTCAGCGACTGCGCGGCCGGCGCGGCGAGGATCGCCTTGTACTTGGCGAACAGGCGCTCGTCGGCGCCCAGCCGCGTGTGGAACTCGGTGATGCGCGGCAGGTTCTCGGTGTAGGCCGCGCGCAGCGCCGGCGTGTCGAGCACGGCGTTGAGGTGGCGCACCGCGCCCCAGGCGCGCGAGAGGCGTTCGGTGGCCACGTCGAGCACCGCCGACAGCGCGTCGTACTCGGCCGGCACGTCGGCGCCGACAGCCTTCTCGAGCGCGGCGTTCGCCTCGGTCAGCAGCATGTCGACTGCCGCGGTGACATGTTCGGCGCGGATGCGGTCGAAGGGCGGCAGGCCCTGCAGGTCGAGCAGCGGGTTGTCGGTGCTCATGGCTCAGGCGAGTCGGGCGGCCGACAGCTCGGCGGCCTCGATGGTGTTGACGAGCAGCATGGCGCGCGTCATCGGACCCACGCCGCCGGGCACCGGGGTGATCCAGCCGGCGACCCCGGAGACGCCTTCGAAGTCGACGTCGCCGCAGAGCTTGCCCTCGTCGTTGCGGTTCATGCCGACGTCGATGATCACCGCGCCGGGCTTGACCATGTCCGCCGTCAGCACGTTGCGTTTGCCCACCGCGGCAACCACGATGTCGGCCTGCCGCGTGTGGTGGGCGAGGTCGGGCGTGGCGCTGTGGCACACCGTCACCGTGGCGTTGGCCTGCAGCAGCAGCAGTGCCATCGGCTTGCCGACGATGTTGCTGCGGCCGATCACCACCGCATGCTTGCCGCGCGGGTCGCAGCCGATCGACTCGAGCATCTTCATGCAGCCGTAGGGCGTGCAGGCCTTGAAGCCGGCGCGGCCGATCATCAGCGCGCCGGCACTGGCGACGTGGAAGCCGTCGACGTCCTTGGCCGGCGAGATGGTCTCGATGACCTTGTTGGCGTCGATGTGGGCGGGCAGCGGCAGCTGCACCAGGATGCCGTGGATGGCCGGGTCGGCGTTGAGCGCGCGGATGCGATCGAGCAGCTCGGCCTCGGGCAGTTCGGCCGGGTGGCGGTCGAGCACCGAGTGCATGCCCACGCTCTCGCAGTCGGCCACCTTGTGCTTCACGTAGACCTGCGAGGCCGGGTTGTGGCCGACCAGGATCACCGCCAGGCCCGGGCGATGCCCTTGCTCGGCCAGGGCGGCCACGCGCTTGGCGACTTCGGCGCGGATGTGTCGGGCCAGGGCGTTTCCGTCGATGAGCTTGGCGATCATGAAGGGTCCTTGAAAGCACAAAGGCCGCTTCGCAGCGGCCTTGGAGGGGGAGGGGAGCCTCAGGCCTTGGCTTGGGCGCCCAGGGCGATCTTCAGCAGATCGGCCACCGTGTTGGCGTTGAGCTTTTCCATGATGTTGGCGCGGTGCGCCTCCACCGTCTTGATGCTGATGCCCAGGTCGTCGGCGATCTGCTTGTTCAGGCGGCCGGCGACGATGCGCTCGAGCACCTGCGCTTCGCGCGTGGTCAGGCGCGAAAGCAGGGCGTCGCGGCTGGCGGCCTCCTGGTGCTGGCTGAAGGCGGCGCGTGCGCTGTCGAGCATGCGCTCGACCAGGCCGAGCAGCTCTTCTTCCTTGAAGGGCTTCTCGATGAAGTCCATCGCACCCTTCTTCATCGTCGTCACGGCCATCGGCACGTCGCCGTGGCCGGTGATGAAGACGATGGGCAGCGGGCTCTTGCGCTCCATCAAGCGGTCCTGCAACTCCAGGCCGCTCATGCCGTCCATGCGGATGTCGGCGATCAGGCAGGCCACCTCGCGCGGATCGAAGCGCGACAGGAAGGACTCGGCCGAGTCGAAGCACTTGACGCGGTAGTCCTTGCCCTCGAGAAGCCACTGCAGCGAATCGCGCACGGCCTCGTCGTCGTCGACGACGTAGACGGTGCCCTTCTTGGGAATCAGGCTCATGGGACGGCGGTGGAGTGGGTGGTCGCGGCCTTGGCCGTCGGTTCGGCGTCGCTGCGCGTGATGTCGACCGGCAGCGTGAACGAGAAACGGCAGCCCACGACGGTGTCGCCATTGTAGAGGTTCTGCGCCTTGATCCGGCCGCGGTGGCTCTCGATGATCGAGCGGCACAGCGACAGGCCGATGCCCAGGCCGTCGGTCTTGGTCGAGAAGAATGCCTCGTACATGCGGGCGATCACCTCGTCCTTGAGCCCCGGGCCCATGTCGGTCACCGTGAACTCGATCACACCCCCTTCCTCGGGGGTGTGGCGCGGCACCACGCGCAGCTCGATGTTGCGGCGCTTGGGCGGCAGCTGCGCGTTGTCGATCGCCTCGGCGGCGTTCTTCACCAGGTTGAGCACCACCTGCTCGATCAGGATCGGGTCGACCATCAGCATCGGCAGGCGCTGCGCGACGTAGGTCGTGATCGCCACGTTGCGCCGGCGCAGCTCGATGCCGGCGAGGTCGATCGCGTCCTCGACGATGGCCTTGGCCTGCGCCGGCTGGCGCTGCGGCTCGCTGCGCTTCACGAAGGCGCGGATGCGGTGGATGATCTGCCCGGCACGCTGCGCCTGGCGCGCCGTCTTCTCCAGCGCGGCGATCAGGTCGTCCTTCGAGATGGCTTCGTTGCGCACCCGCGTGACCATGCCGTTGCAGTAGTTGGTGATGGCGGTCAGCGGCTGGTTCAGTTCGTGCGCCACCGACGAGGCCATCTCGCCCATGGTCACCAGCCGGCTCGTCACCTGCGCCTTCTCGGCCTGGTGGGCGGCCAGGTTCTCGGCATTGCGGCGCGCCGTGATGTCGGTGGCGATGAGCATCTGCGCCAGCCGCCCGTCGGTCCACTGCAGGTAGCGCGTGCGCACGTCGAACCACTTGCGCAGCGGCTCGATCAGCACCTCGCGCGAATCCGAGCCGGCCTCGGTGAGCTCGGTGGTGGGCAGCCCGCCGAGCGACTCGATGGTGTCGCCGAACTCGCTGTTCTCGAAGGGCGAAGGCTCGCCGCCGGCCAGCAGCGCATGGCCGCGCGCATCGGCGCCGAACCACAGTCGGTAGGAGCGGTTGGCGAACAGCAGCTCCGACTGCTGCACCGACAGCACCGACACCGCGGCGTCCAGACCCTCCAGCACGGTGGTGAAGCGCTCGTGCGAGGCGGACAGCTGGTCGCGGATGCGCTTGGCCTCGGTGATGTTGGTCATCGAGGTCATCCAGCCGGTCTGCTGGCCCTTCGGGTCGATCAGCGGCGACACGTACATGCGCGAGTCGAACACCGAGCCCTCCTTGCGCATCACCTTGACCTCGATGCCGCCGGCCGGGCTGCGGCCCTGCAGTTCCTGCTGCAGCAGGCGGTTGTTCTCCTCGAAGCGGTCTGGCGGCCAGTAGGGGAAGGGCGGGCGGCGGCCGAGCAGCTCGGACTCGCGGAAGCCCGTCATCGCGCAGAAGGCCGGGTTCACGTAGGTGATGCGGCCTTCCATGTCCATGGCGCGCATGCCGGTGAGCATGGAGTTCTCCATGGCGCGGCGGAAGTTCGTCTCCGACACCAGCGCGCTTTGCATCTGCACGCGCCGGCGCATGTGGCGCCAGGTGCCCAGCAGCATCCACACCGTCAGCACCGACAGCGCGGCGACCATCCAGAACAGCGTGTTGCTGATCAGGCCGATCGAGGTGCGGTAGCCCTGGCCGCGCAGGAACAGGCCGTTGCCCGCCGGTGCCACCGGCACGTCGTGCACGATCTGCGCGCGCCGCGAGGCGACACCAGGCATCGTCGTGACGGTGCTGGCCAGGGTGCGGTCGTTGGCGTCGAGCAGCGCGATGGCGTGGCGGTTCGACACCTCGGCCGGAACGAAGTACCGCACCAGGCTCTCGACCGAGTACTCGGCCACCAGCGAACCGGCGAAGGCGGCACGGTCGATCAGCGGCACGTGGATCTGGAAGACCGCGTTGCCGCTGCGGTCGGTGAAGGGACGCGAGTAGACCGGCTGGCGCAGTTCGCGTGCCGCATCGAAAGCGCTCTCGGGTTCGGCGGGTCGCTGCGTGCCGGCGGGCTCCACCAGGGCGCCGGTCTCGGCCTGGAAGGTGGTGGCCGAATAACTCGCGCGCCGCGCCCGGTTGGCGCCGATCCACACCAGGCTCGTGATCTCCGGCCGCTCGCGCGTGAACGATGCCGCCTGGCCGAGGAACTCCTCCTGGTCGATGCTGCGCGTGCCGATCTCGCGCGCGATGCGCACGAGCTGCTCCTGGTTCTCGATCAGGCGCAGGCGGATCTGCTGCTGGGCGATCTCGGTGTCGCGCTTCACCGAGGCCTGCTCACGCTCCAGTTCCTCATTGCGCAGGTACCAGAAGGCCGTGATGATCGCCGCGAGGAAGAGCAGCACCGACACCAGGGGGCCGAGCGTCGCGTAGCGGTCCTGGCGGGCCGGCGACTGGCGGCGCCACCAGCGTCCGAACAGGCGCTGCGGCCAGCCTTTCGCGGTTCTCGCGGGGGCCGCGACGTCGTGGACGGGTTGCATCTGCGCATTATCGACGGGCGGGCCGTTCGGACCGGTTCGCCGGCCCCGGTGGCCCCTTCGCTGAGGGCCCTGAAACGGCTGTGTATTTCACATTAAGGAATGCACTCGCACTATTTGAAAATTGATCCGTGTTGTGCGACACTCGCGGCCATCCGAAAAACCACCCCCCTGGAGACAAGCATGTCAGCAGTGCCTGATTCGTTCCTCGGTGCCGCCGCCAACGATGCGGATGCGCAGGAAACCCGCGAGTGGCTCGACGCCCTGTCGGCCGTCATCGGCACGGAAGGTGGTGATCGCGCCCACTTCCTGCTCGAGCAACTGATCGACCACGCGCGCCAGGCCGGCATCGACGTGCCGTTCTCGGCCAACACGGCTTACGTCAACACCATCCCCGCCGACCAGGAAGAGCGCTCGCCCGGCAACATCGAGATCGAGGAGCGGCTGCGCACCTACATGCGCTGGAACGCGATGGCCATGGTGGTGAAGGCGAACCGCCTGCACCCGGCCGACGGAGGCGACCTCGGCGGCCACATCTCCAGCTTCGCCTCGCTGGCGACCATGTTCGGCACCGGCTTCAACCACTTCTGGCACGCCGAGAGCGAAGGCCACGGCGGCGACCTGCTCTACATCCAGGGCCACAGCTCGCCCGGCGTCTACGCGCGCGCCTACATGGAAGGCCGGCTGACCGAGGAGCAGCTGCTCAACTTCCGCCAGGAGGTCGACGGCAAGGGCATCTCGAGCTACCCGCACCCGAAGCTGATGCCCGAGTTCTGGCAGTTCCCGACCGTCTCGATGGGCCTGGGCCCGCTGATGGCGATCTACCAGGCGCGCTTCCTGAAGTACCTGCACGCCCGCGGCATCGCCGACACCGCCAACCGCAAGGTCTGGGTGTTCTGCGGCGACGGCGAGATGGACGAGCCGGAAAGCCTGGGCGCCATCGGCCTGGCCGCGCGCGAGAAGCTCGACAACCTGGTCTTCGTCATCAACTGCAACCTGCAGCGCCTGGACGGCCCGGTGCGCGGCAACGG
>CAZVLY010000026.1:22672-25050 GCA_964628175.1 uncultured Piscinibacter sp. | reverse complement strand
TCTGGACACGGCCGACTGCTGCCGGACCCAAGCGTTGCCGGCAGCGGTCACCTGCCGCACCCACCCATCGCATCGGTGGCCGCTGTGGGGCACATAGCCGGGAAGCTTCTGTGGCCATGAGCGGACGAGTGCCGAAGTGCCCTCAAGCGGCCTTTCAGACCACTCTGCCGACCGAACCGCGGAGGCAGTGCCGCCCTGCAGGCGCAGGCCAAGGTGGCCACCGAGCAGCGGGGCCCGGGCCATGGCAGCGTGTGCTCGCCCGGTTTCGCGTCGTCAAGCGCCGAGTTCGAGCGCCAGCCTTGCCACCACGGCAGTCAGCTCATTGTCGACCTGCAGCGCACTGTCGACCAGAGCCTGCTTCTCGAGTCGAGTTGCCGATTTCTCCAGCGTCGCGGCAAGGTCTGCCACCACGACGGCGCCGATGGTGGAGCAGGCGCCGCTCAGCGAATGGCAGGTCGTCATGACCGCCGCATGGTCGCCTCGTGCGGCCGCCTCCAGCAGCCCCGGGGCCCCCTTCCGATAGCTGGCGAGGAACGTTCGCAGGATGCGCACGAACACCTCGAACCTGCCGCCGACACTCCCCAGGCCTTGAGGGAGGCTGAATCCGGGAACGCCGGCCAGCCTTTCGTCCAGGGGCCGCCGATCCGCCGGCGTGGGCGGCGGCGCCCTGACGGCTTCGTCGTTCGCACGGTCGGCTGCTGCACCGGCGCCGTCGGCAGGCGCCGGCAGCCAACGCAGCAGCATGGCGTAGAGCCGCTCGGGATCGACCGGCTTGCCGAGATGGTCGTTCATGCCCGCCTCGAGGCAACTGACCTGATCCTCGCCGAAGGCATTCGCCGTCATCGCCACGATGGGCAGTTGCTCCCCCACGCTCCGCCGGATGCGGCGCGTTGCCTCCAGCCCATCCATCACGGGCATCTGCATGTCCATGAGCACGAGGTCGTAGCGGTTTGCCGTCGCAAGCTCCACCCCTTGTGCGCCGTCCGAGGCTGGCTCCACCAACAGCCCCACCGAACGCAGCAGTTCCAGCGCGACTTCCTGGTTGATCGGGTTGTCCTCCACCAGCAGCACCCGTCGTCCGGCGTGGAGTCGGCGCAGTTGCGCCTCTGCCTTCCCGGGCATCCGGCTGGTCGCCCGTGCACCTTCGCGGCGCAGCACGCTGGCAAGGGCATCGCCGAGCGCCGAGATCGTGACCGGCTTGAGCAGGACTCCGTTGATGCTGTGCTCGCGAACCTGGCGCCACATCGCCGGATCGTCGAACGCAGTGACCAGCAAACAGGGCGGCATGGCCTGGCCCAGCATGGTGCCTGCGCGGCGGTACAGTTCGATGCCGTCGACCTCGCCCATCTGCCAGTCGAAGAGAAGTACGTCGTAAGCCTTGCCCTCCCGAGAGGCCGTCTCGATGGCGTCCAAGGCCTCTTCCGCGCTCGCCCGGACATCCACGGTCAGCTTGAGCACCCCGAGTTGCGTCGCGAGTGCGTCGCGCGCCTCGCGCAGGTCATCGACGAGCAGCACTCGCAAGCCTTGCAGAGACACGACCAGCGGGCCGTGGTGCTCGCTTTGCGCCGCGTGGTCAAGCCTGGCCGTGAACCAGAACGTGCTCCCTTCCCCCAGGGTGCTGGTCACCCCCGCCTCGCCACCCATCAGGCCGGCGAAGTAACGGGTCAGTGCCAGTCCCAAGCCCGTACCTCCTTCGCGCCGGGTCAGCGACGTGTCGCCCTGTTCGAACGGCTTGAAGAGGCGAAGCTGCTGCTCGGGCGACAGGCCCGGGCCTGTGTCCTGCACCTCGAACCGCACGAGGATGCGCTCGCCCTCTTCTTCGACGCGCAGGCCGCGCAATCTCACCCAGCCGGAAGACGTGAACTTCACGGCATTGCTCAACAGGTTGATGAGCACCTGGGTCAGCCGTGTCGGATCGCCCAGCAGTCGCCCGGGGAGGTGATCGCTGTCGAGAATCAGTTCGAGCCCCTTCTCCGCCGCGCGCGAACGAACCATGCCAATGGCCCGCTCGAGCACCTCGTCAAGCACGAACTCCCGGCGCTCCAGGACGAGCTTGCCGGCCTCGATCTTGGAGACATCCAGAATGTCGTTGATGACCTGCAGCAGGTGCTTGGCCGCGGCATCCACCTTGGCGAGGCGATCGCGTTGCAGCCCGTCGGTGGCGTCCCGGGCCAGGAGGTGGTTCAGTCCGATGATCGCGTTCATCGGCGTGCGGATCTCGTGGCTCATGTTCGCGAGGAACGCGCTCTTGGCCCGGTTGGCCGCTTCGGCTTCGTCCTTGGCGGCCCGGAGTGCCTGAGCCTGCTCGGCCAGCGCGATCTCGGCGCGCTTGAGTTCGGTGATATCCAGTACCGTGCCGATGTACTTGGTGAGCTGCC
>CAZVLY010000026.1:6404-22572 GCA_964628175.1 uncultured Piscinibacter sp. | reverse complement strand
CTCGATGCCGTAGATCCGGCGTGCCCCTTCCGACCACACGGTGTCGTGGGTCGCGACGTCGTACTCCCACACCCCGAGCCCGGCCAGTCGCTCGCCTTCGGCCAACAGCACGTGGGCCCGTTTCAGCTCCGTCGTCCGCTCGTCGACCTTCGCCTCCAGCACGACATTGAGGTTCGCGAGCTCGCGCTCGCTGCCGCGCAGCTGCATGGCGAGCTGACGTTGGCGACGGTTCGAGGCCAGCAGGGCGGCGACCAGCGTCGACAGCGCTACCACGACCGCGATGGCCGCCATGACCTCCCGGCTGTACTGGCCCCAGAGCGTCGGCGGTCGATTTCGCACGACGGCCGACGGCGGGATCGCCGCGGTGTCGCCCTTCCAGCGTTCGATCTCACGCCAGTCGAAGACTGGCACCGGTGACACCGGCACCTCGGTGATGCCAGGAGCGACTCGCTGCTTGCTACGGAGGATGTCGAGGGCCTGGTCGGCCGCAGCGTGGCCAACGCTCCGTACGTCGACCACCGACCCTCCCGCTACGCCGCCGACGAGGTGCGTATCGAACATGGCGAAGACGGGGGCTTTGGCGAAAGCACCGACGACGGCGGCGACTTCGGCCGCAACGAAGGACCGTCCCGTGACGTCCTGAAAGTACGGGACGTACAGGATCAACGTCGCCGGCGGCGCCGAGGCGACGCGCTTCAGCATGTCTTCATACGGTAGGTCGGACGTCATCTCGACGTCGACCTTCATCTGCAATTCGGCAAGCGCTTTCCGGGTCGCCTCGATGTAGCGCCGCTGGATGGTCTCGCGACCGGCCACGACCAGGATGCGTTGTGTGGCGGGGAAGACGGAAAGGGCAGCGCGCAAGGTGCCGGCCGCGTCGATCCGGTCGGGGATGACGAACGTCGGCCGTGGTGTCCCCGTCCACTGCACATCGGGCTGCGAGACGAGCGTGGTCACCACGGGCACGTCCGGCGCGACGATCCGGCTCCCGGCGTCCGCGATGAACTTCATGCCCGGCTGGCTGACGACGATGACCACTCCTGGCTGGGTCGTGTGCAGCTTCTCCTGCAGAAAATCCCCGAGCTTCTGCGGATAGTCCGGCTGTCGGATGCGCGCCAGGTCGAGGCTCTCGAAGTAGATGTTGTTCAGGCTGACGCCACGTTCCTTGAGGCGACCGACGATCGCGGCGATCGCGACGTCGTTTGCAGGAAGTCCGTACTGGGCACCTGACAGGATCAGGATGTCCTTGCGTGCGGGCGAGGAGGTCGCCGCCGAGGCGGGCGCACTGACGGGAATGGGAGCAGCTAGCGCTACAGCACAGGCCAGAAGCGCAGCGAGGGCCAAGGGTAGGCCGCTTGGGCGCTCGATGCAGCGCAAGAAAATCGCCCCGATGGCGTTCGAGATCCGTCCCATCACTCCCTCTCGACGTCTGGCTTGCTTCGTCCTGCGTGCATTCACAGGCGGCCCAGCCGAATGCAGAGCCCGCTCCAAGTCAAAGCGACGATTGGATCCGTGCTTCCCCCGCTTGCCACGTCTCCCGTTCCACCGAGCGCGCGAGCGTTCGTGGGCAATTGGGGACTCGGGAGTGCCAGCATTTTATGAGTGGCTGGCGCTGGATCACTTGGCTTCGATCAAGCGGGGCTCAGCGATGAGCGCCCGCCGTTAGGCGATCGCGCACGTCGCCGGACGCCCTATTTTGCGGGGCATTGGCGACTGCTTGGGGTCGTGGGCGGTGCTTCAATGCTCACCCCAGACTTGGACGGGCGACGGTCCGTTGTGATGGGCCATGCCGTCACTTGAGACCTGCTCGCGGAGTGACAGGTATTGCTGATGCCTGTCCCAGGTCGGTCCTTGCTTCTTCATACGGCAAGGTCGGTCCTGCATGGCACTCCGCCCAGGCTGGCCCGGACCTGCCTTGTCCCGCAACGGTCATCTGGCCGTCACGGCCCGTCCAGTTGATCGCCCCGTCCACCAACGGAGCGCGCCATGGGTCCCTGTGCCATCGAAGTCGAATCGCTGCGCAAGAGCTTCGGTGGCCAGCCGGCGCTGCGCGACGTGTCTCTGCGCGTCGAGCAGGGCGAGATGGTGGCGCTGCTCGGTGCCTCGGGTTCGGGCAAATCGACGCTGCTGCGCCACCTGAACGGCCCGCACCGCGCAGACGCCGGCTCGGTCAGCGAGGTGCGTGTGCTCGCCCGCGTGGTGCTGCGCGGCGGCGGGCTCGCTGCGGACATCCGTCGCCAGCGCGCCGACGTGGCGGCGATCTTCCAGCAGTTCAACCTGGTCGATCGCCTGCCGGCGATGGTCAACGTGATGGCCGGTGCCGTGAACCAATGCGAGGACTTGGGTTTGCCCGGGCGGCCGGCCGAGGTGGGCGCCGGGCGACGCGATCAACCGCATCGGCCTGCGCGGCTGAACGAATTCAGTCCGCCTTCTTCGGCCGGCCCGGCTTCAGCGGGGCCAGCGCGTTCAAGGCCGCCTGCAGCGAGGCGGTGTTCAAGCCGGCCAGGGCCTGCAGCCCGGCGCGCAGCAACTCGCTCTTCTTGGTCGGGCGCTTGAAGCCGAGGGCACGGTCCTTGAGCACCGCGATGAGGGCGAAATCGGAGGCCGGCATGGTGAAGCTGTCGCGCACCAGCTTGGCCTTGATCTTCGGCAGCTTGGCGAGCGCGGCGGCCTTCGGTGCGGGCGCCGGGGCCGGCGCCTTCACCGCCACGGCCTTCGCCGGCGCCGGCGCCGGCGCGGTCTTCTTCGCAGCCGGCCTGGCCGCTGCCTTCGGGGTGGACTTGGCGGACGACTTCGCCGCGGTGCGGGGCTTGGATGCAAAGGTTCGGGTGGCCATGGATCGGTTCCTTCTATTGGTGTAAATGATTTATACCATATGCCGATACCGTCACGCTGCTGCCACATCCGTGCGCCAGACTCGCGCGCATGAACATGCTGATCGACCCTGCCCTGCACACCCTCCCCGCCCCGGGTTGGGACGCCCCGCTGTGTGCCGCCCTGATCGACGAACTGCAGGCGCTGCGCAGCGCGATGCTCGCCCACGAACAGGCGCTCGCCCCGTGGATCACCGCGGCCCACCCCGAGCACGGCGCCAGCGCCCGCAACCTGGCCCACTACCTGGCGATGCGCAGCATCGATGCACGCGCGCTGCAGGAACGCCTGGCCCGCCTGGGCCTGTCGTCGCTGGGCCGGTCTGAAACCCACGTGATGGCCAACCTCGACAAGGTGCTGGGCCTGCTGCACGTACTGACCGGCCGCCACTGGGACAAGCGCGAAGCCGACGAGCCCGCCGGCTTCGGCAGCGGCCGCGAGCGGCTCGACGAGCACAGCGCGCGCCTGTTCGGCAGCGCACCGGCGCGTCGCCGCGTGCGCATCATGGTCACCCTGCCCTCCGAGGCCGCGCACGACGCGGCGCTGGTCGGCGCCCTCGTCCATGCCGGCATGGACGTGGCGCGCATCAACTGTGCCCACGACGACGCCCCGGCGTGGACGGCGATGGCCTCGAACGTGCGGCGCGCCGCCGGCGCGAGTGGCCGCGCGGTGCAGGTGCTGATGGACCTGGCCGGGCCGAAGATTCGCACAGGCAGCATCACCGCCGGGCCGAGCGTGCTCAAGGTCAAGCCGGCCCGCGACGAGTATGGCTTCGTCACTGCGCCGGCCCTGCTGGGCCTGCGTGCGTTCGGCTCCCGCGCGCCGGTCGACGGCGCCGCCGAGCTGATCGAGGTCGATCCCGATTGGCTCGCGCAGCTGCGCCCGGGAGACCGCATCGACTTCACCGACTCGCGCGCGGCCACGCGCAGGCTCACCGTCGTCGACGAGCGCACCGGCGGCGTGCTGGTGGAATGCAACCGAACCGCCTACCTGACGGCCGACACGCGGCTGCGCCTGCACGGCCGCGACACGGCGCAGCCGGAGTCCGCCGTGCAGGGCCTGCCGGTGGCGAGCGGACGCATCCGCCTGTTCCGCGGCGACACCCTGCGGCTCACGCCCGAGGGCGCCGGCCATGCGGCCAGCCACGGCTCGCACATGCGCCGCGTGGCGCCGGCCACCGTGGCCTGCACGCTGCCCGCGGTGCTCGAGCAGGTGCACAAGGGCGAACGGATCTGGTTCGACGACGGCCGCATCGGCGGCGTGATCCGGCGCGTGGCGGCCCGCGGCGTCGACGTGGAGATCACCGACGTGGCCGACGGCGGCCAGGACCTCGGCGCCGACAAGGGCATCAACTTCCCCGACAGCGCGCTGGACCTGCCCGCGCTGACCGACAAGGACCGTGCCGACCTCGACGTGGTGGCGCGCCACGCCGATCTGGTCGGCCTGTCGTTCGCGCAGTCGGCTGCCGACGTGCGCATGCTCCGCGACGAGCTCGCGCGACGCGACGCGGCGCAACTCTGGCTGATCCTGAAGATCGAGACGAAGCGCGGCTTCGAACACCTGCCCGAGCTGCTCTTCGAGGCCCTGGCCGGGCCGGCGGCCGGCGTGATGATCGCCCGCGGCGACCTGGCGGTGGAGTGCGGCTTCGAGCGCCTGGCCGAGGTGCAGGAAGAGATCCTCTGGGCCTGCGAGGCCGCGCACATGCCGGTGGTGTGGGCCACCCAGGTGCTGGAGTCGCTGGCCAAGCGGGGCCTGCCCTCGCGCGCCGAGATCACCGACGCCGCGATGGGCGAGCGCGCGGAGTGCGTGATGCTCAACAAGGGGCCGCACATCCTCGAGGCGATGCGCACGCTCGACGACGTGCTGCGCCGCATGCAGGACCATCAGTCGAAGAAGCGCCCGCTGCTGCGCGCACTGAAGTCCTGGAACCGCGTGCGCGGCTGAGGTGTCCGCCACGCTGCAGGCAGCCGACCGATTGCCGGCAGGCTTCCATCGCCTGATCGCCGCGCAGTTCTTCTCGGCCCTGGCGGACAACGCGCTGCTCATCGTCACCATGGCGCTGCTGCAGGCCCGCGGCGCGCCGGCCTGGTGGGCGCCGCTGCTGAAGTTCGGCTTCACGCTGTCGTACGTCTTTCTGGCGCCGCTGGTGGGGCCGCTGGCCGACGCCATGCCCAAGGCGCGACTGATGGCCTGGATGAACGGCGTCAAGGTGCTGGGCGTGATCGGCCTGCTGGCGGGCGTGAACCCGATCGCCGCCTTCGCCGTGATCGGCTTCGGCGCCGCCGCCTACGCGCCGGCCAAGTACGGGCTGGTCACCGAGATGGTCGCGCCACGCCAGCTGGTGGCGGCCAACGGCTGGCTGGAGGTGACCGTGGTGTGCGCGGTGCTGCTCGGCACGGTGCTGGGCGGCGTGCTGGTCAGCCCTGCACTGCAGGCCACGTCGCTGCATGCCCTGCTGGCCGAAGGCACGCACGCGGCCGGCATCGTGGCCGCGGGCTCGGCCACACCGGCGCTGCTGATGCTGCTCGGCGTCTACGCGCTCGCGTCCGCGCTCAACCTGGGCATCCCCGACAGCGGCGCGCGCTATGCGGCGCGCTCCATCCACCCGGTCGCGATGCTGCGCGACTTTGCCGGCGCCAACCTCACGCTGTGGCGCGACCCGCAGGGCGGTCTCTCGCTGGCCGCGACCACGCTGTTCTGGGGTGCCGGCGCCACGCTGCAGTTCGCCGTGCTGCGCTGGGCGCAGGACCACCTCGGCCTGCCGCTGCACCAGGCGAGCTACCTGCAGGCCGCGGTGGCGGTCGGCGTGGTCGTCGGCGCGGCGGCGGCCGGCCGCTGGGTGCCGCTGGCCCGCGCCCGCCGCATGCTGGCCTTCGGCGTCGGGCTCGGCCTGCTGCTGCCCGTGGTGGCGGTGACGGACCGTGTGTGGCTCGCAGTGCCGCTGCTGGTGCTGGCCGGCGCCGTGGGCGGGCTGATGGTCGTGCCGCTGAACGCGCTGCTGCAGCACCGCGGCTGCGAGCTGCTGTCCGCCGGCCGCTCGATCGCCGTGCAGGGTTTCAACGAGAACGCCAGCATCCTGCTGATGCTGGCCGTCTACGCCGGCCTGGTGGCGGCCGACGTGCAGATCGTGCCCTTGCTGTGCGGCTTCGGAGCGCTGGTCGCGGCCGCGATGCTCGTGCTGATGCGCCGAACACGGCACATGGCGGACTGAACGGCGCCTGGACGCCTCGACTCAGAGGGCTCGGCGCAGCGCCGATGCGAGCGGCAGGCCGCCCGGCACGGCACCCTGGCGGATGGCACCGGCGAGCACGCTCTCGAAACGTTGCACGATCGACTCCCAGTCCAGCTCCGTGGCGCGCATGCGGGCGGCCTGCCCGAGCCGCTCACGGCGCGGCCCGTCGAGCGCCAGCGCCACGGCGGCGCGCACGAAGGCCGCGCCGTCGCCGAAGGGCACGCGCACGCCCTGCTCGTCGGCCGCGATCACCTGCGCGGCGGCGGCGTAGTCGAAGGCCACGATCGGCAGGCCGCTGGCCAGCGCCTCGGTCGTGACGTTGCCGAAGGTCTCCGACAGGCTGGGGAAGAGGAACAGGTCCGACGACGCATAGTGCGCCGCCAGATCGTCGCCGGTGCGCTGCCCGGCGAAGATGGCCTGCGGGCAGCGGGCCTCGAGCTCGGCGCGCAGCGGGCCCGAGCCCACGACCAGCAGGCGCGCCTGCGGCCGTTCGCGAACGATGGCCTCGAAGGCCGCCAGCAGCACATCGAGGTTCTTCTCGCGGGCGAGCCGACCGACACAGCTGACGACCAGCGTGTCGGGCCCGGCACCCCACGACCGGCGCAGCGCTTCGCTGCGGTGCGCCGGGCCGAACTGCACGGTGTCCACGCCGCGGGTCACCACCGCCAGGTTGTGAAAGCCGGCCTGGGCGAGTTCGCGGCGCAGCGCCTCGGTGGGCACCATGGTGCACAGCGTGCGGTTATGGAACTTGCGCAGGTAGGCCATGATCGGCTTGTACAGCCAGCCCACGCCGTAGTGCTGGCTGTAGGTGTGGAAGTTGGTGCGGAAGTCCGAGCACACCGGCAGCTTGAGCTGCAGCGCCGCCTGCAGCGCCGACCAGCCCAGCGGCCCCTCGGTGGCGATGTGCACGACATCGGGCCGGTGGTGCGTCCACAGCTGGATCAGCGTGCGCTTGGACGGCAGGCCCATGCGCAGGCTGGGATAACGCGGGATCGGTAGGCCCTTGAGCAGCACTTCCTGGAAGCGCTGCGCGCTCCCGGCGTCGGTTTCGGCCGCCTGGCGCGGGCGCACCAGCTGCACGTCGTGGTTGCGCCGGTGCAGGCCCTCGACCATGCGCGCCACGGTGAGCGACACGCCGTTGACCTCCGGCGGGTAGGTCTCCGTCACGCAGGCGATGCGCATCGAGCGCCACGCCGCCGGGAAATGGTCGACGATCAGTTCGCTGTCGGGGGTCGCGTCCATGGCGGGATGGTGGAGCCCGAGCGCAACAGTTCGATGACAGCGGCGCGACACGGCGATGTCGGCACGCCGTCACGGCGCTTTCACGCAGCGTGTTCACCATTCCGTCACCCGCATCCGCCACCGAGGTGACACGTGAACGCCTTCCTCCAGCAATTGCGCACCCAGCGCTGGGACGACCACCGCTACTACCACCACAGCCGCATCAACCAGAGCCTGCACCTGCTCAGCGCGATCAGCTTCCTGGTCGCCTACGCGCTGTTGTTCGTCGACCCGGCGACGGCCGCCCTGCTCGCCTGGTGCGTGTCGATGACCAGCCGGCAGGCCGGCCACTTCTTCTTCGAGCCGCGCGGCTTCGACCAGGTCAACCAGGTCAGCGACGAATACAAGGAAGAGATCAAGGTCGGCTACAACATCCGCCGCAAGATCGTGCTGCTGGCCGTGTGGGTGCTGATCCCGGCGGTGCTGTGGATGCAGCCCTCGCTGTTCGGCCTGATCGTGCCGGCTGCCGGCTGGCAGGGTTTCCTGCACGACGTCGGCATCGCCTGGCTGGCGCTGGGCGTGACGGGCCTGCTGTTCCGCGTGCTGCAGCTGTGGATGCAGCAGGACCTGGCCACCGGACTCGTGTGGGCGACGAAGATCCTCACCGACCCCTTCCACGACATCCTGCTGTACCACAAGGCGCCGCTGCACCTGCTGCGCGGCGAGCTGATCGACCCGATGCCGCACGTGCGGCACCCGTCCTGATCCGGCTAGAAGCGCTGGCGCAGCATCTCGCGCAGGATGCCGCGCCGGATGCCGCGGTCCGACTGCGACGGATCGTCCCACCACCAGCCGTCGGCCTGCATGTCCAGCGCGGCGTCGAGGAAGCGCTGGCGCACGTTGCGAACGTCCTCGTCGCTGAAGTTCAGGCTGAAGATCAGCCGCCCCGTCCCGACCCAGCTCAGGGCCAGCCCATGCGCACGCAGGTAGAACTGCAGCATCCAGTTGTAGCGCGACGGCTTCGTGTAGAGCACCGTCCAGATCGACGACAGGTTGGCCACGCGCACCGGCACACCGGCTTCGGCCAGCGCCCGGTTGAAGCCTTCGGCGTGCGCGTTCCAGCGTTCGTCCAGGCCCGCGTAGAGCGCCTGCACCTCCGGCCGCTGCAGGCGCTCGAGGAAGGCCCGCATCGTCGTCATCACATAGGGATGCGCATTGAAGGTGCCTCGGGCGAAGCAGATGTCGGCCGGGCGCTCCTCGCGGAATCGCTTCATCAGCTCGCGCTTCCCGCACACCACGCCCACCGGCAGGCCGCCGCCCAGCGTCTTGCCGTAGGTGACCATGTCGGCGCGCACGCCGAAGTATTCCTGCGCGCCGCCCATCGCCAGGCGGAAGCCGACGAAGACCTCGTCGAAGATCAGCACGATGCCGCGCTCGGTGCACACCGCGCGCAGCTGCTTCAGCCACTCGGTGTAGCGCGCACGCTCGAAGCCGGCACGGCGCGTGCTGTCCACCAGCGACGAATCGCCCGGTGCCGAGGCGTTGGGGTGCAAGGCCTGGAGTGGATTGACCAGCACGCAGGCGATGTCGCGCCGCGTGCGCAGCACGTGCAGGCTGCGATCGTCCATGTCCTTGAGCGTGTAGGTCTCGCGCGGCGGCAGCGGGTTGCCGGGGCCGGGCTGCACGTCCTCCCACCAGCCGTGGTACGCGCCGGTGAAGCGCACGAGGTGCGTGCGCCGCGTGTGGTAGCGCGCCAGCCGCACCGCCTGCATCACCGCCTCGGTGCCCGACATGTGGAACGACACCTCGTCGAGCCCGGAGATCTCGCGCAGGCGCTGCACGTTGTCGAGCACGGCGGGGTGGTAGGCGCCGAGCACCGGTCCCAGCGACTGCGCGGCCGCCACACCGCGGGCGATGCACTCCTTGTAGGCGTCGTAGCCGAGCACGTTGACGCCGTAGGAGCCGGTGAGGTCGTGGAAGACGTTGCCGTCCAGGTCCTGCACCGTCACGCCCGACGAGGACTGCAGGAAGCTGCCGATCTTCAGGTGCTCGCGCAGGTAGGGGCTGTACTGGAAGGGCACACGGTAGCTGCCGGTGAATTGCAGGTCCGACAGGCCCTCGCGCGCCTGCGCCGTCATCGCGGCGCTGTGCTCGAAGCGTTGTGCGAAATCCTCGCACAGGCGGCGGAAGGCGGCGCGGCGCCGGGCCTGCACCTCCAGCGGCGCGTCGTCGGAGCCGAAGAAGCGCTCCTCGTCGTAGGCATAGCCGGGGATCAGCCCGGCGATGCGCTTGGCCATGCGCGAGTGCCCGGCCAGCGAGCGGTGCTTGGCGCACGAGAGTTCGAGCCGGCGCTTGGCGCGCGGCAGCGTCCAGGCCAGGGCGCCGAGCGCGAGGGCGGAGAGAGCGAATGTTTCGTCCATGGTGCGGTCCGGATGCGACCGTGCCTGTCTAACAGCCTTGATTGACAAGCTCATGAAACTGCCCGCGCTGCGCCGATTCCTTCAACAGGAGGACCTCAACTTCCTGCTCACCAACCGCGTGCCGCGCATCCTGCTCACGCGCCTGATGGGCCGCTTCAGCCGGATCGAGAGCCCTTGGCTGGCCCGCGTCTCGATCGCCGTGTGGCGCCTGTTCACCGACCTGGACCTGAGCGAGGCGAAGCAGCAGCGCTTCGCCAGCCTGCACGACTGCTTCACCCGCGAGCTGGTCGAGGGCGCACGGCCGATTGCCGCGGACCCGGAGGTGCTGAGCAGCCCCTGCGACGCCATCGTCGGTGCCTGCGGCGAGGTGGCCGGCACGCGCGTCTTCCAGGCCAAGGGCTTCCCGTACGAGATCGGCGAGCTGTTCGGCCCCTCGCAGGACACGGCGCCCTTCCACGACGGGGTCTACGTCACGCTGCGCCTGACCTCGGCGATGTACCACCGTTTCCATGCGCCGCACGAGGGCCGCATCGAGCATGTCACCTACCTCAGCGGCGACACCTGGAACGTCAACCCGATCGCACTGACCCGTGTCGAGCGCCTGTTCTGCCGCAACGAGCGCGCCGTGCTGCGCATGCGGCTCGCCCGCGGCGGGCATCCGATCGCCATCGTGCCGGTGGCGGCCATCCTGGTGGCGAGCCTGCGCCTGCATTGCCTCGACATGCTGCTGCACCTGCGCTACCGCGGTCCGAACGAGATGCCCTGCGACGCGGCGGTCGCCAAGGGCCAGGAGCTGGGCTGGTTCGAACACGGCTCGACGATCATCGTGTTCGCCCCGCGAGGCTTCATGCTGGCCGAGGGCATCCGCAGCGGCACGGGCATTCGCATGGGACAGCCGCTGATGCGCCTGCCGGCGCCCGCCTGAGTTTCACGAGACTGTCGCGCGGGCTTCACGGCCGGGTCATGCAGGTCGCCGAGCATCCGCCCCGCCATGACGACGATCGATCTCGTGTATTTCAATGCCGGCGGCGGCCACCGCGCCGCGGCGCTGGCGCTGCAGGAGGTCATGCAGGATCAGCAGCGGCCCTGGACGGTGCGGCTGGTCAACCTGACCGAGGTGATCGACCCGCAGGGGCGCTTTCGCCGCGTCACCGGCCTGGACCCGGAAGACCTCTACAACAAGCGCCTCGCGCGTGGCTGGACGCTCGGCCTGGCGCAGGAGCTCAAGCTGCTGCAGGGCATGATCCGGCTGGCGCATGCCTCGCTGGTGCGCACGCTGCAGCAGCACTGGCTGCGCACCGAGCCGGACCTGGTGGTCTCGCTGATCCCGAACTTCAACCGCGCGCTGCACCACTCGCTGGTCTGCGCCCTGCCCGGGGTGCCCTTCGTCACCGTGCTCACCGACATGGCGGACCATCCGCCGCATTTCTGGATCGAGCCCGGTCAGCGCCAGCATCTGGTGTGCGGCAGCCAACGCGCGCTGCAGCAGGCCCGCGAGGCCGGCTTCGGCGACGCGCAGCTCTCGCTGACCAGCGGCATGATCCTGCGCCCCGCGTTCTACCGCGACACACGGGTCGATCGCGAGGCCGGGCTCGCCGCGCTCGGCCTGGATCCATCGCGCCCGATCGGCCTGGTGCTTTTCGGCGGCCAGGGCTCGATGCAGATGCACCAGATCGCCCGGCTGCTCGGCGAGCAGCAGCTGATCCTGATGTGCGGCCACAACGAGGTGCTGGCGCAGCGCCTGCGCAAGCTGCGCCGCAGTGCAGCGCACGCCGTCGTCGGCTTCACGCCCGAGGTGGGCCGCCACATGGCGCTGGCCGACTACTTCATCGGCAAGCCCGGCCCGGGCAGCCTCAGCGAGGCGGTGCACATGGGCCTGCCCGTCATCACCTTCTCGAATGCCTGGACGATGCCGCAGGAGCGTTTCAACACGCGCTGGGTCGTCGACCATGGCGTCGGCCGCGTCGTCCGCTCGGTGGCGGCCCTGCCGGCGGCGGTGGGCGGCGTTCTCGCCGACCTGCCGGCCCTGCGCCGGCGCGTGCGCGCGATCGACAACCGCGCCGTGTTCGAGATCCCCGAGATCCTGGCCGACCTGCTGATGCGTGCCGCCGTGCCGCGCGGAGTGGTTCGCCTGCCCGAACTGACCGGAGAACTCCCATGAAGGTCTGCGTGTTTGGCGCCGGTTACGTCGGCCTGGTGACGGCGGCATGCCTGTCGGAGATGGGCAACAGCGTCGTCTGCCTCGACATCGACGCGGCGCGGGTCGCCGGCCTGCAACGCGGCGAGATGCCGATCCACGAGCCGGGCCTGGCCGACCTGGTGGCGCGCAACAGCGAAGCCGGGCGACTGGAGTTCACCACCGATGCCGCGACGGCCGTGGCCTACGGAACCATCGTCTTCATCGCGGTGGGCACGCCGTCGGCCGAGGACGGCTCGGCCGATCTCGATCACGTGATCGCCGCAGCTTCCACCATCGGCGCGCACATGCGCGACTACAAGGTGGTGGTCGACAAGAGCACGGTGCCGGTGGGCACGGCCGAGCGTGTGCGCCTCACGATCGAGGCCGAGCTCAGGCGCCGCGCCACGCTGCTGCCCTTCGCTGTCGTCTCCAATCCCGAGTTTCTGAAGGAAGGCGCGGCGATCGAGGACTTCATGCGGCCCGACCGCATCGTCGTCGGTGCCGACGACGAACAGGCCACGCTGCTGATGCGGGCGCTGTACGCGCCGTTCCAGCGCAACCACCAACGCCTGTTCCTGATGGACGTGCGCAGCGCCGAGATGACCAAGTACGTGGCCAACGCGATGCTCGCCACGCGCATCAGCTTCATGAACGAGATGGCGGCGCTGGCGGAGCGCCTCGGTGCCGACATCGAACTGGTGCGCCAGGGCATCGGCAGCGATCCGCGCATCGGCACGCATTTCCTCTACGCCGGCTGCGGCTGGGGCGGCTCCTGCCTGCCCAAGGACGTGAAAGCCTTGCGCCGCATGGGCGGCGATGCCGGCCTGGACCTGCCGCTGCTCGGCGCGGTGCAGTCGGTCAACGCCGGCCAGCGCCGGCTGCTCGCGCAGCGTGTCGTCGCCCGCTTCGGCACGGACCTGCGCGGCCGCAGCTTCGGTCTGTGGGGCCTGGCGTTCAAGCCGGGCACCGACGACCTGCGCGAGGCACCCAGCCTGGTGCTGATAGAAGAGTTGCTCGCCCGCGGCGCGCGCGTGCGGGCCTTCGACCCGGTGGCCATGCCGGCCTACGCGTCGCGCCACGGCGTGGCCGACGGGCTCACGCTGACCGCCGATCCGTACGAGGCCGCCGAGGGCGCCGACGCGCTGCTGCTGGTCACCGAATGGCGCGAGTTCCGCAGCCCCGACTTCGAGCGCCTGCGCGCGTCGATGCGCCAGGCCATCGTGTTCGACGGGCGCAATCTCTACGACCCCGCGGAGATGGCGGCGCTCGGCTTCGAGCATCTGGGCATCGGGCGCGGCGCAGCGGTCCCGGCAGAAGCGGCTCCCGCGGCCGTGCCCATGCAGGCATTGGCCGCCTGAGTGCGCCGCACCGGCCGCGTCAGGCGTGAGGCACAGTCGCGGCCTCGCGCAGCGCCACCGGTTCGGGCAATCCTGCCGGAGCCTCCCGCTCACGCACCGGCTCGACGGCGGCCGACGAGGCAGTGCGCCAGACCGTGTCGCCGCGGTCGATGATCTCCAGCCGGCCGTCGGCGTGCTCGACCAGCGCCGTCAGGCTCTCCACCCAGTCGCCGTCGTTGCAGTAGAGGATGCCGTCGATCTCGCGGATCTCCGCGTGGTGGATGTGGCCGCAGACCACGCCGTGCACGCCGCGCTTGCGCGCCTCGCGGGCCACGGCGATCTCGAAGTCGCTGACGTAGCTCACCGCGCGCTTGACCTTGAGCTTGAGGTAGCGCGACAGGCTCCAGTACGGCAGGCCCAGGTGGGCGCGCGCGCGGTTGAACCAGCGGTTGAGCTTGAGCGTGAACTCGTAGGCCATGTCGCCGGTGTAGGCCAGCCACTTGGCGCACTGGATCACGCCATCGAACAGATCGCCGTGCGTGACCCAGAGCTTGCGGCCGTCGGCGGTGACGTGGATGCACTCCTCGGCGACCTCGACGCCGCCGAAGCTGTGCGTCACGTAGCGCCGTGCGAACTCGTCGTGATTGCCGGGCACGAAGATCACGCGCGTGCCCTTGCGGGCCTTGCGCAGGATCTTCTGCAGCACGTCGTTGTGCGCCTGCGGCCAGTACCAGGAGCGGCGCAGCTGCCAGCCGTCGATGATGTCGCCCACGAGGTACAGCGTCTCGCAGTCGACATCGCGCAGGAAGTCCATCAGCGCGCGCGCCTGGCAGCCCGGCGTGCCCAGGTGCAGGTCGGAGATCCACACCGTGCGCACGCGCAGGTGGCCGGGCGGGTCGTCGTGCTCCATGTTCGCGTTGCTCGTGGACATGGTCCCGGATCTTCGCCGCCGGCGGTGACGCGGGTGTGACCGCCGGGGACGATCGATCTCAGCCCATCCGCGGCGCCAGCGTCTTGCTGAACACCGACGCGCCGCCGATGTCGCGCAGATCCACCGTCAGCGCGCCGCTGCGCGCATCGATGTTGACCTCGCCGAAGAACTGCAGTCCGGCGAAGGGCGAAAGGTTGGCCTGGCCGGCCGGCGGCGCCTTGGAGAACACGACCTGCGGGCCGAAGGTGGCGTCCAGCGTGTTCGGGCCGAACGAACCGGCGTTGAGCGGGCCGGAGACGAATTCCCAGAAGCCGTCGAAGTCGTTGAATGCGGCGCGCTGCGGGTCGTAGTAGTGGGCGGCGCAGTAGTGCACGTCGGCGGTCAGCCAGACGGTGTTGCGCACCCGCTCGCGCCTGATGAAGCGCAGCAGTTCGGCCATCTCGAGCTCGCGGCCCAGCGGCGCCCCGCCGTTGCCGTTGGCGATGGCCTCCCAGCGCGGCTGGCCCGACACGGTGCTGCCATCGCCCACGTTCAGGCCGATCGGCATGTCGGCGGCGATCACCTTCCACACGGCGCGCGACTGCGACAGGCCGCGCTTGAGCCAGTCGAGCTGTTCGCGGCCGAGGAAGGCGGTGTCGGCGCCCTGCGTCGCCTGCAGGTTGTCGGTGTTCGGGCCGCGGTAGGAGCGCATGTCGAGCACGAAGACCTCGAGCAGCGGGCCGTAATGGAAGCGGCGGTAGACACGCTGCGACTCGCGCGCGTCGAAGGGCCGCATCGGCGCGTAGTCGAGGAAAGCCCGCGTGCCGCGTGCCACCAGCAGCGGCACGTTCTTCTCGGTGTAGCGCGCATCGGCCGACAGGTCCTTCGAGTCCGACCAGTTGTTGACGATCTCGTGATCGTCCCACTGCCAGATCTGCGGCACCTCGGCGTTGAAGCGGCGCACGTTCTCGTCGAGCAGGTTGTAGCGGTAGCGACCGCGGAACTCGTCCAGCGTCTCGGCCACCTTGCTCACCTCGGGCGTGACGAGGTTGGTCCAGGTCTGCCCGTTCTCGGCGACGACCGACTCGCGGATCGGGCCGTCGGCGTAGATGGCGTCGCCGCTGTGGATGAAGAACAGCGGCTGGCGACGGCGCATGGCCTCGTAGATCTTCATGCCGCCGAAGGACGGGTTGATGCCCCAGCCCTGGCCGGCGGTGTCGCCGCCCCAGGTGAAGCGCAGGTCGCGCCCGCCGCGGTGCCAGCCCTCGTCGCCATCGCGGCTGGCCGGCGGCGTGAGGAATCGGCCGGTGACCGGCTCGGACAGCGCGCGGGCGTTCGTCAGCGACTGGAACATCACGCGCACGAACACCTCGCGGTTCTCGGGCAGGCCGGAGATGTCCTGCCGCGCGGTGAAGTCGGTGCCTTCGAGGGCGTAGGGGCCGACGAGACGCGTGGGCTGCAGGAAGCGCGCTTCGAGGCTCCACTCGACGATCATGCGCGCGGGCCGGTCGCTGCGGCTCCAGGCCAGCACCGAGCCGCGCGACGGGTCGCCGAACTGCACACCCTGCAGCGCAGCCGGCCGCGTGGCATCGGAGGCCACGATGGCGGGAGACGATTGCGCCACGGCCCAGCGGGGCAGGGTGGCGGCGCCGAGGGCTGCGCCGGTGAGCTGGATGAAGTGGCGGCGATCGGTTCGGTGGGTCTTCGACATGGAAACACTCCGGATGAAGGGGTGACGGGCCCTTCAGGCTAGGAGTCGCGCATGGCACGGGCGTGACGCTTGCGCGTCGATTGGCGCAGGCCGCCGCAGGCGTCGCTGCCGGCACCTGCACGGGGATGCGCTCAGCGCTTGATCAGCCAGAGGCCGAGCGGCACGATCATCGCCAGGACGACCAGCGCGGCGGCCAGCGCCGGCAAGCCCGGCGCCGCGCGATCGCCACAAGGCGCTTCGATGTCCGCGAGCTGGCGCAAGGTGTCCGACGGCAGCCCCAGCAGCGA
>CAZVLY010000026.1:0-6304 GCA_964628175.1 uncultured Piscinibacter sp. | reverse complement strand
GCCACGTGGCGCCGTCGCGCTCGACGACGAGCGTGGCCGGCGCGACATCCTGCCGCGCCGGCAAGACGGGCGATGGCGTGCTAGGAATCGGCATGGGTTCCGCATCGACGATGTCGTCGTCCTGCGTTGCTTCGACACGTGCGGGCGCGGCCGGGCTCACTGTGTCCGCCGCATCGACATCGAGCGGGGCCGGCCTGAGCGCCCAGGCCGATGCCGCGACGGCCACAGCCGTGACGACCGTGCCCAGGGCCAGCAAGACCCGGCGGACGGCGGGCCGCAGTGCCGCGCGCGGCTGCCACGGCATCGCCGGCCCATCGCCGAACCGCTTCAGCGCCTCGATCTGCGCCTGCGCATGAACCTGCGACAGCGCCTCGCGCGCGCCGAGCGCGTCGTCGCTCACTGCGGTGCGGGCACTGCGGTGCGGTTGCCCGGCACGATCTGCGGCTGGTAAGAGAACACCTCGCGGCTGCGCGGATCGACCGTCACCTTGATCCACTGCACGTCGTTGTTGCCGTTGGCGGCGTTGTTGCCGAAGGTCTCGACGCGGGTGAAGTTCTCCAGGCGCTGCCCGGCCGCATTGAGGAAGGGCTTGTCGATGCGCTGATAGTGCGAGTCACCGTGCACGTAGGCCACCGGCTTGCGGAAGGCCACCACCTCGTCGCGCAGGGCGAGCAGGTAGTCGCGGAAGCCGTCGGGCTGGCCGTCGGTCTCGGCCAGGGTCTTCGGGTCGCGCAGCGGCGCACGCGTCGGGTCGCTCAGGTCCCAGCCGGGGTTGGCCTGGGCGATGACCATCACGGCGACGGAGTTCCTCGCCTTCGCCTGCGCGAAGCTCTCGCGCAGCCACTGGATGTTGGCGGCGTTCCGGGCCGCCCACTCGGCGGGGTTGGGCGCCGTGTCGCAGAGGTTGTTGCACGAGCCTTGCACGTTGAGCGTCACGTAGGTCACGCGGCCGACGCGCCAGCGGCGGTTCTCCACGCAGGGCACCGCGCCGTTCAGGCCCAGGCACAGCGGGGCCGTCTGCACCTCCTGGCGCAGCTTGTGCTGGCCGAGCGAGAACGGCGTCGAGAAGAAGATGGCGCGCTCGCGGTCGAGCCGCTCGAGCGAGTTGTAGCCACCGTTGGACGGGCGATCGCAGTCGGTCCAGTCGTTGTCGCCGGGCGTGAAGATCGCCGGCGCCTTGAGCGCGTCGAAGAATCCGAGCGCCTGGTAGTAGAGGTTGTCGTCGCACAGGCTGCCCGAGCCTTGCTTCAGGTCGCCGTCGTGCACCGTGAACTTCAGCTTCTGCGCGTTCATGTCGGCGATCAGGTTCGGCATGCCGGTGCTGGCCTGCAAGGGCGAGTACGGCAGGTCGCCCCACAGGCCGATGGCGTAGCTGTCGGATTCGTCGCGATCGTCGTCGGCGAGCGCGGGGGTGGCGACGGCCGTGGCCGCGACGACGAGGGCGACGGCGCGGCCGCAATGGCGCAGCCACGAAGAAAAGGCCGGGCGGGCGCGCGCGGCAGACGGTCGTGTCATGAGATCTCCTGGGGTGGGTGCGCGGATCCCAGGGGTCACCCGTGGGCCGCAAGCCCGGCATGCTCACCGGCGGCGGTGACGGCGTGGTGACAGCGCGAGCGCCCGCACCCGCGGCGCCGCGCTCAGCCCGACGCGTCCAGCAGATCGACCGCGCTGTCGTCCTTCAAGGCCACGCCGCTGACTCGCCGCCGCAGGGCCTGCGAGAGCAACCAGGCGATGCGCCGCGCCGCGGCTTCCGGCGCCAGGCCCTCGGGGCGGATGTTGCTCACGCAGTTGCGCTGCGCGTCGACCCGGCCCGGGCGCGGATCGAAGGTGAGGTAGGCGCCGAGGCTGTCGGGCGAGCTCAGCCCCGGGCGTTCGCCGATCAGGATGAGCGACAGCCTGGCGCCGAGCAGCGCACCGACCTCGTCGGCCAGGGCGACGCGCGACTGGGTGGCGACGATCAGCGGCGCCCAGCGCAGCGCGCCGCCCAGCGCGTCGCGCAGCGCCTTCATCACCGGCAGACCATGGCGCTGCACGGCGACGGCGGACAGACCATCGGCCAGCACCACCACCAGATCGACCGGCCCGGCAGTGGTGGCTTGCAGGCGGGCTGCATCCTGCTCCGCCAGCCGCCGGCCCCGATCGGGCCGCCGCAGGTACTCCTCGCGCGAGGCCGCGCGGCTGGCCACCTGCTCGGTCTCCCAGCCTTCGGCCTGCAGCTGCGAGCGCAGCGCCGCGACGTCCAGCGCCACGTGCACCGCATCGCGCGCCTGCGCATGCGCGCTGGCCAGCCTCAGCACCTCCGCCGTCGGCAAACCGGCTCCGCAGCGACCCAGCGCGATGCGCGCCGGGGTGTGCCGGCGCAGTTCGACCCAGGGGTCGGGTGCCGGCGTCGTCGGGCTCGTCGTCATGGCGCGGGCGCCGTCAGCAGTTGGGCGATGGACGCCGCCAGGGCCGGGCTCGTGCCGGCCGGGCGCAGCCCGCCCGTCGCATCGGTGATGCCCATCTCCTGCAGCCAGGCTTCGAATTCCGGCGCACGCTTCAGGCCGAGCAGGCGCCGGACGAAGAGCACATCGTGGAACGAGGTGCTCTGGTAGTTCAGCATCACGTCGTCGGCGCCGGGCACACCCATCACGAAGTTCACGCCGCTGGCGGCCAGCAGCACGAGCAGGTTGTCCATGTCGTCCTGGTCGGCTTCGGCGTGGTTGGTGTAGCAGATGTCGCAGCCCATCGGCAGGCCGAGCAGCTTGCCGCAGAAATGGTCTTCCAGGCCGGCACGCACGATCTGCTTGCCGTCGTACAGGTACTCGGGCCCGATGAAGCCCACCACCGTGTTGACCAGCAAGGGCCGGTAGCGGCGTGCGACGGCGTAGGCGCGGGCCTCGAGCGTCTGCTGGTCCACGCCATGGTGCGCCCCTGCGGACAGCGCACTGCCCTGCCCGGTCTCGAAGTACATGAGGTTGTCGCCCAGCGTGCCGCGCCGCAGCGAGAGCGCCGCGGCATGCGCTTCGTCCAGCAGGGCCAGGTCGACGCCGAAGCTTCGGTTGGCGGCCTCGGTCCCCGCGATCGACTGGAAGACCAGGTCCACCGGCGCGCCACGTTCGATGGCCTGCAGCGTGTTGGTCACGTGCGTCAGCACGCAGGCCTGCGTGGGCACCTGGTGGCGCTGGATCAGTTCGTCGAGCAACTGCAGCAGCTGCACCAGCTCCGGCACGCTGTCGGCCGCCGGATTGATGCCGATGACGGCGTCGCCGGCGCCGTACATCAGACCGTCGAGCACGCTGGCGAGGATGCCGGCCGGGCTGTCCGCGGGGTGGTTGGGCTGCAGGCGCACGGCCAGGTGCCCGGGCAGACCGAGGGTGTCGCGAAAGCGGGTGACCACCTGGCAGCGGCTGGCCACCGACATCAGATCCTGGTTGCGCATCAGCTTGCTGACGGCGGCGACCATCTCGGGCGTCAGGCCAGGCGCCAGCGCGGCGAGAACGGTCGAGTCGGCCTCGTCGGCCAGGAGCCAGTCGCGAAAGGCGCCGACGGTCAGGTGCGACACCGGCGCGAAGGCCACCGCGTCATGCGAGTCGACGATCAGGCGCGTGACGGCATCGGATTCGTAGGGCACGAGCGCCTGATTCAGGAACACCGACAGCGGCAGGTCGGCCAGCGCCTGGCGGGCCGCGACCCGCTCCCGCGCGCTGCCGGCGGCCAGCCCGGCCAGCTGGTCACCGGAGCGCAGCGGCGTGGCCTTGGCCATCAGCTCGCGCAGATCCGCGAAGGCGAAACGCTCTCCCCCGACCGTGGCCGAATGACTCATGGGCGCGGTATGCCGATGGACATGCATCGAGCGTAACTGAACTCGGCGCGCGGCAGCGGGCATCCGGGTTCCGGCGCTTGAATCGAACCTTGAAAAGTGTATAAATCGTTTATACCTTTTCCAAGGAGTCCGATGTGGTCACGCACACGCTGACCTGGTGGTCGGTCCTCTGCACGATCGCCGCGCTCAACGTGCTGGCCTGGGCGTGGTCGGCTCGCGCACTTCGTCGCAACGTCGGCTCGATCGATGCCGACGAAGCCGCCTTTCGGCGCCTGCAGCTGCTGCTGTCGGCCGGCTACGTGGCGGGCTGCGCCTGGCGCTCCGTGGTCCCGGTCTACGACGTTCCGCGCCTGTGCCTGATCGATTCCTGGGTCTCCAGCGTCGCGATCGGCCGTTCGGTCGCCACGGTGGCGGAACTCTGCTTTGCCGCGCAATGGGCCTTGCTGCTGCGTGCCGTGTCGGTTGCGAGCGGCAGCACGCTGGCGCGAACCTCGTCACGGCTGCTCGTGCCGCTTATCCTCGTCGCAGAGACTTGTTCTTGGCATGCCGTGCTGACGACATCCAACCTCGGCCACGTGATCGAGGAGTCCCTCTGGGGAACCTGTGCCGCGCTGACGGTGGTGAGCCTGCTGTGGATCAGCAGGCGCATCGAGGGCGCGGCGCGGGTCTTTGCGCTGGCCTGCGGCCTGGGTGGTCTGGCGTACGTGGTCTACATGTTCAGCGTGGACGTGCCCATGTACTGGGCACGCTGGCTGGCCGACGAGGCGCGGGGGCGCATCTATCTCGACGTGGCGGCGGGCTTCGCCGATGTCTCCGGCCGCTGGGTCGTCTCGCATCGCTGGGCCGAATGGCGCGGCGAAGTGGTGTGGATGACGCTGTACTTCAGTGTCGCGGTGTGGGTCAGCATCGGCCTCGTTCACACACCGATGTCGAGATCGTGTCCAGCTGGTCGGGGTCCATGCCCGACCGTCTAGTGCCATGGCTGCAGAGGGCGGCTGCCGACGGCTGGCAATTGCGAGACATCGATTCCGTCGAAAGGAAAGGCGTCCGTCGCGAATGCGGTCTCTCCGGTCGCACGGGGGCAATGGCCGCTGTCGGCCAGGAGCAGTCGCCGGCGGTCGGCAGCTTCTCCGCCAGCTGAAGTTTGTCGCGGCCATCCCACTGCGGTGGGCGATCGAGAAACCCTCGCCCACCTGGGATGGCACCCCGCCCTCTGCGACACTGTCACCATGACGCTGAGTGAGCTGGGTCTGGATCCCTGGCTGGCGGGCCAAGCCAGCGAACTGGTGGCGCTGGAACTGTCGGCTGCCCGGGTCACCGCGGTCGACCGCGGTCGCTATCTCGTGCGCAACGAGCAGGGCGAGGTACCCGCCGAGCTGACGGGCAAGCTGCTGCACCTGGCCGAGTCTTCGGTCGACCTGCCTTGTGTGGGCGACTGGGTGGGCGTGCGCTACCGCGATGCCGGCAGCCAGGCGAGCATCCACAGCGTGCTGCCGCGGCGTTCTTTCCTGCGGCGCAAGGCTGCGGGGCGGGATGTCGAGTTCCAGATGATCGCCGCCAACATCGACACGGCGTTCATCGTGCAGTCGTGCCACTTCGACTTCAACATTCCCCGGCTCGAGCGCTACCTTGTGATGGCGCGGGACGGCCATATCGAGCCCGTGGTGCTGCTGACGAAGACGGACCTCATCAGCCCGGAAGCGCTGGAGCGCCTGATGGGGCAGATACGGCTCGTGGGCGTGGATGCCCCGGTGGTCTGCGTGAGCAACGTGACGGGCGAGGGCGTGGACCAGGTTCGAGCGCTCATGGCCCCGGGCAAGACCTACTGCCTGCTGGGCTCATCGGGCGTGGGCAAGACGACGCTGATCAACCGGCTGCTCGGCGACGGGGACCTGGAGACCCGCGAGGTCAGCCACACCGGGGAGGGCCGCCACACCACCACGCGGCGCCACCTGATCGTCTTGGCGCACGGGGCCCTGCTGATCGACATGCCCGGCATGCGCGAACTGGGCATGCTGGGCGCCGGCGTTGGGATCGAAGAGACTTTTGCCGACATCGCCGCGCTTGCGAGTCAGTGCCGTTTTCCCGACTGCACCCATGGCAGCGAACCGGGTTGCGCGGTGCGTGCGGCGGTTGAAAGGAACGAGATCAGCGAAAAGCACCTGAGGAACTACCTGAAGCTGCGCAAGGAGTCGGCATTCCACGACCTGTCGCTGAGCGAACGGCGCAACAAGGACAAGGCGTTCGGTCGCTTCATCCACACCTACAAGAAGCACAAGGGCAGCCCGGACCAGGATTAGCGCCGGTTCAAGCATGCAGGCTCTGCACCGCGCCTCGAGCGGCCTGGGTGACGCCTGCCGATGTTTGCCCTGTGCTGCGGGGCCTCCAACGGGTGCCTGTGTCCGGATTCGACCGGCAGTCTTGGCTGGCGAGGTCGGGACAGGGAATGGCTCTTCCGGGTCGACCTGCCGAGTTCGCCCCGGATGGAACGACAGCGAA
>CAZVLY010000025.1:8958-25415 GCA_964628175.1 uncultured Piscinibacter sp. | reverse complement strand
CGGCTCGCACGCCCCGCACGCCGCGCCGCAGGCCCAGCCGCACAGCCGCGGCCCGGCACCGGCGCGCGGCAGCGACCAGCGTGGCGGCGGCGGCAAGCCGCAACCGCGCCTGACGCAGCCCAAGCCACGTTGAGCGCGCAGCCGCAGGCGCGCTAGAGTCCGGCCATGCCTGCCAAGCCCGCGCCACCACCCGCTCCCCGCGCTGTCCTGCTGGCGGGCGCGACGGGGCTGGTGGGCCGGGCGCTGCTGCCGCAGCTGCTGAACCATCCGGCGGTGAGCCGCGTGCATGTGCTGCTGCGCCGCGCGGCGCCCGGCATCGAGTCGCACCCCAAGCTCGAACTGCACAACGTCGACTTCTCGCACCTGAACCGGGTGCCCAAGGTCGACGACGTCTACATCGCGCTGGGCACCACCATCAAGGTCGCCGGCTCGCAGGAGGCCTTCCGGCAGGTCGACCACGACTACGTGCTGGCGACCGCGCGCGCGGCCCGCGCGGCCGGTGCACGGCGCATCGCCATCGTCTCGGCACTGGGTGCCGACAGCCACTCCCGCGTCTTCTACAACCGCGTCAAGGGCGACATGGAGGCCGATGTCGCCGCACTCGGCTACGAGCAGGTCAACTTCGCGCAGCCTTCGCTGCTGGTCGGTGACCGCGCCGCGCTCGGCCAGCCCGAGCGGCCCGGCGAAGTCTGGACGATGCGCCTGCTGCGCCCCGTGATGGGCCTGGTGCCGCGCGGCGTGCGCCCCATCGAGGCACGCGACGTCGCCGCCGCGCTGATCGCCGCCACGGTGTCCGGCAAGCCCGGCGTGCACCACCTCGCGTCGGCACGCATGCAAGGGGCCGGCCAGCGTTGAGCGAGTCGCTGCTGCGCCACCGCGCGTTCATGCGCTTCTGGTTCGCGCGCCTGGCCGGCACGGCCGCCAATCAGATGCTGATGGTGGCCATCGGCTGGCAGATGTACGACCTGACGGCCAGCGCCTGGGACCTGGGTCTCGTCGGGCTGATGCAGTTCATGCCCTCGCTGCTGCTGGTGCTGCTCGCCGGCCACGTGCTCGACCGCTACCACCGCGCGCGCATCCTCGCCGCCTGCATGGCGCTGCAGGCCACCGTGGCCGCCGCACTCGCGCTGGCCGCCTGGCAGGGCTGGGCCAGCCGCGAGCTGCTGCTGGCGCTGTCGGTGCTGATCGGCACGGCCAAGGCCTTCCAGCTGCCCGCGCAACAGTCGATCACGCCGCTGCTCGTGCCCGTCGAGGTGCTGCCGCGCGCGCTGGCCTTCAGCTCGGCCGGCATGCAAGGCGCCATCATCGCCGGCCCCGCCATCGGCGGATTCGTCTACGTGGCCGGCGCGCCGGCGGTCTATGCGAGCTGCACCGCGCTGTTCCTGCTGTCCTGCGCGATGGTGCTCGGCGTGCGCTACGCGCACGTGGCGCGCATCGCCGGTGCCGCCACGCTGGACACGCTGCTCGCCGGCGTGCGCTTCGTGCGCCAGCGCGAGGTGGTGCTCGGCGCGATCTCGCTGGACCTGTTCGCCGTGCTGCTCGGCGGCGCCAGCGCGCTGCTGCCGATGTTCGCCAAGGACGTGCTGCACGTGGGCCCCTGGGGCCTGGGCCTGCTGCGTGCCGCACCGGCAGTCGGCGCGCTGGCCACCGCGCTGCTGCTGTCGCGCTGGCCGATCCGGCAGCGCGCCGGCTTCGTGCTGCTGTCGTCGGTGGGCGTCTACGGCGCCGCGACGCTGGGCTTCGCCTTGTCGACGCAGCTGCTGCTGTCGATGCTGATGCTGGCCATCGCCGGCGCCGCCGACATGGTCAGCGTGGTGATCCGCCAGTCGCTGGTGCAGCTGGAGACGCCCGACGAGATGCGCGGCCGCGTCAGCGCGGTCAACTCGGTGTTCATCGGCGCGTCCAACCAGCTCGGCGAGTTCGAGTCGGGAGTCACCGCGGCGCTGCTCGGGCCGGTGGGCTCGGTGGTGCTCGGCGGCGTGGGCTCGATGGCCATCGCGGCCCTGTGGGTGCGCTGGTTCCCGGCACTGGCGCGGCGCGACCGGCTGGTCGAAGGCCCGCCATGATCATCGTCCACCACGACGCGCAGCTGATCGTCGCCGACAAGCCCGCCGGCCTACCCACGGTGCCGGGCCGGCCGCTCGAACTGCACGACTGCCTGTGGCATCGCGTGCGCGAGCAGTGGCCCGATGCGCTGGTGGTGCACCGGCTCGACATGGCGACCTCGGGACTGGTGCTGTTCGCGCGCGGGGCCGAGGCGCAGCGCCTGCTGAGCATCGCCTTCGCGCAGCGGCGGATCGACAAGCGCTACGAAGCGATCGTCGCGGGCGACCTGCAGGACGAAGCGGGCGAAATCGCCCTGCCCCTGGCCGCCGACTGGCCGAACCGGCCGCGGCAGAAGGTCGACACGGAGCAAGGCAGGCCATCGCTGACACGCTGGCGCGTACTCGAACGCGGCGTCACGCCCCAGGCCACGCGGATCGCGCTGGAACCGCTGACAGGCCGCTCGCACCAGCTGCGCGTGCACCTCGCGGCGATCGGCCACCCACTGCTCGGCGACACGCTCTATGCGCCGCCCGAGCTCGCCGCGGCGGCGCCGCGGCTGCTGCTGCACGCCACGCGCCTGGCTTTCGCGCACCCGGCCGACGGCAGCGCAGTGGCCTTCGACAGCGCCGCGCCGTTCTAGTCGCCGCCCTGGGCTAGAGGATCGCGCCGCTGGTGCGCTCGCCGCGCTCGTAGACCACGTGCGCGCGGCCGACCAGCAGCGGATCGAGCTGCTTGATGTGCTCGAGGTCCTTGTTCGTGTAGGGCAGCTTGTGCAGCACGTAGCGCATCGCGTTCAGGCGCGCGCGCTTCTTGCAGTCCGACTTGATCACCGTCCATGGCGCATCGGCGGTGTCGGTCTCGAAGAACATCGCCTCCTTGGCCTTGGTGTAGTCGTCCCACTTGTCGAGCGAGGCCATGTCGATCGGGCTGAGCTTCCACTGCTTGAGCGGGTGCGCCTCGCGCTCCTTGAAGCGGCGCCGCTGCTCGGCCTTGCTGACCGAGAACCAGAACTTGATCAGGTGGATGCCGCTGCGCACCAGGTGGCGCTCGAAGTCCGGCGCCTGGCGCATGAACTCCTCGTACTCGTGCGCATTGCAGAAGCCCATCACCCGCTCGACGCCGGCGCGGTTGTACCAGCTGCGGTCGAACATGACGATCTCGCCGGCGGTGGGCAGGTGCTCGACGTAGCGCTGGAAGTACCACTGGCCGCGCTCGGTCTCGCTCGGCTTCTCGAGCGCGACGACACGCGCGCCGCGCGGATTCAGGTGCTCCATGAAGCGCTTGATCGCGCCACCCTTGCCGGCCGCGTCGCGGCCCTCGAACAACAGCACCACGCGCTGCCCGGTTTCCTTCACCCAGGCCTGCAGCTTGAGCAACTCGACCTGCAGCAGGTACTTCTGCGCCTCGTAGTTCTTGCGCGACATGAGGTTCTTGTACGGATAGGCGCCGTTGCGCCAATCGGCCGCGAGTTCCTCGTCGGGCTTGACCAGGCGGCTGCGCTGCAGCGCCTGCGCGCCCTCGAGCAGCTCGCGGCGCAGCGCTGCCGCGTCGTCGGGCGAGGCGCCCTCGAGGATGGCGCGCAACTGCCGCGCGGTCTCCTGCGCGTCCTGCCCGCGCTCGAGGATGTCGCCCAGGGCCGCGATCTGCGATCCCTGCGCCGCCTGCACCGCCTGCGACACCACCTCGTTCTCCAGCGACCGCCCGTCCTGGCCGTCGATCACGTCGCCCTGCGCGGCACGGCGCGGGCCGCGCCGCCGGGGGGCTGCGGCGGCGCTCTTGCCGCTGGCGGCCGGGGCCTGGCCCGCCGTGGTGCGCGGGGTTCTGCGGGTGGTGGCGGTCGTGCGTGCCATGCGTCGGATCCTTCTTTGTGATGCAGCCGATCACTTTGCGACGCGACGCACCGGACCAGGTTGACCTGACTCAAGGCAGCCGCGGCGCAGCGCGGCCAGACTGCCGGCCAACCGAAACGTGGAGGCTCCACATGCCCGTGCTCGAATGGTCCGACGCGCTTGCGCTCGATCTGCCCCAGATGGATGACACGCACCGCGAGTTCGTCGACCTGCTCGCGGCGGTCGATGCCGCGGGCGACGACACGCTGCTGCCGGCGTGGCAGGTGCTGATCGAGCACACCGAACAGCACTTCGGGCAGGAAGACCGCTGGATGCGCGAAACCCGCTTCGCCTCGGGCAATTGCCACGCGGTTCAGCACCAGGTGGTGCTCAACGTGATGCGCGAAGGGCTCAAGCGCGCCGAAGCCGGCGACCTCGAACTCCTGCGCATGATGTCCGCCGAGCTCGCTCAGTGGTTCCCGCAGCATGCGCAGAGCATGGATGCCGGCCTGGCCCTGCACCTGCGCAGCGTCGGCCACGACCCTCGCACCGGCGCGGTGTCGCGCCCCGAGGCGCTGCCGGCGGCCGAGATCAGCGGCTGCGGCTCGGCCGCCTGCACGCCGCACGGTGACAGCGAACAGGACAGTCGCCAGCCCGCCTCGGCCTGAGCGTTCAGCCCGGCGCGCGCTTGGCCTTGGCGCGCGCTGCGCCGGCGCGGCCGCGCGCCTTCCACTGCGCCACCTGGCGCTGCCGCTCGAGCGCGCTCATGGTGTCGCGGCGTGCCTCGCGCAGCAGCTTGTGGTAGTTGCGCAGGCGGTCGTTCTCCACCCCCTCGCGCACCGCGCAGCCAGGCTCCTCGCGGTGCGTGCAGTTGCGGAAGCGGCACTGCGCCGCGAGCGCCGCCACGTCGGCGAAGGTGGCCGCCACGCGCGCTTCGTCGGCATCGGGCCGCAACGCACGCAGGCCCGGCGTGTCGATCACGCAGGCACCGCCGGGCAGGCGGAACAGCGACCGCGCCGTCGTCGTGTGCTGGCCGCGGCCGTCGCTCTCGCGCACGGCGCCGGTGTCCTGAAGCGAGTCGCCGAGCAGCGTGTTGGTCAGCGTCGACTTGCCTGCGCCCGACGAACCCAGCAGCGCCAGGGTGCGGCCGCTCAGGGTGTGCTCGGCCAGGCAGGCCGCCGCTTCGGCGTCGCGCGCGTCCACCGCCACCATCTCCACGCCGGCGGGCAGGCGCTCGCGCAGCTCCTGCATGCGGCAGAACAGCGCGCGCGCGTCGGCCAGCGTGTCGGCCTTGGTGAGCACGATCACCGGCTGCACGCCGCTGCCCTGCACCAGCGCCATGAAGCGCTCCAGCCGCCGCGGGTTGAAGTCGTCGTCCAGGCCCATCACGAGCAGCGCCGTGTCGATGTTGCTGACCACGGGATGGCGGCGCCCGTCGGCATCGCGGCGCACCAGGTGCGTCAGCGGCGGCACGCGTTCGTGCACCCAGTGGGTGCCGTGCGCGTCGGTCGCGCAGAGCACCCAGTCGCCGACGGCCAGTGAATCCTCGGCATCGAACAGCGCCCGGGCCAGGCGCGGCATCACGCGGGCGCTGATCTCGCGCTCGCCATCGTGCAGGCGCAGCGTCTCGCGGTGCAGCACGGTCAGTCGCATCAGCCGGCAGGCCAGCTCGGCCAGCGGCGGTTCGCTGGCGCAGGCCGTGGCGCGGCTGGCCAGTGCGGGAGTGAGTCCCATCGAGCGCAGTCGCTCGAAATCGAAGTCGATCATGGTGGTTGATGAACCTGTGTTTCGCAGGGCATGCGCGAACGCATGCCGTTCGGCCCCATGCGGCGCATGGGGAACGGACAAGGCGGAAACGGGCGCGGCGCGAGAGGCCGCGTCTCAGGTCAGGATTCGATCGGCTCGAAGGGAAAAGACCCGAGGCGCGTCAGGCGGCGGCCACTGAGGGGGCAAGATCAATCGTCTTCATTGCGCGTCTCCTCAGGCTCGGGTGGATCGGTGGCCACGGGGCGTGGCCGGCGAAGGCGCGCAGTGTGGCACGCGTGCAGCGCAGGGTCAATTGCCGGCGTGGCTTGCAAAGCACGCCGCCCGCCCCATCTTCGCCCAGGGTCTTGGCCTTCGAGCCGGCCCCGCTGCGTATCATCCGCGCGCCCCCTGATGGCAAGACCCTCACGAAGGATTGAGACACCATGAAACGCTGGCTCCTCGCTCTCTCGCTCGCCCTGTGCTCGCTCGCCCTGCTGCCTTCGGTGGCCGACGCCAAGCGCCTGGGAGGCGGCGGCAGCGCCGGCATCCAGCGCTCCCTGCCGGCACGTAGCACGCCCGATTCGCTACCGGCCAAGCCGGCCCAGAACGCCGCCACGCCGGCGCCGGCCGCGCCGGCAGCCGCCGCAGCAGCAGCGCCCAAGCGCTCGTGGATGGGGCCGATCGCCGGTCTGGCTGCCGGCCTGGGCCTGGCTGCGCTGGCCAGCCACCTCGGCTTCGGCGACGAACTCGCCAACGTCATGATGATTGCCCTGCTGGCGATGGTGGCGGTGTTCGTGGTCCGCCTGCTGATGCGCCGCTTCGCGTCGAACGGCGCCGCGCCCTCGGGCATGCGGCTGGCGGGCGCCGGCGCGCCGCTGCCGGCCGACACCGCGAGCTGGCGCACGGCGCAGGCCCAGCCCGCTGCCGCCGCCGCGGCGCCGCTGACGGCGGCGGGTGCGTCTTCCGGTCACGTGCCGGCCGACTTCGATGCCGCCGGCTTCGAACGCATCGCCAAGATGATCTTCATCCGCATGCAGGCCGCCAACGACGGTGCCGACCTGAACGACCTGCGCGCCTTCACGACGCCGGAGCTGTTCGCCTCGATCCGCCTGGACCTGCAGGAGCGCGGCAACGCGCCTCAGCAGACCGACGTGGTGCAGATCGACGCCGAGGTGCTCGACGTGGTGCAGGAGAGCGAGCGCCAGGTCGTCAGCGTGCGCTTTCACGGCCTGGTGCGCGAGCTGCGCGACAGCGGCGCCACGCCTTTCGACGAGGTGTGGCACCTGGTGCGTCCGCTCGATGGCAGCCGCGAGTGGGCGATCGCCGGCATCCAGCAGATGGCTGCGGCCTGAACCTGGTGGGTGCGCAGCTCTACATCCTCACCGGCCATTCGAGGGGCATGGGCGAGGCCATCGCGGCCCGCCTGCTGGCGCCCGGCCACACGCTGATCGGCCTGTCGCGGCGCACCAACGAGACACTGGCCCGGCTCGCCGCCGAGCGTGGCGCGACCCTCGGGCAGTGGCCCGTGGACCTGGCCGACGCCCTGCCCGCCGCGCAGCGGCTGCGCGACACCCTGGCCGGCTTCGACGCACAGCAGTTCGAGCGCGCCGTGCTGATCAACAACGCCGGTGCGATCGACTCACCGAGCGCGTTGCGCGATGCCGACCTCGCCGGCCTGGCCCGCACGCTGCGCATCGACCTGGAGGCCACGGCGCTGCTGTGCGCGGCCTTCCTCGACGCCACCCGCGACTGGAGCGGCCAGCGGCGCGTGCTCAACATCTCCTCGGGGCTGGGACGTCGGGCCATGGCCAGCAGCGCCGCCTACTGCGCCGCCAAGGCCGGCATGGACCACCTGACGCGCTGCCTTGCGCTCGAGGAGGCGCTGGTGCCCAACGGCGCGCGGGTGCTGTCGCTGGCGCCCGGCGTCATCGACACCGAGATGCAGGTGCAGCTGCGCACGGCCGACGAACGCGCCTTCCCGGACCGCGAGCGCTTCGTCGCGCTGCAGCGCGAAGGCCAGCTCACCAGCGTCGACGCTGCCGCGGCCCGCGTGCTGGCCTGCCTGGATCGGCCGGACTTCGGCGAGCCGCCGGTGGGCGACGTGCGCGAGCTGAGCTGATCGCCGATCGCGCGGCGCCCGCCCGTGGCGCCAGAATGTGCAGCCCTGTCCGCCTGAAAACGAACCGATGCGCCGCCTTGCCCTGACCGTCCCGTTCCTGCTTCTCGTGGCCTGCGTGGCGTTGCCGCCTGCGGCGCCGCCTCGTCCTGCCGCCGCACCGGCAGCGCCCGCGGCCGAGGCCTGGGTGGCGCCGAACCCGAACCTGGTGCTGCAGGACATCCCGCCGATCCCGGCCTCGCTGGCGCAGCAGGTGGCGCGCTACACCGACTTCCGCGGCCATGGCTTCCTCGAGTGGCATCCGACGCGCCGCGAGATGCTCGTCACCCACCGCAAGGCAGGCGGCAGCACGACGCAGCTGTTCCGCATCGCCGCGCCGATGGCCGAGCCCGAGGCGCTGACCGACTTCGCCGAACCGGTGAGCGTGGCCAGCTGGGAGCCGCAGCGCGGCGAGTACCTCGTGTTCGAGCGCAGCAACGGCGGCGACGAGGCGGACCAGCTCTACCGGCTCGACCTCGCCGATCGCCAGGTGACGCAGCTGACCGACCCGAAGGAGCGGCACGAGATCCAGGGCTGGCTGCACAAGAGCAGCCAGCTGCTCGTCGGCTCGGTGCCACTGGACCGCACCGCGCAGGGCGGCAGCCGCGAAAGGCTCCACCAGACGCTCACGCTGATCGATCCCTTGAACCCGGGGCAGCGCCGCAAGGTCGCCGAGCTGCCCGGCACCGGCTGGGGCGTGGGCGGTGTGTCGTGGAACGACAGGCACGTGGCGCTGACGCGCTACATCTCCGCCACCGAGTCGCAGCTGTGGCTGCTCGACCTGCGCAGCGGCAAGACCCGGCAACTGCTGCCGGCGCCCGGCAGCAAGCGCAAGGCGAGCTTCCTGGCCGCCGGCTTCAAGCGCGACGACAGCGGCATCTGGCTGGTCTCGGACCGCGATGGCGAATTCAGGCAGCTCGCGCTCTACGACCTGGCCCGGCGCAAGCTCCGGCCGGTGTCGCGCCATCTGCCCTGGGACGTCGACCAGATCGGCGCCTCGCACGACGGTCGCCTGCTCGCGGCGCAGGTGAACGTCGACGGCCGCAGCGAGCTGCGCCTGTTCGATGCACGCTCGCGCAAGGAGCGGCCGGCGCCGGCGTTGCCGCCGGGCAGCGTGCGTGCGCTCGGCTTCCATCGGCAGGCCGGTGAGCTGGCTTTCGCGCTCGACAGCGCCAAGGGCCCGAGCGAAGTCTGGTCGCTGGATCCGAATGCGGCGAAAGACACCGCGCCGGTGCAATGGACGCGCGCCCTGGCCGCGCCCGGCGTGGACCCGCAGAGCTTCGGCGACCAGCAGATCGTGCGCTGGAAGAGCTTCGACGGCCGCAGCATCTCCGGCCTGCTGAGCCTGCCGCCCGAGCGCTTCGGCGGCAAGCGGCCGGTGCTGATCGACATCCATGGCGGGCCCGAGGGACAGGCCGAGGTCGGCTTCATGGGCCGCTACAACCACTTCATCGAGGACCTGGGCATCGCCATCGTGCAGCCCAACGTGCGCGGCTCCTCGGGCTACGGCAAGACCTTCCTGGCGCTGGACAACGGCATGAAGCGCGAGGACTCGGTGAAGGACATCGGCGCCCTGCTCGACTGGATCGCCACGCAGCCGCGCCTGGACGCGTCACGCGTGGTGGTCAGCGGCGGCAGCTACGGCGGCTACATGAGCCTGGCGGTGGCGGCCACCTACCCGCAACGCATCGCCGGCGCGATCGACGTGGTGGGCATCTCCAACTTCGTGACCTTCCTGCGCAACACCGAGAGCTACCGGCGCGACCTGCGCCGCGTCGAATACGGCGACGAGCGCGACCCGGCGATGCAGGCCTTCCTGGAGCGCATCTCGCCGCTGACGAATGCCGCTCGCATCGCCCGCCCGCTGCTCGTCGTGCAGGGCCGCAACGACCCGCGCGTGCCCTACACCGAGGCCGAGCAGATCGTCGAGAAGGTGCGCGCCAACGGCACGCCGGTGTGGTACCTGCGCGCCGAGAACGAGGGGCACGGCTTTCGCCGCAAGGAAAACGCCGACTTCCAGTTCTACGTCACGACACTGTTCCTGCAGCGGACCCTGCTGAAGTAGCGCAGCGGCTACTTCCCGGCGGCACGCGCGCGGGCCTCGTCCTCGTGCATGTGCTTGAGGAAGTAGCGCACGTAGAAGGCGCCCATGCCAAGCATGAACAGGATCACCGCCGCGCTCATCAGCCCGTAGTCGGTGGAGAAGAAATCGGCAAGCGCACGCATTTGATATCTCCTTCGTCTCGATGAAGGAAGTCTCCACCCGATGCCCGTGGGGGTGTCTTGCGCGGCATCAACCTGCTGCCGGATCCTGGAATCCGTGCGCGCGGAAGGTCAGCACCAGCGTGTCGCGGTGGCCACCGGCCGCGGCCGGCTGGATCGGCGTGGTCTCGTGCACCACGCGCTCGTCGTCGAGCAGCAGCGTGGTCCACGGCTGCGTGAGCGTGAACCGCAGGCCCGCGGGTCCCTCGGCCTCGAAGATGCGCGTCTCGCCGCCCTTCACGCCTTCGCGCGAGACGAGGATCACGGCGACGAAGTCCACGCCATCGCGATGCGCGCCTTCGGGCGTGGGCCGGCCGATGCCGTCGGTGGTGTCGATGCGGAACTGGTGCGCCTCGACATACCAGGGTTGCGCGCCCTTGATCGCCGAGCACGCACCCGCCAGCGAGACGATCAGCCGCGGCCAGGCCGGCGTCGCCACCAGCCCCGGCTCCAGCGGCTCGAACCAGCGCTCCAGCCCGCCGTGCAGGGCGTTGTACGACACCGGCTGCCAGTGCGCGCGGTGCGGCACCTGCAGCAGGGCCTCGCCGGTGACGACGAAGCTGCCGTGGCGGCGGCGCCGGTAGCGGCCACCGTCGCGCAGGTAGGCATCGGGCGGCAGACGCTCCCAGGTCGGCAGCCAGGCGCCGAGCGATTCGAGATCGACATCCGCGAGTTCGGCCAGCCCCGCAGGCGAGAGTGCGGCGTGGCCCTGCCGGCGCAGCGTGTCGATCAGCGTGTCGGGTGCGGTGATGGGTGGGGCGAGCAAGGAGGTCATGCCCGAATCATGCCCGCATCGCACGGGCGTATGCTGCGGCTCCATCACAAGAGGAGAGCCACCATGACGCTGTGCCCCATTGCCATGGCCGTCGGCTGCGCCAAGTGCCCTGCGTTCTCGGTCTGCCCGCTGAAGAGCACATTGGGCGACCAGCCTCCGGCCGGCAGCCAGGACGCCAAGAAGCCGGGATCGGACAAGCCCAAGTCCTGAAACCCTCGGGGCACGGCGCATGCCTGCGCCGGCCTTGGACGGACACATGGCGCCGCGGTTCCGTACCGCGGGGGTGAAAGCCACGCCTTTCACCCTGCGTTACGCGCAAGAACACTACTTCACTCACTGAGAACACCCGCTTCACGCCCTCAGGGCAAGGTGCGCATGCCTGTGGCGACATCGCCGCCGGCATTCACTCAAGAAACGGAGTCTCTCCATGAAGAAAATCGCCAACGCTCTCGTGTGTGTGTCCCTGCTCGGCGCAGCCGCCGCGCATGCCGAAGGCCTGTCCATCGGCGGCAGCCTCGGCAATTCGCGTGTCCAGGGCGACAGCCTCGGTGGCGCAGCGACGGTCGACCGTTCCTCCACCGGCGGCAAGCTCTATGGCGGCTACGCGTTCACACCGAACTTCGGCCTCGAGGCCGGTTATGCGCGCCTGGGCAAGTTCAGCAACAGCGCCGGCGACGTGAAGGCCGACGGCTTCTATGCCGACGCCGTGGGCACCCTGCCGCTGGGCAACGGGTTCTCGGCACTCGGCCGGGTCGGCGTGTTCAACGGCAAGCTCGACAGCAGCACCGCGGGCAGCGACCGCGGCACCAGCTACAAGGTCGGCGCCGGCGTGCAGTACGACTTCGACAAGCAGCTCGGCCTGCGCGGCGAATGGGAGCGCTACCGCTTCGACGCGCTGGGCAGCAAGTCCAACGCCGACATGTACTCGGTCGGCCTGAACTACAAGTTCTAGCCGCCTAGCTGCCGTAGCGCTGGCGCGCGAGCGCTGCTCCGCGCGCCAGCGCCTCCAGCTTCTTCACCGCGACCTCGCGGCTCATCGGCGCGAGGCCGCAGTTCGTGCAGGGGAAGAGGCGCTCCTTCGGCACGAACTGCAGCGCGCGGCCGATGGTGTCGGCTACCTGCTCGGGCGTCTCGATCTCGGCCGAGGCCACGTCGATCACGCCGACCATCACGTCCTTGCCCGCCAGCAGCGCCATCAGCTCCGGCGGCACATGGGAGTGGAAGCACTCCAGCGAGACCTGGTCGATGCGGCTCCTGGCGAGCGCCGGGAACACCAGCTCGTACTGCCGCCATTCCTCGCCCAGGGTGTTCTTCCAGTCGAGATTGGCCTGGATGCCGTAGCCGTAGCAGATGTGCACCGCCGTCTTGCACTTCAGGCCCTGCGCGGCGCGTTCGAGCGCGGCGACACCCCAGTCGGCGGCGTCCTTCATGTAGACATTGAAGGCCGGCTCGTCGAACTGGATGATGTCGACGCCGTCGGCCTCGAGCGCCAGCGCCTCCTGGTTGAGCAGCTCTGCAAAGGCGAAGGCCAGCTTGACCTTGTCGGCGTAGAAGCGGTCGGCCACCGTGTCGACGATGGTCATCGGCCCGGGCAGCGTGAACTTCAGCGTGTGCTTCGTGTGCGCGCGCGCCGCCTGGGCCTCCAGCGCATGCACGCGGCCCGACAGGCGCAGCGGCGCCACCACCTGAGGCACCATCGCGTCGTAGCGGTTGTTGCGGATGCCCATCTTCACCTTGTGCTCGAAGTCGATGCCTTCGACCCGCTCGACGAATCCGTGCACGAAATGCTGGCGCGCCTGCTCGCCGTCGCCGACGATGTCCAGGCCGGCGTCTTCCTGTTCCTTGATGGCCAGCAGCGTCGCGTCGCGCTTGGCGGCGTCGAGCTCGGCGCCCGCGACGCGCCATTGCGGCCACAGCTTCTCGGTCTCGGCGAGCCAGGCGGGCTTGGGCAGGCTGCCCGCGATGCAGGTTTCGAACATGGTCGGGTCCCGGTGAAGTCAGGTCCCGATGCTGCCCGCTTCAGGCCGGCGGCGCATCGGGATCGGCCATGACGCACACGCGCGAGCCGGTCACCGCCACCACCTGGCCCGCGCGGATCTTGCAGGTCTTGCGCAGCTCGTCGCGGCCGTCGACCTGCACCAGACCGTCGGCCACCATCGCCTTGGCGGCGCCGCCGCTGCCGGCCAGGCCGGTGGCCTTGAGCAGTGCATCGAGCGTGATGTACTCGCCGCGCAGCAGGAAGTCGATCGTGTTCATGCGGCAGCCCGCTGGGCTTCGAGGCCGAACTCGCGGGCCAGCAGTGCATACGATCGCCGCCGCACCTCGCTGCGGAACGACCAGCTGTTGATCACCAGTTCATCGAGTTCGAGCTCGGCGGCCAGCGCGCGAAGGCGCCCCGACACGTCGGCCACATCGCCGACAAAGGCCTTGGCGCGCATCGCCTCCAGCGCGGCGGCGTCTTCGGCGCGAAAGCCACGCTCGGCGATGCGGTCCGGGTCCTGCAGCGGCCCGAGTTCGCCGCGCATGCGCGCCATGCGCCAGTGTTCACGACTCATCGCGTGGTGGCGGGCCTCGTCGCCGTGTTCGGCTACCAGCGCCCAGACGCAGACGGTCGCCTGCGGCGTCGGATGCCTCTCGCTCGGCCGGTACAGGCTGCGGTAGAGCTCCAGCGCACGCTCGACGCCCTGCCCATCGGTGAAGAAGTAGGCGAAGGCGTAGGGCAGGCCGAGGTGCGCAGCGAGTTGCGCGCCGTAGTCCGAACTGCCGAGGATCCAGACCTGCGGCGCCTGCGGCCCGAGCGGAAACGCGGTGAGGCCGCGGTGCGAAGGCAACGAGGTCCAGGCCTGGAGATCGCGGACCTGCTCCGGAAAGTGCTCGGCCGCGCCATAGGCGTTCGGGTTCAGTGCCTGCGCGATGCGCATGTCGCCGCCCGGCGCGCGGCCGACACCGAGATCGATCCGACCGGGGGCCAGCGCTTCCAGCACGCGGAACTGCTCGGCCACTTTCAGCGCGCTGTAGTGCGGCAGCATGACGCCGGCGCTGCCGATGCGGATGCGCTGCGTGCGCGCGGCAATGGCCGCCATCAGGATCTCGGGCGCCGAGCCGACGATGGTCGGCAGGCCATGGTGCTCGCTCAGCCAGAAACGCGCGTAGCCCAGCGCTTCGGCGTGCTCGGCCAGCGCCAGCGTGTCGCGGATGGCCGCGTCCTGGCCCTGGCCTTCGAGGGCGACGGATTGGTCGAGAACGGACAGGCGCATGAATGAGGACGGGGCCATTGAGGCCCCGAGCTTGGCACATCCTCCGCCGCCGTGCCGGCGCGGCCGCGAGCCTCAGTCGTCGTGGCCGCGGCCCTTGCCGTGTCCCTTGCCGTGGCCATTGCCATGACCGCGCTTCGGCTCGTACTCCGCCGACTTCACGAAGTACACCGGTCGCGCGCAGGCGTCGTAGCGACGGCAGTGCTTGGACCAGTTCTTCGCGTGCCCCGGCGGCACATGCAGGTACAAGGGCTGGACGATCACCGGCTGCGGCTGGCGCACGATGACCACCGGCTGCGGGTACAGCACCGGCGGCGGCGGCGCGTTGCCGAAGTCGACCCGGCCGTACACGCCGGGGCTGATCTCGCCACCCACGCTGACGTGGATGGTCGGTTCGCCGGCGCCGGCATGCAGGCTGGCCAGCGACAGCGCCGCCACGGTGACAAGGCTCTTGAACGTCATGATGGGATCTCTTTCCGGGAGTGAAGCGGGCCGTCCCGCCTCCAACGCGAAAGCATCCCACAGCGACGACCGCAGAGTTCTTCGGGATGTGTCTCCTGCACAGCTGGTGACCATGCCGCAGCCGCATTCGTGGCACAGGTCACGATTGATCCACACGGCCACCGGTGTCTCGTGTACATTACAGGACACAGTTCTACGCAAGTCTCGATTGTTCGTGATCTCCATCCTTCCCACTGCGCCCCACGCAGTCGGCATCGCTAGAAATCCCCTTCTCGTTGCTTGAGTGTGCTGCGTGCGCCGGCACTGCGGCGCTTAATGTTCTTCATTTTTTGATTGATAGATAGGAATACGTCCATGACGACCCAAACCGGTACCGTGAAGTGGTTCAACGAAGCCAAGGGCTATGGCTTCATTGCGCAAGACGCTGGCGGTGCCGACCTGTTCGCCCACTTCCGCGACATTCAAGGCAATGGCTTCAAGACCCTGGCCGAGAATCAGCGCGTCGAGTTCGAAGTCAAGCAAGGCCAGAAGGGCCTGCAAGCGGCGAACATCCGCCCGCTGTGACCGCAGGGCTTCGGCCCTCGAACGAAAGCCGCGGCTCCGCCCGCGGCTTTTTTTCGTCTTCGTCGTCCCTCGCGGCGTCGCCCAGGCGACGCCGCGGCGCACCGCGCCCGCCTAACATCCGCGCTCTTCGACAGGAGTGAACACCATGCAGGACCTCGCCACCACCGTGAACCATCAGATCCGCCTGGCCGCCCGCCCGGTGGGCCTGCCCAAGGACAGCGACTGGCAGTTCACCACCGAGCCGGTGGCCCCGCCAGCCGAGGGCGGCGTCCTGGTGCGCACCCTGTCGCTCTCGCTCGACCCGGCCATGCGCGGCTGGATGAACGAGGGCAAGAGCTACATCCCGCCGGTGGGCATCGGCGAAGTGATGCGCGCCGGCGGCATCGGCATCGTCGTCGCCTCGAAGAACCCGGCCTTCGCCGCGGGCGACCGCGTCAGCGCCGGCCTGGGCGTTCAGGAGTACTGCCTGATCCCGGCCGACCAGATCAAGCGCAGCGGCATCGTGAAGATCGATCCGCGCCTGGGCACCGACACGCAGTGGCTCAACGTGCTGGGCATGCCCGGCATGACCGGCTACTTCGGCCTGATGGACGTGGGCCAGCCAAAGGCCGGCGAGACGGTCGTCGTCTCCGGCGCCGCCGGCGCCGTCGGCCAGACGGTGGGCCAGCTCGCCAAGATCAAGGGCTGCCGCGTCGTCGGCATCGCCGGCGGGCCGGACAAGTGCCGCTGGGTGGTCGAGGAGCTCGGCTTCGACGCCTGCATCGACTACAAGTCCGGCAGCGTGCGCGACGGCCTCAAACAGCATTGCCCGGACGGCGTGGACATCTATTTCGACAACGTGGGCGGCGAGATCCTCGACCACGTGCTGGCGCGCATCAACCGCAAGGCGCGCATCGTCATCTGCGGCGCGATCAGCCAGTACAACAACACCACGCCGGTGCAGGGCCCGAAGAACTACCTGTCGCTGCTGGTCAACCGTGCGCGCATGGAAGGCATCGTCGTGTTCGACTACGCCGACCGCTATCACCTCGCGGTGGCCGAGATGGCCGGCTACCTGAAGGACGGCCGCATGAAGAGCAAGGAAGACGTGGTCGAGGGCCTGGCCAATTTCCCGGCCACGCTGCTGAAGCTGTTCAACGGGCAGAACTTCGGCAAGCTGGTGCTGCAGGTCGCCGCGGAGTAGGTCGGAATTCGCGTTCGGCGCCCGCTGCGTCGCGGCCTCGCGTCGTAGACTCGCCGCGTGAAGCGCGGCAGTACGACATCCATTTGCTTGTTCGTTGTTCGGGACAGCCCATGAGCGCCTCGGTCTCTCCTGGCCCGCAGGTGCTCGCGGCATGGTTCGAGCTGTCTCGCGATCTGCTCGC
>CAZVLY010000025.1:7568-8858 GCA_964628175.1 uncultured Piscinibacter sp. | reverse complement strand
GGCCGCCGAAGCGGCTCGCCTGCGCGAACTGCTCGACATCGCGCAGGAGTTCGGCCGGCTCGGCCTGTGGGAGCGCGACGTCGCCAGCGGGCGCGGCCACTGGGACCGCCACGTCTTCGATTTCTGGGGCCTCGATCCGGCGCAGGGCACGCCGAGCCTCGAGGAAGCCACGCGGCGCATCCATCCAGAGGACCATTTCACCGGCACCTACGGCCAGTCGATGGCCGCGCCAGGGCGCTACGCACAGCACTACCGGGTGCTGCGGCCGGACGGTTCGATGCGCCGCATCCACTCGCAGTGGGAGGTCAAGGCCGCGTCGGACGGCCGCCCCGAGCGGGTCGTCGGCGTGATGATGGACGACACCCAGATCTACGAGCTGGCCCGCTCGCTCGGCGACGCCAGCGCGCAGCTGCGCCTGGCCGTCGAGCTCGCCGACATCGGCATCTGGCGCCACGACCTGGTCACCCACCGCATGCACTACAACGATCGTGCGTACGCCGTGCTGGGCATCCCGGCCCGGCCGGACGGCCTGTCGATCGAGGAGGTGCGCTCCTACATCCACCCGGACGACCTGCCCGAGGTGCTGGCCTCGGCGCAGCGCGCACTCGCCTCCGATCGCCCCACCGACATGCAGGCGCGCTACCGGCGCAGCGACGGCAGCTGGCGCCACGTGCTGACGCGCCGCGTGGTGCAGCGCGCCCCGGACGGCACGCCGCTGGCCTTTCTCGGCGTGGCGCTGGACCTCACCGAGCAGGTGGAGCGCCAGCGCGAGGCCAGCGAGCTGGCCTTGCGCCTGGAGATCGCCACCGACGCGGCCGGCCTGGGCATCTGGAGCCGCGACCCCGAGACCGAGGCCGGCGAATGGAACGCCCAGATGTTCGAGCTCAGCGGCTGGCCGCCGGAGCGCGGCACGCCCCATCGCACGCAATGGGTCGAGGAGATCATCCATCCCGACGATCGCGCGAAGATGCGCACGGCCCGCGATGAACTGCTGGCGTCGCCCGACGCCACCGTCGAGCACGAGTACCGCATCGTCAAGCCGGACGGCGAGGTGCGCTGGCTGGTCAACCGCGCGCGGCATCGCAGCTGGAACGGCAAGACGATGATCTTCGGCGTCACCCTGGACATCACCGAGCGCCGCCTTGCCGAACAGGCGCTGCGCAGCGCCGACCAGCGCGCCGCGCTGGCTGCGCGCAGTGCCGGCATCGGGACCTGGGAAGTCGACTTCGAGACACAGGCCGAGCGCTGGGACGAGCAGATGTTCCGCCTGCGAGGCATGGCACCGCGTCC
>CAZVLY010000025.1:2844-7558 GCA_964628175.1 uncultured Piscinibacter sp. | reverse complement strand
TGGCGCAGAGCTCGGCCAGCGCATCGACCGAGAGCCCGCGGGCATCGACCGGGATGGGGTGGAGGTTCGCTCCGCGTTGGCGGAACGCCGACCACGCCGGGGTGTACCCCGGATCTTCGACCGCGACCGCGTCGCCCGCGGCGTCCTCGGCAACGCGCGCTGGTTCCGCCTGCGCGGCATGGCGCCGCGTCCGCACCCGCCGCAGCGCGCCGAGCGGCTGGCCATGCTCCACCCGGACGACCGCGAACGCAACGCCGACGCCTCGCCGCAGACGATGCGCGACCGTTGGCCGCTGCGCTACGAGTTCCGCGTGCTGCTGCCCGACGGCAGCGTGCGCTGGCTGGCCTCGCGCTCGATCGCCGTCACCGACGCCCAGGGCCGCACGACGCGGCGCATCGGCGTCAACTGGGACGTCACCGACGCCAAGGAAGCCGAGGCCGCGCGCCAGCAGACGGCCGTGGCCGAGCGGGCCAGCCAGGCCAAGTCGCAGTTCCTCGCGCGCATGAGCCACGAGCTGCGCACGCCGCTGAACGCCGTGCTTGGCTTCACGCAGTTGCTCCAGGTCGACGAGCCGGACCCGGCGCGCCACGCCAAGCTCGGCCACATCCGCTCGGCCGGCGAGCACCTGCTGACGCTGATCGACGGCGTGCTCGACCTGTCGAGCCTGGAGGCCGGCAGCCTGCGGCTCGACCCGCGGCCGGTCGATCTGGCCTCATTGGTCGAGCAGGCCCTCCCGCTGGTGGCCGCACTGGCGCAGCGCCAGGGCGTGCGTCTGGTGACGGGCGAGCTCGGTGGCCTTGCCCATGTCGACCGCACTCGCGCGCTGCAGGTGCTGGTGAACCTGCTGAGCAACGGCATCAAGTACAACCGCCCGGGCGGCGAGGTGCACATCTCGGCGCGCACGCACGGCGAGCAGGTGAGGCTCACCGTCAGCGACACCGGCCGCGGCATGAGCGCGGCGCAGCTCGAACGCCTGTTCGAACCCTTCAATCGCCTCGGCGCCGAGCGCGACGGCATCGAAGGCACGGGCATCGGCATGACCATCGTGAACGCCTTGGTCCACGGCATGGGTGGGCACATCGAGGTGCGCAGCACGCCCGGCCTGGGCAGCCACTTCGAGATCACGCTGCCCGGTGCCGAGGCGGGCCTGGGCAGCGGACAGCCGGTCGAGAACGAGCACAGTGCGCCGATGCGGCTGGAGGGCCAGCGCGGCCAGCTCCTGTACATCGAGGACAACCCGGTGAACGTGATGCTCGTCGAGGAGCTGGTGCGCGGCCTGTCCGGCCTGGACATCGCCAGCGAGACGACCGGGTCGGCGGGCGTGGCGCGCGCCGCGCAGTTGCTGCCCGACCTGGTGCTGGTGGACATGCAACTGCCCGACTTCGACGGCTTCGAGGTGCTGCGCCGCCTGCGCACGCAAGCCCAGACGGCGCAGATCCCCTGCGTCGCGCTGTCGGCCAACGCGATGCCCGAGGACATCGAGCGCGCGCTGCAGGCCGGCTTCGCCGACTACTGGACCAAGCCGATCGACTTCAAGGTCTTCCTCGGCGCGCTCGAGGCGCGTTTCCCGCAGAGCACGAACGCGCTCGTCCGCTGAAATCCCCGGCTCGGCGTCAGGCGCCCTCGGGCACCAGGCCCTTCTTGCGCAGCATCGGTTCCACCGTCGCCTCACGGCCGCGGAAGGCGCGGTAGGCCGCCCGTGGCTCCAGCGAATCGCCGGCCGAGTAGATGAACTGCTGCAGGCGCTGCGCCACCGCCGGATCGAAGGGATTGCCGGCCTCGGCGAAGGCGTCGAAGCCGTCGGCGTCGAGCACCTCCGCCCACAGGTAGACGTAGTAGCCCGCCGCGTAGCCCGAGCCCGAGAACAGGTGCTGGAAGTGCGGCAGCCGGTGGTTCAGGCCCACGCCGGCCGGCAGGCCCATGCGCTGCAGTTCGGCGCGCTCGAAGGCGCCAATGTCGACGCCGTCGGGCGTGGTCTGGGCGTGCACCGCCATGTCGAGCAAGGCCGAGGCGGTGTAGCGCACCGTCTCGTAACCCTGGTTGAAGCGCCGCGCCGCATGCAGCTTGGCCACCAGCGCGTCGGGGATCGGCTCGCCGGTGCGGTGATGCCGCGCGTGCTTCTTCAGCACTTCCGGCTCGGTCAGCCAGTGCTCGAACAGCTGCGAGGGCAGCTCGACGAAGTCGCGCAGCACGTTGGTGCCCGACAGGCGCTCGTAGGTCACGCTGGACAGCAGCCCGTGCAGGCCGTGGCCGAACTCGTGGAACAGCGTGCGTGCGTCGTCGAAGCTCAGCAGCGTCGGCTCGCCCGGCGCGCCCTTGGCGAAGTTGTTGTTGTTGACGACGATCGGAGTCACCGCGCCGCCGCCGGCGGTGTTGCGCGACTGCTGGCGGTAGTTGCTCATCCAGGCGCCGCTGCGCTTGCTCGGCCGCGCGAAGTTGTCGTGCAGGAACACGCCGATCTGCGCGCCGTCGCGGCCGCGCACCTCGTAGACCTTCACGTCCGGGTGGTAGGCGCGGATCTCGGGCCGCGCCACGAAGCTCAGGCCGAACAGGCGGTTCGCGCAGTCGAACACCGCCTCGACCATGCGGTCGAGCGGAAAGTAGGCCTTGACCACCGATTCGTCGAGGTCGTAGCGCAACGCCCGCACCTTCTCGGCGTAATAGCGCCAGTCCCAGGCATCGACCTGCAGCGATTCGCCGCGCGACAGCACCAGCGCCTGCAGCGCGGCCCGCTCTTCCTCGACGCTGCCCTGGGCGCGCGTCCAGACCTGCTGGAGCAGCTGGCCGACGGCGGCCTGCGTGCCGGCCATGGTGTCGGCCAGCGCGTAGTCCGCGTAGCTCTCGTAGCCGTGTGCGCGCGCCTGCTCGTTGCGCAGCGCCAGGATCTCGCGTGCGACCGGGCGGTTGTCGGTGGCGCCCTCGTGCTCGCCGCGGCTGGTCCATGCGCGCCAGGCCTGCTCACGCAGGTCGCGCCGGTCCGAGAAGGTCAGGAAGGGCACGATCAGCGAGCGCGACAGCGTGATCACGTGCGCGTCGGGCACGCCGCGATCGGCTGCGGCCTGGCGCGCGGCGGCGCGAACGAAATCGGGCAGGCCGGCGAGCTCGGCCTCGTCGCGCAGCACCAGGCGGAAGGCCGACTCGTCGGCCAGCACGTTCTGGCCGAAGCGCGTCGTCAGCTCCGCCAGGCGCTCCATCACCTGGCCGTAGCGCTGCTGCGCGGCGCCGGCGATGCGCGCGCCGGAACGCACGAAGTCGAAATGGAAGCGATCGAGCAGGCGGCGCTGCTCGGGCGTCAGGCCGAGTTCCTCGCGGCGCGCATGCAGCGCATCGATGCGCGCGAACAGGCCGCGGTGCATGTAGATCGCATTGCTGTGCGCGGCCAGCTTCGGCGCCAGCTCGCGCTCCACCTGCTGCAGCGCCGGCGAGGTCTCGCTCGCCGCGAGATTGTGGAACACGCCTTCGACGCGGTAGTACTGGCGTCCGCTGCGATCCAGCGCGGCGATGGTGTTCTCGAAACTCGGCGCCTCGGCCTGGGCGGCGATCGCCTCGATCTCGGCCAGGTGTGCCGCGCGCGCCGCCTCGAAGGCCGGCGGGAAATGTTCGGCGCGGATGCGCTCGAAGGGCGGCAGGCCGTAGGGGGTGTCCCAGGGCTGCAGCAGCGGGTTGCTCTCGGCGCTCGTCATGGCGGCTTCTCGGGGGTGTGAGAAGCCGGGATTCTAGGAGCTCAGCGTTCCTGGGCCGGCGCTGGGGGCTCGAAGCGGCGTGACGAAAACCGCTGCGCAGCGGCCTGGTAGAAGGCGATGCCCTCTTCCAGCGCTTCCTGGGCGTGCTCGGTGCTGGGCGCGCCGCCGTCCACGCCGGTGACGCGGGTGGCCTGCTTGGGCCGCAGTTCGACCTGCATGCCCTCGCCGACGAAACCCACCGTCTGGTAGTTGGCCATGAACAGCGAAGGCGCCGGACCGCCGTCGCGCAGCACGTCGCGGCCGAAGAACTCCGACACGTAGGGAACGTTCAGCCAGCCCAGCATGGTGGGCGCCACGTCGATCTGCGAGGCCAGCGCGTCGACGCGCCGCGGCGCGATCTTGCCCGGCGCGTACATCACCATCGGAATGTGATAACGCTCCATCGGCAGGTCGCTGCGGCCGCGCGCGATCGAGGTGTGGTCGGCGACGAAGACGAACAGCGTGTTGTCGAACCAGGGCCGCTGGCGCGCCTTCTCGACGAACTGGCCGATGGCGAAGTCGGTGTACTTGACCGCGCCTTCGCGGCTGGTGCCCGAGGGGATGTCGATGCGATCCGCCGGGTAGGTGAAGGGCCGGTGGTTGGAGGTGGTCATCACGTGGGCGAACACCTTCTTGCCGGCGGCCGCGCGTGCGTCGATCTCGCGCAGCGCGAGATCGAACAGGTCCTCGTCGGCGACGCCCCAGATGTTCTCGTGGTGGATGTCCTTCTTGTCGATCGCGGTGCGGTCGATGACGGTGTAGCCGTTGCCGCCGAAGAAGCTGGCCATGTTGTCGAAGTAGCTGTAGCCGCCGTACAGGTACAGCGCCTCGTAGCCCTTCTCCTTGAACACGCCGCCGATCGTGAACAGGCCGCTGTTGTTGGGCCGCATCGGCACGGCGTGGCCGGGCGTGGGCGGCACCGACAGCGTGAGCGCCTCCAGCCCGCGCACGGTGCGCGTGCCGGTGGCGTACATGCGCTCGAAGAACAGCCC
>CAZVLY010000025.1:0-2744 GCA_964628175.1 uncultured Piscinibacter sp. | reverse complement strand
CCGTTGCCCGCCACCTGCACCAGCTGCGGCTGGCCGAGGCGATCCTTCCAGCCGGTGCTGACCCCGGCGGTGACGGCCGCTGCCACGCCGATGTACAGCACCGCGTGAGCACTGCGCCGCCACGCCCCGGGTGCCGGCGCCAGGGCGACCCGGCGCGTGCGCCGGGCCAGCGCCAGCGTGAGCAGCAGCGTGGCCACGCCGATGCCCGCGAAAAGCGGCGTCAGCCGGTACGACTCCCGGATGTTGCCGATCACCTCGCGGGTGTAGAGCAGGTAGTCGACGGCGATGAAGTTGAAGCGCGAGGCGAACTCGTTCCAGAACACGAACTCCGCCACGCTGACGAACACCAGGCCGCCGATCAGGGCCGCGGTCAGCACCAGTGCCGCGATGCCCAGCGCCGAACGGGCGCGCGTGGCCGGCCACCACCAGCCCAGCAGCACCAGCGGCAGGCACCACCACAAGGCCACCGCGACGTCGTAGCCCAGGCCGAGCAGCACGGCCGGGCCGAGCCGCAGCGGCTCGAACAGCGAGGTGTCGGCGTTGAAGGCGGCCAGCCCGAGCCGGGTGAGCGCACTGACGACAACGAAGGCCACGAAGAGCGGCCCGGCCAAGGCCAGCCGGCTGGCGGCGGGTGCACTGGGTTGAACTTGAACGGGCGTTTCGGTCATGGGCTTGAGCGTCGGCGAACCCGCGGGCGGGATCGTCGGGGCGACTCTAGCGGTGCCCGCTTAAGCCGAGCTTGTCGTCTCTCACGAAAGTCGCCGGCTTGACGACTGTCACTTGCCGTTGCGAATGGCGGATTCGTCGAGTTCGTCGAAGCGCCGGTTGTCGCACTGCCGGGTAAACCCTGCACGGTCCTCGCCGAGCGCCGTCAGCCGGGCGTTGAACTCGCCCGTGCGCGCCTCGAAGGCATCGATCGCCTTGTCCCGGGCCAGGGCGTTGGCGCGGTACTGTTCGATCGCCTCGACGCTGGTGCGGTCCAGCGCCGCGAACTGGGCCTTGAGCTCCTCGCCCTGGCGCACCAGCTCGGCCTTCTCCTTCTGGAGCTGCTCGCGGTCGGCGGCGGCGGTCTCGCTGCCGCTCTTGATGCGGCCCTGCAGCGCGATGCATTCGCGCAGTTCGGCGCGGCTGAGCAGCGGCCCGACCGGCTTGCCCGAGCCGAACATGCCCAGGCGCAGCTTGTCACTCGCGGCGCCGGCCGCCTGCGGCAGGGTGGCAGCGCAGACGGACAGGCTCAGGCCGAGGGCAACGACAAGTCTCATGGCAGGTTCGGGTCAGTGCGGACGGGCGCCATCATGCCACCGGCTCGCGCAGGGTCACGAACTCCTCCGCGGCGGTGGGGTGGATGCCCAGGGTGGCGTCGAAGTGCGCCTTGGTGGCGCCGGCCTTCATCGCCACCGCGAATCCCTGCACCACCTCGCCGGCATCGTCGCCCACCATGTGCAGGCCGACCACGCGGTCGGTGGCGGCGTCGACCAGCAGCTTCATCAGCACCCGCTCCGGGCTGCCCGACAGCGTGTGCTTGAGCGGCTTGAAGTCGGTGCGGAACACCTTCACCGCGGGGTAGCGCACACGTGCCTGCGCCTCGGTCAGGCCGACGGTGGCCACGTTCGGATGGGTGAAGACCGCGGTCGGCACCAGCTCGTAGTCGATGCGGCGCGCACCGCTGCCGAACAGCCGATCGACCAGCACCATGGCGTCGGCCAGCGCCACCGGCGTGAGCTGGAGCCGGTCGATCACGTCGCCGATGGCGTGCACGCCGGGCACCGAGGTCTCGAAGCCCTCGTCGACGACGATGGCGCCGCGGTCATCCACGCGCACGCCGAGCGCCTGCAGGCCGAGCCCGCCGGTGTTCGGGCGGCGGCCGGTGGCCTGCAGCACGGTGTCGGCAAGCAGCGTGCTGCCGTCGCTGAGCGTGAGCGTCAGGCCGTCGCCGCCGCGCGCCAGAGATGCCGGCCGCACGCCGGTGCGCAGCTCGACACCGTGCTGCGCCATCTGGCGGGCGAGGAAGCTGCTCACGTCGTCGTCGAAGCCGCGCAGGATCTGCCCGCCGCGCACGATCTGCGTCACCCGCGATCCGAGGCCACGGAAGATGGACGCGAACTCGCAGGCGATGTAGCCGCCGCCCACCACCACCAGATGGCGAGGGAACTCGGGGAGGTCGAACATCGCGTCCGAGGTGACGGCCAGCTCGCCGCCGGGGTACTCCGGCGCCACCGAATGGCCGCCGGTGGCCACGAGAATGCGCTGCGCCGCATGCTCGACGCCGTCGACGATCACCGTGCGCGGCGAAGCCAGCCGCGCGCGGCCATGCAGGATGCTCACGCCGGCATCGCGCAGCAACTTCTCGTAGACGCCGTTCAGGCGGGCGATCTCGCGCGCACGATTCGTCTTCAGCAGCGCCCAGTCGAAGCGCGCCTCGCCGGGCGTCCAGCCGAAGCCGCGCGACTGCTCGAAAGCGTCGGCGAAGTGCGCCGCGTGGCTGTACAGCTTCTTCGGGATGCAGCCCAGGTTGACGCAGGTGCCGCCGAGCGCGGCGCTCTCAGCCACCGCGACACGCGCGCCGCGCTGCGCGGCCATGCGCGCAGCCCTCACGCCGCCGCTGCCGGCGCCGATGACGAACAGGTCAAAAGGGGTCGAGCTCATGCAGGGCTCCGGAGTCCGGCGCGACAATGCGCTGCCCGCATCTTGCCGCACACCGCCATGCCCCCACCTGCCCTGCGCGTCGGCTTGATCGGCTACGG
>CAZVLY010000024.1:19721-25469 GCA_964628175.1 uncultured Piscinibacter sp. | reverse complement strand
GTGGTGGTGGTGGTCGAGGGCACGGCGATGGGCGGCGGCTTCGGCCTGGCCTGCGTGGGCGACGTCACGATCGCCGGCGAGAGCGCCATGTTCCGCCTCCCCGAGGCATCGCTGGGCGTGGTGCCGGCGCAGATCGCGCCCTATCTCGTCGAGCGCCTGGGCACCTCGCAGGCGCGGCGCTTGGCGGTGACGGGCGGGCGCATCGATGGGAAGACGGCGCTGGCGCTGGGCTTGGTGCACGAGCTGCACGCGGATGCGGACCTCGACGTCGCACTGCAGCGGGTGCTGCACGAGATCCTGCAGAACGCGCCGCAGGCGGTGGCGGCCACCAAGGCACTGATCGCCAAGGCGCGGCTGCACAGCCCGGCCTCGCTGGTGCAGGAGGCGGCCGAGGTGTTCTCGCGCGCCGCGCTGTCGGCCGAAGGCACCGAAGGGCAGACCGCCTTCCTGCAGAAGCGCAAGGCGAAGTGGATGCCGCAGTGAGCTTCGAGAAGATCCTCATCGCCAACCGCGGCGAGATCGCCTGCCGGGTGATCCGCACCGCGCGTGCGCTGGGCTACCGCACGGTGGCCGTCTACAGCGATGCCGATGCCGGCGCGCCGCACGTGCTGCAGGCCGACGAAGCGGTGCGCATCGGCGCGCCGCCCGCCGCGGACTCCTACCTGAACGTGGCGGCCTTGCTCGACGCGGCGCGGCGCAGCGGCGCCGACGCGCTGCACCCGGGCTACGGCTTCCTCAGCGAGAACGCCGCCTTCGCGCAGGCCTGCCTCGATGCGGGCCTGGTGTTCATCGGCCCGTCGCCCGCGGCCATCACCGCGATGGGCGACAAGGCGCTGGCCAAGCGGCGCATGCACGATGCCGGCGTGCCCTGTGCGCCGGGGTACCTGGGCAGCGCGCAAGACGATGCGACGCTGCTTGCCGAGGCGCTGAAGCTGGGCTTCCCGCTGCTCGTCAAGGCGGTGGCCGGCGGCGGCGGGCGCGGCATGCGGCTGCTGCGTTGCGCTGAGGAGATCGGCGAAGCGCTGGCCGGCGCGCGCCGCGAGGCGAAGAGCGCCTTCGGCGACGACACGCTGATGCTGGAGCGGCTCGTCGAACACGGCCGCCACATCGAGATCCAGGTGTTCGCCGACACGCAAGGCCAGGTCATCCACCTCGGCGAACGCGACTGCAGCGCGCAGCGGCGGCGCCAGAAGGTGATCGAGGAGTCGCCCTCGCCGGTGGTCTCGCCCGAATTGCGCGCGGCCATGGGCCGCGACGCGGTGGCGGCGGCGCGCGCGGTGGGCTACGTGGGCGCGGGCACGGTGGAGTTCATCCTCGACCCGGCCGGCCGGCACTACTTCCTGGAGATGAACACGCGGCTGCAGGTCGAGCACCCGGTCACCGAGATGGTGACGGGGCTGGACCTGGTCGAGTGGCAGTTGCGCATCGCCGCCGGCGAGTCGCTGCCCTTGTCGCAGGAGCAGGTGGCGATGCAGGGCCACGCCATCGAGGTGCGCCTGTACACCGAGGACCCGTACGCCGGCTTCGCGCCGCAGACCGGCACGGTCGCCCACTGGCGGCCCGAGGCGGCGCTGCAGCCGGGCATCCGCATCGACCACGGCCTGGCCGAGGGCAGCGTGATCGGCCCCTTCTACGACGCCATGGTGGCCAAGCTGATCGCCCACGGCCGCGACCGCGCCGATGCGATCCGCCGCCTGCGCGCGGCGCTGGCGGCCACGCCACTGCTCGGCCTGCGCCACAACGCGCGTTTCCTGCGCGACCTGCTCGACCACGCCGCGTTCCGCCGCGGCGAGATGACGACGCAGCTGCTCGACGACTGGCAGCAGGGTGGTGCGCCACTGCTGCAGCGCCCGGTCCCGAGCGACGAGGACTGGTGCCTGGCTGCGGCCGCCTTCGCGCTGCGCGAAGGCGCCGTGCAGCGGCCCGACAGCGTATCCGCCTACGACCTGCCGCTCGCGCTGGAAGGGCAGCGCCGCACGCCGCGCGTTCGCCTGCAGCGCGACGGCAGCCTGCAGGTCACTCTGGACGGCGCGACGCACCGCCTGCGCCTGCTCGGCGCACCCGACCGCGAGCTGCACTGCGAGTGGGACGGCGTGGCGCGCCGTACCGTGGTGCTGTGGCAAGGTGGGGTGCTGCACCTGGCCCGCGAAGGGTACGCCTTCGTCTTCGAGGAGCCTTCGCCGGTGCCGCAGTCCGACCGGCGCGCCGATGCGCGGCGCGCGCAGGCGCCGGTGGCCGGCGTCGTCGCCAAGCTCGCGGTGCAATCGGGCGACATGGTCGCGGCCGGTCAGCCGCTGGTGTGCGTCGAGGCGATGAAGATGGAAATGTGGGTGGCAGCCGGCGCGGCGGGCCGCGTCGTGCGCGTCGTGGTGCAGGCCGGCCAGCAGGTGGCCTCCGGCGCCTTGCTGGTGGAACTCGAACTGGCGGCCGCGGCCGCCGAATGACGGAGAGCGACGTGGACAAGGCCATCCTCACCTGCGCGCTGACCGGCGTGCTGACCAATCCGAAGCAGCATCCGGTGCCGGTCACGCCGGCGCAGATGGCCGCCGAGGCGCGCGACGCCTTCAACGCCGGCGCCTCGATCATGCACGTGCACCTGCGCATGCAGGAGGAAGGCCTGGGCCACATGCCCAGCTGGGACCCGGACGTGGCGGAGTCGGTGGTGAACGCCATCCGCGCCGCCTGCCCCGGCGTGATCATCAACCTGACCACCGGCGTGATCGGCAAGGACGTCTCCGGGCCGCTCGCCTGCATCCGCCGCGTCAAGCCGGAGATCGCCGCCTGCAACGCCGGCAGCCTGAACTACCTGAAGATCAAGTCCGACGGGCAATGGGCCTGGCCGCCGATGGTGTTCGACAACCCGGTGCCCAAGGTGCAGCAGTTCCTCGACGTGATGCAGGAGTGCGGCGTGCACCCGGAGTTCGAGTGTTTCGACGTGGGCATCGTGCGCTCGGTGGGCATGTACCTCGAAGCCGGCATGCTGAAGCCCGAGATGGGCACGCCCGAGTACAACTTCGTCATGGGCGTGGCCTCGGGCATGCCCTGCGACGCCGACCTGCTGGCCCTGCTGCCGCGCTGGGTGAAGCCCGGCAGCGTCTGGCAGACCACGCTGATCGGCCGCGGCGAGATCTGGCCGGTGCACCAGCGCACCGCCGAGCTCGGCGGCATGCTGCGCACGGGGCTGGAAGACACCTTCTACCTGCCCGGCGACCGGCGTGCCACCGGCAACGGCGTGCTGATCGAGGCGCTGGCGGCCTGCGCGCAGCGCGCCGGGCGCTCGATCGCCAGCCCGGCCGAGGCGAGAACGATGCTCGGCCTGCGGCACTGAACCCGGAGATCGCCGCTCGGCGCGCGAAGGCGCGTCAGTGCAGCGTGTTCATCTCCGGCGCCTGCGGCTGCCAGCCGGCGGTGAACCGGACCATCTCGGCCAACGGCTTGGGCGGCGAGACCAGGTAGCCCTGCACCTCGTGGCAGCCGGCCTTGGCCACCACCGCGAGCTGCTGGGCCGATTCCACGCCCTCGCAGACGGTGCGCATGCCCAGCGTGGCGGCGAGCTGCGCGATCATCTGCACGATGGCGCGTGCGTCCTTGCGCAGCAGCACCTCGTTGACGAAGGCACGGTCGATCTTCAGCGTGTCGAAGGGGAAGCGCCGCAGGTAGGCCAGCGACGAGTAGCCGGTGCCGAAGTCGTCGAGCGCCACGCGCACGCCCAGGCCGCGCAGCGCGTGCAGCTGCTCCAGCGCGCCGTGGATGTCTTCCATCAGCACCGACTCGGTGATCTCGAGCTCGAGCAGCGACGGTGTCATCTCGAACTCGCGCAGCGCGTCGCGCACGTGCGCGACGAAACGGGTGTCGCGCAGCTGCGCCGGCGAGACGTTGACCGAGACGCACAGGCCGGCCAGCGGCCCGGTGGCGGCGCGGCAGGCTTCGCGCAGCGCCCAGCGGCCGAGGTCGTCGATCAGGCCGGTCTGCTCGGCGACCGGGATGAACTCCGCCGGGTTGACGCGGCCGAGCACCGGGTGCTCCCAGCGCATCAGCGCCTCGGCGCCGACGATCCGCCACTTCTCGATGTCGACCTTCGGTTGCCAGTGCATGGCGAGCTGCTCGTTCTCGATGGCGAAGCGCAGGCCGGCCTCGATGTCGACGCGGCGGCGGCTGCTCGCACCCATCTCGGGCGAGTACAGCGCGAGGCGGCCGCGGCCGTCTTCCTTGGCCACGTAGAGCGCGGTGTCGGCGCGCACCAGCAGGTCGTCGACGCCCGCCTCGCCGTCGTCGAACAGGGCCACGCCGACGCTGGCGCCCACGCGCAGGTTCCGGCCCTGCACGTCGATCGGCGACTCCAGCGCGTCGATCAGCCGCTGGGCCAGCACACCCGCCTCGTCGGCCGCGCCGGAATGCGTCATCACCACGGCGAATTCGTCGCCACCCAGGCGCGCCACGGTGTCGCCGGTGCGCAGGCTGTCGCGCAGGCGCTGCGCCACGCACTTGAGCAACTCGTCGCCGGCGCTGTGGCCCAGGCTGTCGTTGACGATCTTGAAGTGGTCGAGGTCGACCATCAGCAGCGCGCCGGGCCGGCCGCTGCGCAGGGCCCCGGCCAGCGCATCGCGCAGCATGAAGCGGTTGGCCAGCCCGGTGAGCGAGTCGGTGTGCGCGAGCTGGCGCAGGCGCAGCTCGGTGTCGACCTTCTCGGTCACGTCGGCGATCACGCCGCGCCAGCCGAGTGTGCGGCCGCGTTCGTCGAGCAGCCGCTTGCCGTTGAACGAGAGGTGGCGCACGCCGTCACCGTCCTTGACCGCGAGACGCTGTTCGCGGAACGGATGGCCGTCGTCCAGTGCCTGCTGCAGCTCGTCCAGGCCGGCGAGCGCGCGGCGCTCCAGCAGTGCCAGCAGCGGTCGCGAGCGGATGTCCTGTTCGGTCACGCCCAGCAGCGCGGCCAGGCGCGGCGACAGGTGGTTGAGGTGGCCGCCGGTGCTGGTCTCCCAGAGGGCTTCGTCGGCGTGCTGCTCGAAATCCTGCAGCAGCACCGAGAGCATGCGCTCCTGTCGCACCGCGTCGGTCCGCGAGCGCAGCAGCGCCATCGACTTGCGCCAGCTGGCCAGCGAGCCCAGCATCACCATCGGCGCGTACATCGCCAGCAGCGCGGCGACGGCATGGTAGGTCGGCTCGCCGGCGCGCCAGAGGGCGCCGAGCGATGCCACCGCATAGATGCCGGCATAGGCCAGCGCGGCCAGGGGCAGCGGGCTGAGCATGAAGGTGCCGGCGCCGAGCATGCCGGTGAACAGCGTGGCCACGAGCAGCTGCTGCGCGGGCGAAGCGGCCGGGAACCACAGCAGCGGCACGACGGCCCAGATGCCGGCCAGCAGCGCGGCATGCAGCGTGGCGCGGTGCAGCGCGCGCGGCCGGGCGCTGTCGATCTGGCGCCTGCCGCGCCGCAGCCAGTTCAGCATGGCCAGCGCGAGCGCCAGCGTCAGGACGCCCAGCCAGGCCAGCATGCCCGAAGGCCGGTTGTCATGGAACGCCCAGGCCACCAGCGCGCCGCTGCCGAGGTTGGCCAGCATCGCGTAGGGGGTCAGCCGCAGGACGGAGCTGAGCTGCGCGCCGCGCAGCTGCGCCGCCACATGGCCGGGGCTGCCGTACAGATCGGCGATGCCGGCGCGCAGGCCGGCGAGATCGATGGGGGAGGGCGTCGACATGGGAACTGAACTCGTTCCTTTCGGCCGCCGCCCCGGGATCTTGAGCGGCGCCCGA
>CAZVLY010000024.1:0-19621 GCA_964628175.1 uncultured Piscinibacter sp. | reverse complement strand
GGGAACTGAACTCGTTCCTTTCGGCCGCCGCCCCGGGATCTTGAGCGGCGCCCGAGGGCCATGCCGAGCCTTCCCGGCAATGCATCACGAGAAGTCACCGATCGCCCCAGTTCGAGCCTGCACAGAGGGGCGGCGAGAAGGTGTTGCAGGTGCGGCGCCCCTGCTGCGGCGGCCGCGTTGCCAGGGGCGCGAACGGCTGACGCTGAACGGCCAGTTCCAGCGAAACGCCGACCTGAACGAGATGACCCGGACCGCGGCACAACGCGCGGTTCTCCGCGGCCTTCGAGCCAGCGGGCGCAGACGAGATCGACTGTCGCCTCGACGGGCCGCAAGAGCCCGGCAACAACATCGCCTGACGCTCAGCCTTCGAGCGTGGCCACTTCAGCGGTGAGTTGCACGGCCGTCTGCAGCGTGCCTTGCAGCAGGTTGCGCAGCAGGTGCAGCGCCAGCGCGGGGCGCTCGACTTCCAGCCGCGCGAAGGCCGCGCGGTCCAGCGTGAAGCATTCGACCGGCGTGTCGGCGCGCGCGCTGGCCGAGCGCTGGCCGCCGGCCAGCAGCGCCATCTCGCCGAAGCTCATGCCCGCCGACAGCGTCGACAGTCGCTTCTGGCCGCCGCCGGGCAGGTCGACGACGACGCTGACCTCGCCGCGCATCAGGAGGTGGATCGCGTCGGCCGGGTCGCCGCGGCGCACCAGCAGCGAACCGGGTTCGGCCTGCACGCGCGTGACCAGCGTCTCGAGCAGGGAGACGTCCTCCGGCGAGGCGCCCTCGCACAGGCGGTGTTCGGCCAGCCGGGTGATGGCAGCGGTGGCATGGGTGCCGCCGTGCCGCGCGAGCAGGGCACGCTCGCACCACTCCAGGCCGAGGTCGAGCTGCGGCTGGTAGCTCAGCGCACGGGCGTTGCGCGGGTCGAGTTCGGTGTCCAGAGCGGCCAGCAACTCGCCGCGGCGCACGCGCGTCAGCACCACATGCTGGCCGCGTCCGGCGCAACGGCCGATCAGCGCGGCGAGCATGCGCGTGGCGGCCCCGTCGACGTGGCTGACGCGCTTGAAGTCGAGCACCGCGAACTGCAGCGGCCGCGGGTCCTCGACGATGGCGTGCAGCACCGGCTCGATGGTGGCGAAGCGCAGGTCGCCCTGCAGCTCGAACACGCGAACCGCCGCGCCATGCTCGGCGAGCAGGCGGTTCTCGTCGGCCGAACGGCGGCGCTTGGAGCGCAGCCCGGCCAGCGTGTAGCTCGCGCGAACCGTCGACACCGAGGCCCGCGGCGGCTGCAGGAAGTGCAGCCCGAGGTCGCGCGAGATGGCCTCGCAGGCCTTCACGCCGCGCACGCTGTTGCCGCGTTCGTCCAGCGCCGGCGAGTAGACGGCGATGCCCAGCTGCCCCGGCAGCACGGCCATGATGCCGCCGCCCACGCCGCTCTTGGCCGGCAGGCCGACGCGGTAGACCCACTCGCCGGTGAAGTCGTAGACGCCGCAGGTGGCCATCACGCTGAGGATGGGGCCGACGAACTCGCTGCGCACTGCGCTCGCGCCGGTGACCGGGTTCGTGCCGCCGTTGGCCAGCGTGGCGGCCATCATCGCGAGATCCCGGCATTCGACGCGAACCGAGCACTGGCGGAAGTAGAGGTCGAGCGCCTCGTCCGGGTCCTCGGTGACGATGTCGTAGTTGCGCAGCATGTGGCCGATGGCACGGTTGCGGTGGCCCGTGGCGCGCTCCGATTCGAACACCGCCTCGTCGATGTCCAGCGTGCGGCCGGAGTAGGACGACATGGCGTCGAGCACGCGCGCCAGGCGCCGCTCGCGCGTCGCCCCGGCGACCAGCGACGAGGTGGCGATCGCGCCGGCATTGATCATCGGGTTCATCGGCCGGCCGGTGCCGGGCTCCAGGCTGATCGAGTTGAAGGCGTCGCCGGACGGCTCCACGCCGACGGTGCGGCGCACCTGCTCCATGCCGCGGTCCTCCAGCGCCACGCCGTAGACCAGCGGCTTGGAGATCGACTGGATGGTGAACGGCGTGCGCGTCGCGCCGACCTGGTAGATGCGGCCATCGACCGTGGCGATGGCGATGCCGAAGTCGGACGGGTCGGCCTTGGCGAGTTCCGGAATGTAGGTGGCGACCTGGCCGTCGGTGACGGTGGCCAGCTGCCGGTGCAGGCGTTCGAGGTAGTCCTGGATGGGCGATGTCACGAGATGGGCGGGCGCTGGTGAGGTGTCGTCACCGGATCGCAACTTCCGTGCGCGGCGACGCACCACGCAGAGGCGGCAGGGGGCTGCCTGGGCGCCCGTGGCTGCCCTTACTGGTGCGGCAGCGGCCGGCCAGGCACCAAATCGGGTCTGGCCGCCGGCGGCGGCGGTGGGGCGCGGCCGCCCAGCACCTGCAGCGCATGCTCGTAGCCCTGTCGCACCACCTGATCGAAGCGCTTCCAGTCGAGCATGCCGACGCGGTCCAGCGGCGGGTTGAAGTACAGGTCGGTCAAGGTGCGCGCCTCCCGCTGGCGCGACAGGCTGTACAGGATGGTCGAGTTGATCAGCAGCACCGGCAGGCTGGGCAGGCGGTAGCGGCGCGAGGCCCGCGGCCGCAGCCGATCGAGCAGCATCGCCCAGCCGCTGGGCATTTCCTCGTGTTCGATGCGCCGCGGCTTGCTGGCGTTGAGGTCGACGCCGATCACCTTGCCGACGCCGCGCAGCCCGCGCATCACGTCGACCGGAAAGTTGTTGAAGGTGCCGCCGTCGCACAGCAGTTCGCCGTCCATGATGACCGGCGGCAGCGCGCCCGGGATGGCGGTGCTGGCCAGCAGCGACTTGAGCAGGTCGCCGCGCTGCAGCACCATCTCGCTGGCCCGCGAGAAATTGGTGGCCACGCAGAAGAAGCGCTTCCACAGGTCCTCGATGCCCGCGCCCTCGCCGATGTTGTCGGCGACCGCGCGCTCGACGATGCGCCGCAGTCGGCGACCCTTGATGAGCGAGATCAGCGGCAGCAGCGAGAAGTCGCCGGTCGGGTTGCGGCCGAATTCGGCGCGCGCTGTCGCCTCCAGCCGCTGCGGCGTCTGGTCGGTGGCGATCAGCGCGGCCATGATCGCGCCGATGCTGGTGCCGCCCACGTAGTCGGGCTCGATGCCGTGCTCGTGCAAGGCGCGGAACACACCCAGGTGCGCGAAGCCGCGCGCGCCGCCGCCGGCGAGCACCAGGCCGACCGCGTTGCGCGACTGGATGCGCGCCAGCCGCGCCATGTCGCCGTCGTGGCCGCGGCGCAGGTGCACGTGGTCGTTGACCGGCCGGCGCGCCAGCCAGCGCGCGGTCCCGCGCGGCATGGCCGTGCCCGCGTCGTGCATCAGCACCAGGATCTCCGCCGCTTCCGCATGCGGCGGGCGCTCGACCAGGAAGGCCAGCTCGTTGGCGTGGATCACCGGTTCGGCCTCGGCCGAGGCGAGGAGCAGGATCTCGTCGGCGTGGCGCGTGCAGCGGTGCGTCCAGTCGGTCGGTGCGTCGTCGCCGACCAGCAGCACGTAGTCGTGCGTGCCCTCGAACTCGTCGAACAGCATGGCCACGCTGCGCTGAGCCCGTTCGTCGTCGACGGCGGCGCTGGGCAGGCCGAGCGCCTTGAGCTGGCGGTCGACGCCGGCGGCGTCGAGCACGCCCACCTTGCCGTGCGTCGAGAGCTCGCGCGCCAGCGCCTGCGCGAAGGCCGCGGTGTCGACGCCGCCGCTGACCGGCAGCAGCGCCATGGTCACCGGCCGGTCCATCACCGTGCGGTCGTGCTCGGTGCGCAGCCGCGCAATGATCTGCCGCGTCAGCGCCAGCGTGACCTGCGGGCTGTGCGACTGCAGGTGGGCGAAGTCGTCCTTGCCCAGGCTCACCAGCACGGAGTCGCGGATCGCCACCAGCGTGGCCGAACGTGGCGCGTCGGTGATCAGGCTCATCTCGCCGACGACCTCGCCGCGCGAGACCTCGCGCACCACGCGGCGCTCGCCGTCGTCCTCGATGTACACGCGCAGCCGGCCGCTGACCAGCAGGTACAGGGCGTCGCCGGGCTCACCCTGGCGCATCAGTGTCTCGCCACCGGCCAGCTGCATCCAGCGCACGCGGCCGCGAACGGCATCGATGGCCTGCGCGTCGATGATGCCCAGGAAGGTCCGCAGGTGGTGCAGCAGCAGGTCGTCCTGGTGCGGCGGGCGAGTGCTGGTGGATGGCATGTCGGATCGGGTATCGGGCAAGGCGCGCTTCGTGGTTGCGTCGCGATTCTGGGGCAAGGCGCGCGCGGGAAAACCCGGGGCAATCACGGACGCTGCGCAGTCGCGTGCTCTGCGCGAGAATGAGCCAAAGCAACAAGAGCCACGCCATCGACATGTCGAGCCAGCACAGTCTTCATCCATCAGGATCCCGCCATGAATGAAGACGTGCCCGCCCCGGCGCCCGGGCTGATGGCGCGCGTGGTGCAGTCGCTGCGCGAACGTTTCGTCGGCGAGTCCCCTGCGGCGGATGCGCCGGCGCCGCTGCATCCGCTGCTGCAGGCCCACGCTGCCAAGCTGTGCAGTGCGGCCGAGGCGGTGGCGCACATCCGCCACGGCGAGCATGTCTTCGTCGGCACCGCCTGCGCCACGCCGCGCGCGCTGGTGCAGGCGCTGGAGTCGCGCAGCCCGAAGCCGGGCGACGTCGAACTGCTGCACTTCCTCACCGATCACGCGGTACCGCACGACGCGCAAGGCCAGGCCACGACGGCCTACCGGCACCGCTGCTTCTTTGTCGGCGCCGACCTGCGCGCCGCGGTGCGGCAGGGCCTGGCCGAGTACGTGCCGATGTCGATCGCGCGCGTGCCGCAGCTCATCGCCAACGGGCGCATCCCGGTCGACGTGGCGCTGATCCAGGTGTCGCTGCCCGATGCCTTCGGCTACGTCAGCCTGGGCGTGTCGGTGGACATCGCGCCGGCGGCGGTGGCCAAGGCGCGGCTGGTGATCGCCGAAGTCAACCCGGCCATGCCCTGCACGATGGGCCACTCGATGCTGCACGTCGACGAGATCGACTGGCTGGTGCCGGTCGACACGCCGGTCATCGAGTACCAGCACGATGCGATGCCAGGCGAGGTGGTCGAACAGATCGCGCGCTACATCGGCGGCATCATCGACGACGGCTCGACGCTGCAGATCGGCCTGGGCCGCGTCACCAACGAAGCGCTGAAGTACCTCGCCGACCGCAGCGACCTGGGCATCCATTCCGACGTCATCACCGACGCGATCATCCCGCTGCTCGAGCGCGGCATCCTCAATGGCCGCCGCAAGACCGACCAGCGCGGGCAGATCGTCACCAGCTTCGCGATGGGCTCGCGGCGCCTGTACGACCTGATCGACCGCAACCCGCTGTTCTCGTTCCAGCCGATCGAGGCGGTCTGCCAGCCCTCGGTGATCGCCGCGCAGCACCGCATGGTGTCGGTGACGCAGGCTTTCGCGATCGACCTGTCCGGCCAGGTCTGCGCCGACCAGCTCGACGGCGAGTACTACAGCGGCCTGGCGGCGCAGGGCGAATTCCTGCGCGGCGCGTCGCGCTCGCCGGGTGGCAAGCCGATCATCTGCCTGCCCTCGACCGACCCCGACGGCGGCCGCTCGCGCATCCGCGTCCAGCTGCTGCCGGGCGAGGGCGTGACCATCGCGCGCAGCGACGTGCACTACGTGGTCACCGAGTACGGCATCGCCTACCTGTTCGGCAAGTCGATGCGCGAGCGCGCGATCTCGCTCATCGAGGTGGCGCACCCGAAGTTCCGCGCCGAGCTGTTCGCGCAGGCGCAGGCGCTGGGCCTGCTGCCCGCCGGGCAGACGCTGAAGAACATGCGCGCCTACCCGGTGCAGGAGGAAGAGACGGTGGCGCTCAAGGGCGGCCGCTCGGTGCTGCTGCGACCGTCGACTGCGGGCGATGCCGAGGGCATCCGCACGCTCTTCCACAGCCTGTCGGAGCGCGACGTCTACACGCGCTTCTTCCGCAACGTGCGCAGCCTGTCGAACCAGGACGTGCAGCGGCTGTGCAACCTCAACTTCGAGACCGAGGTCGGCTTCGTCGCCGCCACCGGTGCGCGCGAGAATCCGCAGATCGTCGGCCAGGCCTGCTACTTCATCGACCCCTCGACCAACCTGGCCGAGACCGCCTTCATCGTCAGCCCCGAGTGGCAGGGCTGCGGGCTGGGCACGGCGCTGCAGATGCGCATGATGAACGATGCGAAGCGGCGCGGCGTGCGCGGCTTCGTCGCCGAGATCATGTCCACCAACGACGCGATGATCCGCCTGGCCAAGGGCGGCTGGTCGAGCGTCAGCACCGAGAGCATGGGCAGCACGGTTCGCGTGACGGCCCTGTTCTGAGCGGGGGCCGGTTGAGCGAAGCTGTGAGTGCCGATCGTCGCCGGGCGCCCTGGCCGGCGGAGATCCTCGGCGGCACGGTCGGTTCGGTGGTGATGCTCGCGGTCGTGGTGACGATCGGCCTGCTCGGCTACGCGCCGCTGGGCGAGGGCGGCGCGCCGCGCGGGCTGGCGGCGGCCTTCGTGTCCGTCACGGTCGGCGGGCTGCTGTTCGCGCTGGCCGGTCGCGGCGCCTTGCCGGTGGCCGGGCCGAGTTCGGCCACCGCATTGATCTTCGCCGGGTTGATCGCACCGCTGGTGCACGACCCGACCGTGGCGGCTGCCGGTGCCTCGGGTGTGATGCTGGTGCTGGCCGCGGGCGGATCGGCGGTGGTGCTGATGGGCCTGCTGCAGCTCGTCTTCTCGCGGCTCGGCCTGGGCCGCCTTGCGCAGTTCGTTCCGCAGCCGGTGCTCGCCGGCTTCATGAACGGTGTGGCGGTGCTGATCTTCGTGTCGCAGATGCCGACGCTGCTTGGCCTGCACCCGGGGTCAGGGCTGTCCGACTTTCATGCCGGCACGCTCGCCCTGGGCCTGGCCACGGCCGTCTGCACCTGGCTGATCGGCTGGCGCTGGCCGCAGGCGCCGGCGCAACTGATCGGCCTGGCCTTCGGCCTCGCGCTCTTCGCCGGCCTGCATGTGTCCTGGCCGGCGCTGGTGCTGGGTGGGTCCGTCGGCCCGCTGCCGTCGAGCCTCCCGAGTCCCTGGCTCGCATGGGAGCTAGCCGATGCCGCGACCGCTGCGTTCGTCTGGCGCCATGCGGCCGACGTGCTGACGGCCGGCGTGGTGCTGGCGCTGATCGGTGCGCTCGAATCGGTGCTCAGCGCCCTGGCGATCGATCAGCAACTCGACACGCGCCACGACGCCGACCACGATCTGCTGATGCTGGGCGCGGCGAACATCGTCGTCGGGCTGTTTGCGGGACTGCCGGTGGTCGTGCTTCGTGCACGTGCGCTGGCCACGCTTCGCGCCGGTGGCATGGGGCAGCGTGCGGCGGTCATCGGCGCGCTGTCCTTCGGCGTCATGTACCTGCTGTTCGCGCCCTGGTTGGCCCTGCTGCCCAAGGCCGTGCTGGCCGGCATCATGCTGACGGTGGCCGTGGCGATGGTGGATCGCTGGACGCGGCAACTGATCGGCCAGTGGCGAGGTGGTGAACGCTCCGCGGAGGTGTGGGAAACGCTGGCCATCGTCGCCCTCGTCTGCGCGGTCACGGTGTGGCGGGGCTTCGCGGTCGGCGTGGTCGCCGGCGTGCTGGTGACGCTGGTGGTCTTCGTGCGCAACATGAACCGATCGCTGGTGCGATCGAGCTACCTGGCCGCTGCCCAGGCCTCGCGGCGCGTCTACCCGTCGGCGCAGGAGTCGTTCCTGCACGAGGCGCGACGGCACATCGTCGTGCTCGAGCTGGAGGGCGCTCTGTTCTTCGGCAGCGCCGAACGATTGGCTCGGGAGGTGGACGCGATCGGCGATGACGTTCGATGCCTCGTGCTCGACCTGCGCGGCGTCGGCACCATCGATGCCTCGGGCGCGATGCTGCTGGAGCAGCTCTCCGCACAGATGCGCCAGCGCGACAGCACGCTGCTGCTGGCTGGCGTGACCGCGCACAGCCGGCATGGCCAGCGCCTGAGGGCCTTCGGCTGCTTCCGGGGCGATCCGCGGCCCGACTGGTGGCCCGATGTCGATCGCGCTGTCGAAGCGGCGGAGAGGGCGCTGCTCGGTGCTGCCGGCCTCGGCATCGACGGGTCGGTCTGCCCGCTCGAGGCATCGGTCCTGTGCCGCGGACTGACCGCGGCGCAGGTCGAGGTCGTTCGGTCCGCCGTGATCGACAAGACGCTGGCGGCCGGCGAGTTGCTGTTCGAACAAGGCGACCCGGGCGATTGCCTGTACGTGCTCGGGCGAGGCTCGATCACGGTGATCGCCGGCGCCAGCGGGCCCGAGGAAGGCGAGCGCTACCTGAGTGCGTCGGCCGGCATGCTGCTGGGCGAAACCGCGATGCTCGACGGCGCGGGCCGCAGCGCCCGGGCGCGTGCCGATGAGCCCGCACTGGTGCACGTGCTCACGCAGGCGTCACTGGATCGGATCTGCCTTGTCGATCCGCTCCTCGGCGCGCTGCTCTACCGCGCGATGGCGCTGCACCTGTCTCAGCGGCTGCGCAGCGCCACAGCGCTTCGGCACGATCGACGCCGCACACGATGACCCTGGTTGCCGGGGTTGACGCGAGCTCGTGTTCACAGGCTCAATCGCTGGGCCTTCCACGAGGCACCGACGTCGCCGGAGTCTGTGCAGTCCTCACATTCCCCAAGGCCGACGCGGCATGAACAGGGGGAACCACCACATGAAGAATCCAGACGGTGCCGCGAGCACACCGAAGCTGCCCACGGCCCTGCGTCGCGTTGCCGCGTCGCTGTGCACCTTCGGTCTCGTGCCATTCGCGGCGGCGCACGATCCGGGCCTGCTCGTCAATGTGCAGCCACTGCAGGCTTCGGCGACCTACAGCTCTCCTGCCACGGCGGATCCGCTGCGTCCGGCGACGACGAACTATCTCGGCTACACGGTCAGCATCGCCAATGCCGACGACGATCGACTCGACTCGCTGCACTTCGTCGGCACGACCCAGGTGAGCGCGGCGGGCGAGAAGGCGGTGTTCGCCTCGGCAACGGGTGCCACCTGCACGCCGAGCGTCGACGGCACGAGCATCGCCTGCGCGCTCGGTTCGCTGGCCAAGGGGCAGGCCTATCCGGCGTTCACCGTCTTCTTCGTGTCACCGGTGCGCGCCACCTCGCTGCCGGCAGGCGATATCGCTGCATGCGCCACGACCGACTGCGTGACGTTCGGCGGCCGGGTCGAGTACTCGGAGTCGTATTCCTATGCCCGCACGGAACTCGCCAGCGTGCCGTGGCAAGCAGCAGCCGTCCCGCTGGCGCCGCCCGTCGCGGGCGTGGCGCGCTCCGCCGTGCCGTCGACGGGCCTGACGCTCGCCACCGGCGACAGCGGCATCGCGCTGAGCACCGATCTCTTCACCACGCAGGTCATCGTGCCCCCAGGCTACGCGGCGCCGGCAGGCAGCCTGCCCATCGCGGAGATCGTCGAGTCGACCGACAGCGTGAACTGCAGCGCGCTCAACACCTGCTTCCGCGCCGACGTGACCGTGCCCGGGGCCTTCAGTCCCTATCTCACGGTCGTTCTCCGGGTGGATGCGTCGAACCTCAAGCGTGGCGCCCAGATCGGCAGCGTGCTCCTGAGCTACAACGGCCTCGTGATCGGCGACTGCGCGAGTCCGACGTCACCGCGCACCGACGGCATCCCCTGCATCGCGAAGCGGCTCGCGTACCCGGTCCCGCGCAAGACCCGGCGCGGCCACGATCACCATGGGAGCGACGCCTCGAAGAAGCCCGCCAGCGTGCCCAGCGATCTCGATGGCGATTTCGAGTGGACGCTCATCAACCTCAAGAACGGCTCGTACAAGGTGTTCTGAACGCCGGGAGCAAGCGCCCAGCGCAAACACGGGCGCAAAGAACCCCTCGAATCGGGGGGGGTGGAATCGACACCTGGGGCGGTAAAACGACGACTCGTAAGAAAAAGTGCGGAAAACACAAATCCGCGATCGCCAGACGAGTGGTAGCGGCAGCGCCCGCCCCAGGAGGATTCCATGAAGTTCGATTCACTGAGCTCGTTCGCGAGCGCAGCCCTGCTCGGCTGTGCCTGCCTGGCGCTGCCCGCCACGGCATGGGCCGGCGCGGGCAACCTGAGCACCGTGGTCACGCCGCTTTCTCCGGCCGTGACGTACAGCAGCCTGGCCACCATCGCGCCGGCGCGCCCGGCGCTCAATACCTACATCGGCTACGCCGTCAGCATCGTCAATGCGGGTGGAAACACGATCAACAACATCAGCTTCACCGGCTCGGCGCGGGCGACCGACCTCGACGAGCAGGTCGTGTTCAGCTCGGCCGAAGGCGTGAGCTGCACGACCACGGCGGGCGGCACCGGCATCAACTGCGCGATCGGCCAGCTCAAGGCCGGCGTCGCGTTCCCCACCTTCGCGGTCTTCTTCAAGGCGCCGGTGAAGGACGCGGGCAGCCCGCTGCCCGACGGCGACCCGGCGCTGTGCGGATCCACCGACTGCGTGGCGTTCAGCGGCATCACCTACTACGCCGAGACGACGGGCGGTGCCACCTCGCCGGTCGACAACTCGGTCGCCGAATGGACCACCGGCGTGGTGACGCTGGGTACCTTCAACCCGACGCTGGTGAAGTCGGCGGTGCAGAAGAGCGGCGGCAGCCTGTTCACCGGGTCGGGCGGCGTCACGTCGAGCGCGGACCCCTTCGCCACCTCGGTGATCGTGCCGGCCAGCGCGAGCTTCACCACGGCCGAGATCCTCGAGACGCCGGACGCCATCAACTGCACGAACAACTTCACGGCGTGCTTCCGCTCGGACATCACGATTCCCGGCACCTTCAGCCCGTACCTGACGATCGTGCTGCGCCAGGATGCGTCGACGATCCTCAAGGGCACGAAGATCGAGAGCGTGCTGGTCCAGTACACCGGGCCCGGCGGCACCGTGTTCGTCGGCGATTGCGCCAGTCCGACCACACCGCGCACCGACGGCGTGCCCTGCATCGCCAAGCGCACGTACTACAAGAACAGCCGGGTCCCCGGCTGGACGGTGGATCTCGACGGCGACTTCGAGTGGCTGCTGATCAACCTCGGCAACGGCTCGTACAAGGTCTTCTGAGCCTGCCGCCGCGCGGTCCCGCTCAGCGGGGCGCGGCCGGCGTGCCCGGTGCAATGCAGCGCCGGGCCATCACCTTGTTGCCCTTGGCCTCGTAGAGGGCCAGCGCTTCGGCGCGGTGGCCGATCGCCTCGTCGTGGCGTTCGGCCAGGGCCAGCACCGTGGCCAGTTCGGCCAGCGCGTCGGCCTGCAGCATCGGGGACTCGGTCAGCCGCACCAGTTCGACCGCGCCCCGCGCCAGTGCCTCGGCCTGCTGCAGCTCGCCGGCGCGTGCCAGGATGGGGGCGCGCACCATGCGCCACAGCGCCTGAGATTCCATGTCGTCCGACGCCGTGGCTTCCTCGGCCGTGCGCGACAGGGCCAGCGCCTCGTCGTCGTGACCCTGGTCGCGGGCGATGCGCGCGAGCAGCGCGGCCATGGTCGACAGGAAGTAGGTCTCGCCCTTGGCAGCGAGGAAGTCGCAATCGGCTTGCACTTCGCGCTGCGCGAGGGCGAGGTCGCCGCCGTGCAGTTCGACGCGTGCCAGATCGATGCCGGTCGAGGCCGCATAGACGCCCTGGCCGAGGTCGCGCAGCAGCGCGCGGCTGCGGCGATAGAGCGTTCGCGCAGCATCGAGCTCGCCGTTCATCGCCTTGAGCTGCGCCAGTGCGCACATCACGTTGCACTCGACCTGCCGATCGCTCAGGCCCGCGGCGAGCAGTTGCTCGCAGTCGACGATGGCCTGCGCCACCGGCATCGGGCCATTGAGCGCGTTGATGGCCAGCATCAGCCCATTGCGCGCGACCAGCCGCTCGTTGCCGGCCAGGCGGGCGTGCGCGATCGAGTGCGCCACGCCTTCGCTGGCCTGCGTGAAGCGCCCGGCGATGCCGTGTACCAGCACGACCAGCCGCCAGGCCGTGGCGACCTCGTTGTGGGCGTTCTCGCGCTCGAGCGTGGGGATGAGCTCATGGCACACGCGCAGCGTCTCCTCGCTCCAGTCCTCCTGCTGCTCGCCGCTGTACAGGCGCACGAACATGCCGAGCAGCCGGCTCGATGCCTTCAGGCGAGCGTTGCCGCTGCGATCGGCCGCGCCCGAGGCCTCGTCCAGTGCGCCGTGCGCGCCGGCGAAGTCGCCCACGCCGATGAGCGTCTCGGCGAGGTCCGGCAGCAGTTGCCAGCGCTGCGGGTCGTCGGGGTCGAGCACGGCGACGGCGCGCCGGTACAGGTTGGCTGCGGCATGCATGTCGCCGCGTGCGGCGGCGCGCCGCCCTGCGGCCGACAGGCGCCGGGCTGCGTCGCTGCCTGTGGCCTGGCCCTGTGCATCCAGAGGCCCAAGCTCGCGCAGGTAGCGGTGCGCCTGTTCGAGGTGGTAGCCAAGGATCTCCTCGAACTCCAGGCTGCGGTCGCTGTCGGCGTTGGCGCGGTCGGCCCAGCGCACGAACTCGAGGTGCAGGTTGGCGCGCGCACGCTTGAGCAGGCCGTTGTAGACCGTCTCGCGCACCAGGTGGTGATGGAAGCGGTAGGTCAGCTCGGCGCCGGACGACTGCGCCGGGCGGATGAAGCGCTTGCGCGTCAAGGTTCCCAGGTGCGCGGGCAGCTCGCTGCGCACGGCTTGCGGGGAAAGCGACTCGACCGCTGACTGCGGGAACTCCAGACCGATCACGGAGGCTGGCTCGACGGCGGCACGTTCGGCGCGGCCCAGCCCGTCCAGCCGCGCCTCGAGCAGGGCGTGGATGGACGGTGGCACGCTGATGTCGGCCTTCTCGTCGGCGCGCACCCAGCGACCGTCCTGCACGCGCAGCGCGCCGCTGTCGATCAGCATCGACAGCATCTGCTCCGCGTACAGCGGGTTGCCTTCGGCGGCCTGCACGATGCGGGCGGAGACCTCGGCCGACAGACCCGCCGAGCCGAGCAGGTTGGCCACCACGCGTGCCGAGGCGTCGTCGCTGAGCGGCTTGAGCACCAGGCGCACGGAGCCCGGCTGCGTGCCCCAGGCCGCACGCTCCTCAATGAGGTCGTGGCGTGCCGTGGTCAGCAGCAGGATCGGCGCGTCCACGGCGGTGAGCTGCACATGTTCGAGCAGGTCGAGGAAGGCCGGCTCGGCCCAGTGGATGTCGTCGACGAAGGCGACCAGCGGCGCCGCGGCGGCCCAGCCCTCGAAGAACTTGCGCGCCGCCCAGTTCAGCTCGGCCAGCGGGAACGAGGCCGAGCTCAGGCCGGCCGCGCTGGCCAGACGCTGCGCCACCTCGGCGTCGCCCACCGCGGCAAGCAGCTTGTCCTGCGCGATCTCGGGCGAGTCGGCGTCGCGGATGTCGGCCGCCTCGCGCACCATCATCAGCAGCGGCCAGAAGGTGATGCCGTCGCCGTAGGGCAGGCAGCGGCCGGTCAAGACCCGGGCGCCGGCGGCGATCCGGTCGATGACCTCGTGCACCAGGCGCGACTTGCCGAAGCCGGCATCGCCGATCAGCGTCACCATGCGCGCCGTGCGTTCGCGCGAGACCTGCCCGTACAGCTCGGCCAGGGTGGCCAGTTCGGCGTCGCGGCCGACGAGCGGGCGGTCGTGTCGGCGCACCAGGCCGTCCAGACCGGGCGCGGCGACCAGGCGGTAGGCCGGCACGCGCTGCGCCTTGCCCTTGAGTTCGAGCGGCTCGACCGCTTCCACCTCGACGGCGTCGCGTACCAGCCGGTAGGTCACGTCGCCCAGGTAGATCTGGTTCTCCGGCGCAGCCTGCTCGAGCCGTGCCGCCACGTTGACGGCGTCGCCCGTGGCCAGCTTCTGGTCGGCCGTCGGGTCGTCGCTGGCGACCACCTCGCCGGTGTTCACGCCGGTGCGGTTGGCCAGCGCCACGCCGTAGCGGCTCGTCAGGTCCTCGTTGACTCGGCGCAGCGCCGCCTGCATGCCCATCGCGGCACGCACCGCGCGCAGCGCGTCGTCCTCGTGGGCACGCGGCAGGCCGAACACCGCCATGATGGCGTCGCCGATGTACTTCTCGATCTTGCCGCCGTGGCGCGTGATCTCGGCAGCCATGGCGCCGAAGTAGCGCTCCTTGACCTCGTGCAGCGCCTCGGGGTCGAGCACCTCGCCCAGGGCGGTCGAGCCCTTCAGGTCGGAGAAGACGATGGTGACCGTCTTGCGCACTTCGCGCGCGGGCAGCGGCGGCGCGGCCGGGGTCAGCGCCGTGCCGCAATATCCGCACAACCTGAACTTGGCCGGGTTCTCCTCACCGCAGCCGGGGCACTTGAGCATGCCGCGAGTCTAGCGGCTCGACCCGCTTCACCCGCGCGGGCCGGGGCCCTTCGTACAAACCCGGGCAGGTGCGATCGGGGTGATTGGCAGCAGAATCACGACCCACTCCCGCCGACACATCAGAAGGATCACCATGCCCGCTGGCCGCTTGCTCGCCGTGTTGCTGTCGACGTTCGCCTCGACCGCCTTCGCAGCCCCTGCGATCTACCTCACTGTCGACCACTCCAGCGCTGGCCTCGTCGATGCCAAGAGCGCGCAGGCGCTGTGGAAGAGCACGCTGCCCGACAAGCTGGTCAGGCTCTATCCGGTGGCCAAGTGGGGCTTCGTGACCGAGGTCGAGGGCGGCTTCGACGATGCCAAGGTCTGCGTCGTCACTGCCCGCGCGATGCTGATGCCTCGCCAGGGCAAGCTGCTGGTGTTCCGCCCGGCCAAGACCATCACCACCTTCGGATCGCAGGCCGGCGCCAACCCGGATCAGTGCAAGGCGCTGGCGCAGTCCAAGCTGCGCGAGTCCGTCGAGGCGATGCGCGCCGCGCTGTTGCCGCGCTGAGCGGCCGCGCTCAGACGGGTCCGGCGGCGGCTGCCGGCGACAGCGAACCTCGCTCGACGTCGGCGCTGAGTCGGCCCGCCAGCAACTCGATCAGGTGGAAGCCGAACGCCGGGTTCTGGAAGTACAACTCCTTGACCGTGCGCTCGTGGATCTCCAGCACGCTGCAGGCACTGAGGCAGCGCGCGGTGTGCGTGCGCCGTCCGCTGGGCGAGAACAGGGCGATCTCGCCGAAGATGCGCCCCGGCTCGAGGCGCTTGCCGATGTCCACCAGCTCCATCTCGCCGTCCACCAGCAGGAACAGGCGGTTGGCTTCATCGCCCTTGCGGAACAGCGTCTGCCCGCGCTTGAGCCGGCGTGGCTTCATGTAGGGCTTGAGCCACAGGCCGGCCAGGTCGGCGTCGGCCTGGGCACGCACCACGCGGCGTGTCAGTCGCGTGATCTCGACGGCGCGGTAGATGTTGACCGGCAGCAGCAGTGCGGCGATGAGCAGCGTGATGACCGACGGATGCAGCGCGCCGAAGACCACCAGCGCCGCATTGCTGCCCACCGCCAGCCAGCGCAGCGGCAGCATGGTGCGCACGAAGGCCCCGGCGATGACCAGCGCGATGCCCACGGCGGCCGCCAAGGTGCCGACCACCTGCTCGGGTGACGACAGTGCCATGGCCACGAAGTCCGAGACCCTGGCGGCCGCCCACACGCTCAGTTCCCCCAGAGACATCGCCCCCCACCTCCCGGGGTGTCTGAACGGCCGGCCTCAGCCGGCGTGCGCCATCGCCTGACCCATGCGTACCGCGCCCCCCGGCGCCCAGCCCGCCTCGAACTGCAGCGTGTCCTTCGGGAACAGCAGCACCACCGTCGAGCCGAGCAGGAAGCGGCCCATCTCCTCGCCGCGCTGCAGGTTCACCTGGCCGTCGGCATAGGTCCATTCACGCAGCGTGCCCGGCCGCGGTGGGTTGACGACGCCGTGCCAGACGGTGGCCATGCTGCCGACGATGGTGGCGCCCACCAGCACCAGCACGAAGGGACCGTGCGGCGAATCGAAGTGGCACACCACCCGCTCGTTGCGCGCGAACAGCCCCGGCACGCCGCGCGCGGTGGTCGGGTTCACCGAGAACAGCGCACCGGGCACATGGATCATGCGCTGCAGGCGCCCGTCGCAGGGCATGTGGATGCGGTGGTAGTCGCGCGGGCTCAGGTACAGCGTGGCGAAGTGGCCGTTCTCGAAGCGCGCGGCGAGCGCGGTGTCGCCGCCGACCAGCGCGGTGGTCGAGTAGGCGTGGCCCTTGGCCTGGAAGATCTGGTCGCGCTCGATGCGGCCGAACTGGCTGATCGCGCCGTCGACCGGGCACAGCCAGGGCGCCGCGGCCAGCGGGCGGGCCCCGGGTTTCAGCGCGCGCGTGAAGAAGTCGTTGAAGCTCGCGTAGTGCGCGATGTCGGGGTCGGCCGCTTCGTTCATGTCGACGCCGTAGCGCGTCACGAACCGGCGGATCAGGCTCGTCGTCCATGCACCGCCGCGGTGCGAGGCGATGGTGCCGGCCAGCGAGGTCAAGGCCTGCTTGGGCAGCAGATACTGCGGCAGGACAGCGAGGAAATCGGACATCGGCATGGGCCGCGCGATTGTATCGGTGGCCCCGTGCACCCCATGCACCAGCGCGGAACAGCGACTGCTTCACGCTTCTGTTCGCCCTGACCGAACTCAAGCCGATTCGCAGAATGCCGATACCGAGGGCACTGGGCCGAGCCATGCCCCGGCCTGTTCGTCAACCCTCCTCGAAAGCAGGAAAGCGTCATGAAGTTCAACACCGTCCTGTCCACCCTGGCGCTGAGCGTCGCCGCGATCTCGTCGGCCCATGCCTACGACCCGAAGGCGACCATCGCCGACCTCGATGCCCGCCTGGCCAAGATCGGAGCCCCCAAGGTCGATGGCACCGAGAAGGTGGCCGACAAGGATGTGCCGGCCTTGTTCTTCGGCGAGCGCAAGATCAACAACAACTACGACGTCGTCGATGCCGTGCGCAAGGCCCACAACGCCACCGCCACCGTGTTCGTGAAGCAGGGCGACGAGTTCGTGCGCGTCAGCACCAACGTGCTGACGCCGGAAGGCAAGCGCGGCATCGGCACGCAGCTCGCGCGCAACGCGGCCTACGAGGCGGTCTCGAAGGGGCAGAGCTACTGCGGCCCGATCGACGTGCTCGGCACCGCCTTCGACGCCTGCTACAACCCGATCAAGGACGCCGGCGGAAAGATCATCGGCGTGAGCTACATCGGCCACAAGAAGTAAGGCGCTGCGGCCAGCGCGCCGCACGCCTCGACCGATCGTGATTCAACGCGGAACGACCATGAAGAAACCCAACCGGCTGGCGCAGGCCTTCTCGCGCCTGCGCGTCGCCCAGCAACTCTCGCTCGCGTTCTTCGTCGTGCTGGCGCTGTCCGCCGTGATGGGCACGCTGGCGATTGCCGGACTGCACCGCGTCGACACGCAGGCCATGGCACTCAACGAGAAATGGCTGCAGGGCGTGGGCCACCTTTCGGCGATGCGCGTCGCGCTGATCGAGTCGCGCGACTTCGAGGTCAAGCACAGCCGCGCCGCCGATCGCAGCTACCACAGCGAGTACGAGGAAAGGCTGGCCGCGGCCGCGAAGACCGTGGCCGCTTCGGCGAGCGCCTACGAGCCGCTGCTTCAGTCCGACGCCGAGCGCGAGCTGTTCGGCAAGCTCGTCAAGGGCTGGCAGGCCTACGAGGCGGCGCAGAAGAAGGTCGTGGCCCTGGGCCGCGACAAGAAGCAGCAGGACGCCGCCGACATCAGCGACGGCCTGGGCAGCACCGCCTTCGACGAGACGGTGGGCGCGCTCGATGCGCTGAACAAGTTCAATTTCGAAGGCGGCCAGGCCGCAGCCGCGCATGTCGACGAGGTCTACAAGCAGGCGCGGGCGCTGATCTTGGCCATGCTCGCAGCGACACTGGTGCTCGGCTTCGTGCTGGCCTGGGCGATCACGCGCCGGCTGATCGCGCAGCTCGGCGGCGAGCCGATGGTGGCGGCCGAGGTGGCACGCGCGGTGGCCGAGGGCGACCTGTCGACGGCGATCCATGTCAGGCCGGGTGACACCGACAGCCTGATGGCGCGCCTGCAGACCATGCAGCGCGGCCTGGCGCAGGCCGTTTCCGCGGTGCGTCAGGGTTCGGAGAACGTGGCCATCTCCAGCGCGCAGATCGCGCAGGGCAACCAGGACCTGTCGACCCGCACCGAACACCAGGCGAGCTCGCTGCAGGAGACCGCGGCCACCATGGACGAGCTGGGCTCGACGGTGCGCAACAACGCCGACAACGCCAAGCAGGCCAACCAGCTCGCGCTGGGCGCCTCGACGGTGGCGGTGGAGGGCGGCGAGGTGGTCGGCCAGGTGGTCGACACGATGAAGGACATCAACCACAGCAGCAAGAAGATCGCCGACATCATCACGGTGATCGACGGCATCGCCTTCCAGACCAACATCCTGGCGCTGAACGCCGCGGTGGAAGCCGCGCGGGCCGGCGAGCAGGGCCGCGGCTTCGCGGTGGTGGCCGGCGAGGTGCGCAGCCTCGCGCAACGCAGCGCCGAAGCGGCCAAGGAGATCAAGACGCTGATCGGCGCGAGCGTGGAGCGCGTCGAACGCGGCACCGCGCTGGTCGATCGCGCCGGCCAGACCATGCAGGAGATCGTCACCGCGATCCGCCGCGTCAGCGACATCGTCGGCGAGATCAGCTCGGCCAGCGTCGAGCAGAACACCGGCGTTCAGCAGGTCGGCCAGGCGGTCAGCGAGATGGACCAGGCGACGCAGCAGAACGCGGCGCTGGTGGAGCAGAGCGCGGCCGCGGCCGAGAGCCTGAAGCAGCAGGCGCAGCAGCTCGTGCAGGCGGTGGCGGTGTTCAAGCTGTCCGTCGGCGAGGTGCGGGCGACGCCGCCCGCCGCGGCACTGCCTGCCGCGCCGAAGGCGAGCCCGGTGGTCGCGAAGAGGCCCGCGGTGGCCGTCGCGGCCGCCAAGCCGCCTGTGGCCAAGCCGGCCGCGCCGATCCGGCCCGCCGCCGCGGTGGCCGCGCCGCGCCCGGCGCCGGTGCCGGCCTCGACCGCCCCCGACGACGACTGGCAGAGCTTCTGAGCCCGGCGCGGCGCGCCGGCCTCAGAGGTCGGTGCGCAGCTTCCAGATCTCCGGGAAGAGCACCGTGTCGAGCATCTTGCGCAGGTAGCCCACGCCGCTGGTGCCGCCGGTGCCGCGCTTGAACCCGATCACCCGCTCGACCGTGGTGACGTGGCGAAAGCGCCAGAGCCGGAAGGCGTCTTCCAGGTCGGTGAGTTCCTCGCCGAGCTGGTACAGGTCCCAGTGCTGCTTCGGGTCGCGGTAGACCGTGAGCCAGGCCTGTTCGACGCCGTCGTCGGCCGGGTAGGGCAAGGTCCAGTCGCGCTCCAGGTGGCTGGCCGGCACGGCGATGCCGCGCCGAGCGAGCAGGCGCAGCGACTCGTCGTACAGCGAGGGAGCGCGCCACGCGGATTCCACCTTGGCCAGCAGCTCGGGCCGGTGCGCATGCGGCTTGAGCATGGCCGCGTTCTTGTTGCCCAGCATGAACTCGATGCAGCGGTACTGCCAGCTCTGGAAGCCGCTGCTGTTGCTGAGGTAGGGACGGATCGCCGAGTACTCCGGCGGCGTCATGGTTGCCAGCACGTCCCAGGCGTGCACCAGCTGCTCCATGATCTTGCTCACGCGCGCGA
>CAZVLY010000023.1:23485-25486 GCA_964628175.1 uncultured Piscinibacter sp. | reverse complement strand
GGCCTAACGTGATTTAGGGATCATTCTGCAGTTGCGGCCTATGGCAGTTTGCTGCTGCATGCCGTCAGATGCTGCCACAGGCCGCGATGCGGGTTCACCCAGGCATCGGGACGCGGTATCGCAGCAGCTTCAGATTCTTTGCGACGAGCTGAGGGACCAGCCAGACGCGCTCTTTCGGCTTCCACTTGGCGTCGCACGCCATCAACAACTGCCGGCTTCCTTTGTCTGCCTGCGGAATGCGCAGGGCAATGATGCTGCGCATTCTCGAGACGATGGGGGTGCTTTCGACCAGCAGTTCGATGGTCGTGTGACGGATCTTTCCATCATCGCTCAGGCGGTGGCGGACGCAAACCAACTGGTCGCCGTAACGGCGCAGGAATCGTTTGGCCCCGTTCTGGGTCGGCGCATACCGCTTCGCGATGCGCAGCCGCCCGATCGACGAGTCGAGTTCCTGTGCTGAGCGCTTCTTGCTGGACGCGGGCATCGGGTACGCGCTGGCGGGGCTGGGCTTTGCGCTGCGGCACGAAGGGATGCAGGGATCGGCATCCAGCCCAGGATTGCAGCGAGTTCGGTTTGATAGTACTGTATATGTGTACAGTATCCATTGCAACCCGAGGAAGGATGTCGCCATGAATCACCTGCCGTCGCTTCCCCCAGCCAGCCCCCGCCTGCTCGACCTCCTGCGCACCCAGGTGCGCTACATGCACTACAGCCTGCGCACCGAGCAGGCTTATGTGCACTGGGTGCGCGCCTTCATCCGCTTCCACGGGCTGCGCCATCCGGCCGAACTGTCCGGGGCCGAGGTCGAGGCCTTCCTGACCTGGCTGGCCGCCGAGCGACAGGTTACGCCGGCCACGCACAAGCAGGCGCTGTCGGCGCTGCTGTTCCTCTACCAGAAGGTGCTCAACCAGCGCGTGCCGTGGATGGACGAGATCGGCCGCCCGCAGCGCCAGGCGCGCTTGCCGGTGGTGCTGTCGCACGACGAGGTGGCGCGCGTGCTGGCGGCGCTCGCGCCCTGGCCGGTGCTGCAGCTGTTCGCCCAGCTGCTCTACGGCACCGGGCTGCGCCTGATGGAGGGCCTGCGCCTGCGCGTGAAGGACATCGACTTCGATCGCCGCGCCATCGTCGTGCGCGAAGGCAAGGGCGGCAAGGACCGCATCGTGATGCTGCCGGCCGCGCTCGAGGCGCCGCTGCGCGCGCAGCTGGCGCAGGCCCACGCGCTGTGGGCGGCCGACCGCGCCGCCGGTGTCGCCGGCGTGAACCTGCCGCATGCGCTGGCACGCAAGTACCCGCGCGCAGCCGAGTCCTGGGCCTGGTTCTGGGTCTTCCCGCAGGCCACGCTGTCGGTCGATCCGCGCGAGCGCCCGCTGGGCCGCGAGGCACACGATGCGCCTCCTCCACCGAAGCGCCGCCACCACATGTTCGACCAGGCCTTGCAGCGCGCCTTCAAGCGCGCACTGAACGAGGCCGGCATCGACAAGCCCGCCTCGCCGCACACGCTGCGCCATTCCTTCGCGACGCACCTGCTGCAGTCGGGCTACGACATCCGCACCGTGCAGGAGCTGCTCGGCCACGCCGACGTCAGCACCACCATGATCTACACGCACGTGCTCAAGCTCGGCGGCGGCGCGGTGCGCAGCCCGCTCGACCAGCTGCACGTGCCCGCCGCACCGTCTGCCGCGGCCGGGGCAGCGCCCCACTGGCCCACCGGCGCCGGCCGTTACGCCCGCGAGCCCGACCCGCCGGCGTGGCACCTGTCTGCCGAGGAACCATCGCCATGCGCCGCGCCCTTCCGGGTTACGCCGAGCTGCACTGCGCCAGCTGCTTCAGCTTCCTGAGCGGCGCCTCGCAGCCCGGCGAGCTGGTGCGTCGTGCGCAGCAGCTCGGCTACGCGGCGCTGGCCATCACCGACGAATGCTCGCTCGCCGGCGTGGTGCGCGCGCACGTGGAGGCGCGCGAGTGCGGCCTGCACCTGATCGTCGGTGCGCAGATGCGCCTGAC
>CAZVLY010000023.1:19467-23385 GCA_964628175.1 uncultured Piscinibacter sp. | reverse complement strand
TGGAGGCGCGCGAGTGCGGCCTGCACCTGATCGTCGGTGCGCAGATGCGCCTGACCCTGCCGGCGCAGGGCGTCGGCGCGGCACCGACGCCGCATGCGCGCCTCGTGCTGCTGGCGCAGACGCGCCGCGGCTACGGCAACCTGTCGCACTGGATCACCGTGGCGCGCCGCCGTGCGCCCAAGGGCGAGTACCTCGCGCACCCCTCGGATGTCGAAGGCCGCGTGCCCAACGCCCCCTTCCTCGCCGGCCTGCCCGACTGCCTGGCGCTGCTCGTGCCCGAGGTCTCCCAGGGTTTCGAGGCCGTGTTCGCCCACGCGATGTGGCTGAAGACCTGGTTCGGCGTCGATCGCGCCGGCATCGCCATCGAGCTGCTGCACCGCGCTGGCGACGACACGCTGCGCACGCTGGTCAAACGCGTCGCGCAACTCACCGGCCTGCCCGTCGTCGCGGCGGGCGACGTGCTGATGCACCTGCGCTCGCGCAAGGCGCTGCAGGACACGCTCACCGCCACGCGGCTGAAGCAGCCGGTGTCGGCCTGCGGCCTGGCGCTGGCCTCCAACGCCGAGCAGCACCTGCGTTCGCGCGCGCGCCTGGCGGCGCTGTACGAGCCGCAGTGGCTGGAGAACACGCTGGCCTTCGCCGGCCGCTGCAGCTTCTCGCTGGCCGAGCTGCGCTACGAGTACCCGCGCGAGATCGTGCCCGCCGGCCACACGCCGGCCTCGTGGCTGCGCACGCGGGTGATGGAGGGGCTCGACAAGCGTTTCGCGCCAGATGACCCAGGCGCGGCCGAGGCGCGCGCCGACGCGCTGCGGCGCATCGAGCACGAGCTCGCGCTGATCGGCCAGCTCGGCTACGAGCCCTACTTCCTCACCGTGGCCGACATCGTGTTGTGGGCGCGCGCGCAGGGCATCCTCTGCCAGGGCCGCGGCAGCGCGGCCAACTCGGTGGTGTGCTACTGCCTGCAGGTCACCGAGGTCAGCCCGCGCGAGGCCACGCTGCTGTTCGAGCGTTTCATCAGCGCCGAGCGCAACGAGCCGCCGGACATCGACGTCGACTTCGAGCACCAGCGCCGCGAGGAGGTCATCCAGTACATCTACGGCAAGTACGGCCGCCACCGCGCCGCGCTCACCGCGGTGGTCATCAGCTACCGGCCGCGCAGCGCGGTGCGCGATGTCGGCCGGGCGCTGGGCATCGACCTGCAGCGCATCGACGCGGTGGCCAAGGGCCAGCAGTGGTTCGACGGCCGCAGCATCAGCGCCGAGCGGCTGCGCGAGAACGGTTTCGACCCCGAGTCCCCTGTGGTGCGGCAGTGGGTCGAGCTCACGCACCAGCTGATCGGCTTCCCGCGCCACCTGTCGCAGCACCCCGGCGGCTTCGTCATCGCGCGCGACCAGATCGAGCAGCTGGTGCCGGTCGAGAACGCCGCCATGCCCGGCCGCAGCGTCGTGCAGTGGGACAAGGACGACCTCGACGTGCTCGGGCTCATCAAGGTCGACATCCTCGCGCTGGGCATGTTGAGTGCGCTGCGTCGCTCCTTCGAGCTCATCGGGCGCAAGCTCGGCACGCGCTTCGACACGCAGCAGGTGCCGCGCGACGACGAGCCCACCTACGACATGATCTGCGCCGCCGACACCGTGGGCGTGTTCCAGATCGAGAGCCGCGCGCAGATGAGCATGCTGCCGCGCCTGCAGCCACGTTGTTACTACGACCTGGTGGTGGAGGTGGCCATCGTGCGGCCCGGGCCCATCCAGGGCGGCATGGTGCACCCCTACCTGAAGAACCGGCTGCTCGACGACGACCAGATCGACTACCCGAAGGCGCTGCGCCCGGCGCTGCAGCGGACCAAGGGCGTGCCGATCTTCCAGGAGCAGGTGATGCAGATCGCCATCATCGCCGCCGACTTCACGCCCGGCGAGGCCGATGCGCTGCGCCGCGCGATGGCGGCCTGGAAGCGCAAGGGCGGGCTCGGGCCCTTCCACGAGCGCCTGGTCGGCCGCATGGTCGAGAAGGGCTACGAGCGCGACTACGCCGAACGCATCTTCAAGCAGATCGAGGGCTTCGGCGAGTACGGTTTCCCGGAGAGCCACGCGGCCGGCTTCGCGCTGCTCGTCTACGTGAGCTGCTGGGTCAAGAAGCACCACCCCGATGCCTTCCTCTGCGCGCTGCTGAACAGCCAGCCGCTGGGTTTCTACGCGCCGGCGCAGCTGGTGCGCGATGCGCGCGAGCATGGTGTCGAGGTGAGGGCGGTGGACGTCGGCGTGAGCGAAGTGAACTCGGTGCTCGAAGGACTGAACTCGCCGGTCGGGGAGTCGTTGCTTCCGGTGCGGTTGGGCCTGGACCGTGTCGGCGGCCTCTCGCTCGAGGCGGCGCAGCGCATCGTCGAAGCCCGCGCCGCCGGCCCCTTCGCCAGCGTCGAAGACCTCGCGCGCCGCGCCGTGCTCGACGCGCAGGCCCTGCAGTCGCTCGCGCAGGCCGACGCGCTGCGCGGCCTGGCCGGGCATCGCCACCAGGCGGCCTGGGCGGTGGCTGGCGTGGACACGCGCGCCACGCCGATGCTGCGCGACACGCGGGTGCACGAGGTGGCCGCCGAGCTCGAGGCGCCCTCCGAGGTGGAGGACACGCTGGCCGACTATCGCGCGCTCGGCCTCACGCTGCAGCGCCACCCGATCGCGCTGCTGCGCGAGGAGCTGTCGCGCTTCAAGGTGCAGACCGCGGCGGTGCTCAAGACCTACCCGCACGGCCGCCTGGCGCGCGCCAGCGGCCTGGTCACGCACCGCCAGCGCCCCGAGACGGCCAAGGGCACCACCTTCGTGACGCTGGAGGACGAGACCGGCGCCGTCAACGTGATCGTCTGGCCGCGTGTCTTCGAGGCGCACCGCCGCGAGCTGCTCGGCACGCGGCTGCTCACCGTCTACGGCCAGTGGCAGCGCGAGGGCGAGGTGATGCACCTGGTGGCCATGAAGCTGATCGACCACAGCCCGCTGTTCGAGGGCTTGGTCGCCAGAAGCCGGGACTTCCGATGAGCGATGGCAAGATGCGCGCCTTGCCCTCTGCCCGACTGCGCCCCTCCCGATGCTGTACCTGCTGTCCCCCGCCAAGCGCCTCGACTACGAACGCCCCGTGCCACCCGAAGTGGCTGCGCTGGCCACGCGTCCGCGGTACATGGACGATGCCGCCGAGCTGATCGAGGTGATGCGCGCGAAGACGCCGGTGCAGGTGGCACGCCTGATGGACCTCTCCGACGAACTCGCCGCTCTCAACGTCGCCCGGTATGCCGCCTGGTCGAAGCGCAGCTCCGTGCACAACAGCCGGCCGGCGGTGCTCGGCTTCGACGGCGACGTCTACGACGGCCTGCAGGCCGCCTCGCTCGGTGTCGACGACCTGGCCTGGGCGCAGACGCACCTGGTCATCCTCAGCGGCCTGTACGGCGTGCTGCGCCCGCTCGACAAGCTGCAGCCCTACCGCCTGGAGATGGGCACCGCGGTGGCCACGCCGCGCGGGCGCGACCTGTACGCCTTCTGGGGCGATACGCTGGCCGAGCACCTGAACAAGCTGCAGCGCGGCGAGCGCGCGCCGGTGATCGTCAACCTCGCCTCGCAGGAGTACGCGCGCGCCGCATTGCGGCCGGCACTGCGCGCGCGCGTCGTCGACTGCGTGTTCGAGGACTGGAAGGACGGCCAGTACAGGATCATCAGCTTCTTCGCCAAGCGAGCGCGGGGCATGATGGCGCGCTTCGCGGTGCAGCAGCGCATCGAGTCGCCCGAGGGCCTCGCGGCCTTCGAGGCCGATGGCTACGCCTTCGACGAGCGGCATTCCACGCCGGATCGGCTGGTGTTCCGCAGGCGCATGGGATGACGCCCGTTCCGAAGCGGATCCTGCCCGTCATCGCGATCTCGCAGTTCGCGGGCACCTCGGTCT
>CAZVLY010000023.1:0-19367 GCA_964628175.1 uncultured Piscinibacter sp. | reverse complement strand
GGATCCTGCCCGTCATCGCGATCTCGCAGTTCGCGGGCACCTCGGTCTGGTTCGCCATCAACGCGGTGATGGCCGACCTGCAGCGCAGCGTGGCGCTGCCGGCCTCGGCGGTGGGCTGGCTCACGGCGGCGGTACAGGTCGGCTTCATCCTCGGCACCTTCGGCTTCGCGCTGCTGTCCATCGCCGACCGCTTCTCGCCGCGCAAGGTCTTCCTCGTCTGCTCGCTGATCGCCGCGGCGCTGGCGCTGGCCACGGCGCTGCTGCCGCCGCAGTTCGGTGCGCTGCTCGCGCTGCGATTCCTCACCGGCATCGCGCTGGCCGGCATCTACCCGGTGGGCATGAAGATCGCGGCCGGCTGGTTCGCGCACGGCCTGGGCTGGGCGCTGGGCGTGCTGGTCGGCGCGCTGGTGCTGGGCAACGCGCTGCCCTTCGGCTTGCGTGCACTGGGCGCGCAGTGGTCGTGGCAGGCGGTGATGCTCGCCGTCGCGGCGGTGGCCGCCGGCGGCGGCGTGCTGATGGCGGTGTTCGTGCCCGACGGGCCGCACCTCGCGCCGGCGGCGCGCATCACGCCGCGCGCGCTCGGCGTGATCTGGCACGACCCGAAGGTGCGCGCCTCGGCCTTCGGCTACTTCGGCCACATGTGGGAGCTGTACGCCTTCTTCGTGCTGATCCCGGCCATCGTGCTGCAGCGCTGGCAGGGCGCTGCGGCCTCGTGGTGGGTGGCCGCCACGATGGCGGTGGGCGGCATCGCCTGCGTGATCGGCGGTGCGCTGGTGCGGCGCGTCGGCGGCGCGCGCGTGGCCGGCTTCCAGCTCGCCAGCAGCGGGCTGTGCGGCCTGCTCGCGCCGTGGATGCTCGACGCGCCGCTGCCGCTGTGGGGCGCCTGGCTGCTCTGGTGGGGCGCCACCGTGTCGGGCGATTCGCCGCAGTTCAGTGCGCTCACCGCGGCCAACGCACCGCGCGCGATGGTCGGCAGCGTGCTGACCTTCGTCAACGCGATCGGCTTCACGCTGTCGGTGGGCACGATCACGCTGTTCGCGGCCATGGCCTCGGTGTGGCCGCTCGCGCAGGTTCTGCCCTGGCTGGCGGTGGGGCCGGCGATCGGCCTGCTGTTCCTGCGCCCGCTGTGGCGTTCCTGACGTGCCGTAACAGGGGTGTTTTCGGGCTGCGGCAGAATTCGCCGCATGAGTGAGATTGCCCAGCCCCAACCGGTCACGCCCGAGCTGCGCCAGTGGATCATCGAGCAGGCCAAGGCCGGCGTGCAGCCGGAGTCGGTGCTGCAGTCGATGGTGGCCAGCGGCTGGCGCGAAGACGTCGCCATCGCCGCGCTGGAAGACACGCTGCGTGGCTTCCTCGACGAGCGCGCCAAGGTGGCCCAGCTGCCGCCGGCGGTGCCCGTGCCCGACCCGCTGCCCGCCATCGCCGGCATCCCGACCACGCTGCAGGCCGGTGACCGCGAGGTGCGCGTCGTGCTGGCGATGCGCGACCCGCGCGTCATCGTCTTCGGCGGCCTGCTCTCGCACGAGGAGTGCGACGAACTGCGCGCGCTCGCCGCGACGCGACTGGCGCGCTCCGAGACCGTGCAGACCGACACCGGTGCCAGCGAGGTCAACGAGGCGCGCACCAGCCAGGGCATGTTCTTCGACCGCGGCGAGAACGAGCTGTGCCGGCGCATCGAGGCGCGCATCGCCGCGTTGCTCAAGTGGCCGGTCGAGAACGGCGAGGGCATCCAGGTGCTGCACTACCGCCCCGGCGCCGAGTACAAGCCGCATTACGACTACTTCGACCCGGCACAGAGCGGCACGCCGACCATCCTCAAGCGCGGCGGCCAGCGCGTGGCGACGATGGTGATGTACCTCAACGACCCGGTGATCGGCGGCGGCACGACCTTCCCCGACGTGCAGCTCGAGGTCGCGCCGGTGAAGGGCAACGCCGTCTTCTTCAGCTACGAGCGCGCCCACCCCGTCAGCCGCACGCTGCACGGCGGCGCGCCGGTGGTCGAGGGCGAGAAGTGGGTCGCCACCAAGTGGCTGCGTGAAGGGGTGTTCCGCTGAGCGCCGGTGACGCGCGCGTCGCCGGCCTGCTCGCCGGCATTCGCGTTCTCGACCTGACGAAGCTGCTGCCCGGCCCGCTCGCGACGAAGCACCTGGCCGAGATGGGCGCGTCGGTGCTCAAGGTCGAAGGTCCGGCCGCCGATGGCCAGGAAGACGGCACCCGGCACATGGGCCTGACCCGCGCCGACCGCGAAGCGGGCCGTCCCAGCCTGACCTTCCGCGCGCTCAACGAAGGCAAGCGCATCGTCGAGATCGACCTGCGCAGCGAGGCCGGGCGCACCGAACTGCTGGCGCAGGTGCGCCAGGCCGATCTGCTCGTCGAGGGTTTCCGCCCCGGCGTGATGGACAAGCTCGGCCTGGGCTGGGAGGCGCTGCACGCGCTGAATCCGAAGCTGGTGGTGTGCGCGATCAGCGGTTATGGCCAGCACAACGCCTGGTCGCACCGCGCCGGCCACGACATCAACTACATCGCCATGGCCGGCGTGCTGGAGCAGATCGCCACCGTCGAGGGCGACGTGGCCGTGCCCAACTTCCAGATCGGCGACCTGATGGGCGGCACGCAGGCCGCGGTGTCGGGCATGCTGGCCGCGCTGCTGGCGGCGCAGCGCAGCGGGCAGGGGCGTTTCGTCGACATCTCGATGACGCACGAGGTCTACCGCCACCATGTGCTGGCCCGCATCACGCTGGCCGCGACCGGCCGCACGCCGGCCCCCGGACGCGACCTGCTGTCGGGCGGCGCGCCGTGTTACGGCGCCTACCGCTGCGCCGATGGCCGCTACATGGCCGTGGGTGCGCTGGAGATGAAGTTCTGGCGCGAACTCTGCGGCGTGCTCGGTCGGCCCGACTGGGTCGAAAGCCACTGGTCGCGCGGCCTCGCGCCCGGCAGCGAGGCCTCGATGGCGCTGCGCGCCGAAGTGGCGGCGGCCTTCGCGCTTCAGCCCATGTCGCACTGGGCCTCGTGCTTCGAATCGGTGGACGCCTGCGTCACGCCGGTGCTGCGGCTGGACGAGCTGGCTTCGCACCCGGTGCACGCGGCCGGTCAACCGCTCGCCGCGGCGGCGCGTTGATGGCTGCGAGAGACAGACTCTCGCTCCCATCCACGAGGAACCACTCCATGAACAAGCTCGTTGCCACCCTGATCGCCGCCACCTTCTCCGCTGGCGTGTTCGCCCAAGCCGCCGCACCGGCTGCTGCCCCGGCCGCTCCGGCTGCCCCGGCCGCCACCGCTGCCCCGGCCGCTCCGGCTGCCGCCAAGGCCGATGCCGCTCCGGCCAAGAAGGCCGTCAAGAAGCACGCCAAGAAGAAGGCCAAGGCCGCCCCGAAGGCTGCCTGAGCACTGACGCTCCGGCATGAAGAACCCGGCTGAGGCCGGGTTCCTGATGAAAGCCCGGCCTCGGCCGGGTTGCTGACGAAAGCCCGGCCTCGGCCGGGCTTTTTCATGGTGCCGCGCAGGCGGCTCAGGCCCTCAGATGCCCTGGCGCCGAGTGGGCGAAGGGCCGTGCGTTCTCGATGCGGCGCCACTTGCGCTGCTCCCAGGTCTGCGGGCCCTCGAGCGGCCACTTCTCCATCAGCGGCGACAGCTCCACGCGCGGCACGCGCATGTAGACCGGCCCGGAATGGCGCAGCAGCCAGCGCCCGCGGCGCAGGCGCCCGGGCAGCGATGCATGGGCATCGCCCACCCAGAACACGCAGCCGCGCTCGGCCCAGAAGGCCTGGCGCTCGAAGTTCACGCGGCCGGCGAAGCCGGTGTAGTCGGGGAACACGAGGCACTCCTCGGCGAGCTCGACGATCGCGTACTGCAGGTCGCCGGGCGAGTCACCCGACTCGCGGTGCACGAACACGACCCGCTCGATCTCGAGCGCACTCACGCGATCGACCTCCTGGTCCTCGCGATAGACAACGATGTCCTGCCCCTGCCATGCGGTACGCCAGGTGGTTCTCATGGCCGAATCTCCAGTGATTCGTCCAACCTTAGCCCTTCTTCGCTGTCACACTGTGTCCAGACGAATCAAGCTGCAAGCGACGCTGCTGCGGCCACGGCGGCCGCCAGGCCCGCGAGCAGGGCCGTGCCCACGCGCAGGGCATAGGCGCGGCCGCCGGTCAGGGCCGCCGTCACCAGCCGGGTCAGCGTGTTCGTGCCCACGGCGAGCAGCGTGCCCACCAGCAGCGTGTCCGCATCGAGCCGGCCGGCCGCGAACAGCGACAGCAGCGACGCGATCGGTGCGTGCGCGTCGCCCAGCGCCGCCAGCGAGGTGCTCACCAGCACGCCGCCGGTGCCGAACAGCCGCTGGGCCTGGCCGACGACCAGCGCCACGCCGGCCAGCAGCAGCGCGATCAGCACGGCTTCGCGCAGGCGCAGGGCGCCACGCTCGGCCAGCAGCGGCAGGTCTTCGTCCTGAGCGCGGCCCGTGCCGCGCCCGGCCAGCCAGGCCAGCGCCACGGTGAAGGTGGCGGCCACGCCGCACAGCGCAGGCCACCACAACATGCCGAGCGCCGGCCGCGACAGCGCCGCGGCCAGCACCAGCAGGTGCAGCCAGGTCGCACAGCCCGACAGCGCGCCGGCCGTGGCTGCCATCGCAGCGGGCGCCTCGCCGGCGCGCGAGCGGGCGCCGAAGGTGGCGATGGTGGCGGTGCTCGAGACGAAGCCGCCGAAGAATCCGGAAGCCGCCAGGCCGAATCTCGCGCCGAGCAGACGCAGCGCGACGTGGCCGGCCGCCTGCAGCACGAGGATCAGCAGCACCAGCGCGCCCAGCGGCCGCGCACGCATGCCGCCCAGCCAGGGCAGGGCGGTGTCCGGCAGCAGCGGCAGCAGCACCAGTGCCAGCGCGGCGAGCATCAGCCCGTCGTGCAACTCGCGCTGGCTCAGCCACGACGTGGCGAAGCGGTGCAGCTGCGTGCGCGCCGCCAGCAGCACGGCCAGCAGGGTGCCGCAGGCGGCGCCCAGCAGCGGAGCCTGCACCGACAGCACGCCGATCAGGAAGGTGGCGAACAGCGCCAGCTCGGTGGTCAGGCCCGGGTCGCGCGAGCGGCTGCGGGCATAGGCCAGCGCGGCCATCAGCGCGACCAGCACGGCGGCCGCGACGACCAGCCCCGGCACCGCCAGCGTCTGCGCGAGCGCGCCCAGCAGCGCGGCGATGGCGAAGCTGCGCAGGCCCGCCGCGGCGCGGTCGTCGCCCTCGCCCTTGCGGCGCTCGCGCTCCAGCCCGATCAGCAGGCCGCAGCCCAGCGCGACCGCGATGCCCGTCGCGGCGCCGCCGGCGGCGTCGAGCAGGTTCAGCAGGTGCGCCTCAAACGGAGACCTGCGACAGGTGCTCGGGCACGTGCACGCGCCAGCCGAGCTCGTCGGCGATGCGGCTGCGCAGCGCGTCGGCTGCGGCCGGCTCGCCGTGCACCACGAAGGTCTCGCGCGGCGCCTGCTCGAAGCCCTGCATCCAGTGCATCAGCTCGTTGGCGTCGGCATGCCCCGAGAAGCCCTCGAGGTGGCTGACCTGCGCCTTCACCGCCACGTACTCGCCGTAGATCTTCACCTCCGTGGCTCCTTCGACCAGCTTGGCGCCGCGTGTGCCGGCGACCTGGAAGCCGGGGAAGACGATCGAGTGTCTCGGGTTCGGCGCCATCGCCTTCAGGTGATGCAGCACGCGCCCGCCGGTGGCCATGCCGCTGGCCGAGATGATCACGCTCGGGTAGCGCGCCCGCGAGACCTTCTCCGACTGCTGCGGTGTGCTCACGATGGTGACGCCGTCGCACAGCGTGTTGGCCTCGCGCGCGCTCAGGCGCAGCAGCCGGCGGTGCTTCTGGTAGAGCGTGGTGGCGGCGGTGGCCATCGGGCTGTCGAGGAACACCGGCAGGTCTTCCGGGACTTCGCCGGCCGCCTTCAGGCGCTGCATCACCAGCATCAGCGCCTGTGCGCGGCCGACGGCGAAGGAGGGCAGCAGCACCGAGCCGCCGCGGCGCACGGTGGCGCGCACGATGGCACCGAGCGCGGCCTGCACGTCCTCGGGCGGATGCAGGCGGTTGCCGTAGGTCGATTCGACCAGCAGCACGTCGGCACGGGCGATGCGCTGCGGCGCGGGCATCAGCATGTCGTTGCTGCGGCCCAGGTCGCCGGAGTAGACCAGCGACACGTCGCGCTGGCGCAATGTGACTGCGCAGGCGCCGAGCAGGTGGCCCACCGGCGTCAGCTCGGCGAGCACGTTGCCCAGCCGCACCGTCTTGCCCGCCGGCAGCGGCGTGAGCCGCGCGATGGCGCGCTTCGCATCGGCCACGGTGTACAGCGGCAGCGCCGGCGCATGGCGCGAGAAGCCCTTGCGGTTGGCGCGCCGCGCGTCCTCTTCCTGCAGGTGGGCGCTGTCGAGCAGCAGCACCTCGGCGAGGTCGCGCGTGGCCTGCGTGCAGTGCACCGCACCCTTGAAGCCCTGCTTCACCAGCGCCGGCAGGTAGCCGCTGTGGTCGAGGTGGGCGTGGCTGAGCAGCACCGCGTCGATCTCGCGCGCGGGCACCGGCAGTGGCGCCCAGTTGCGCTCGCGCAGCGTCTTGAAGCCCTGGAACAGGCCGCAATCGAGCAGGAGGGTCTGGCCGTCGATCTCGACGAGGTGCCGCGAGCCGGTGACGGTGTCGGCGGCGCCGAGGAAGGTGATCTTCATGCCGCGAATCTAGCGCAGGCCATCGCCCCCGCGATTGACGCCGGTCGTCCCGCGGACAATGCCGGCATGCGCCTGTTCCTCGCCCTGTGGCCCGACGCGGCGGTGCGGCAGCATCTGGCCGACGCGCAAACGGCCTGGCCGTGGCCGCCGCAGGCGGTGCCGGTGCCGCCCGAACGCCTGCACCTGACGCTGCACTACCTCGGCGAAATCGGCGACGAGGCCGAGGCGGCCCTGCGCGGTCGATTGCCGCCGCTGCCGGCGCCGTTCGAGCTGGAATTCGGCCGCGCGGCGCTGTGGCCGCAGGGCATCGCGGTGCTGGAGCCGCTGGCCGTGCCGCCCGGCCTCGCGACCCTGCATGCCGCGCTGTCGCGCACGCTGCAGGCGATCGGCGTGCGCATCGACGAGCGCCCGTTCCGGCCGCACGTGACGCTGGCGCGCCATGCGCAGGGCATGGCGCTGACGGCTGAAGGCCCCCGCTGGGCCTGGCCGGTGCAAGGCTACGCCCTGGTGCGATCGGTCCGCGGCCCCCCACTGCGCTACGAAGTGGTACAGCGCAGCGGCGATTGAGCGTCAATCGCCCAGCGACAGCAGCGCGAAGCTGACCAGCCAGTGCGTCGCGGCGAAGTCGCCGCCGCTGACGTGCGGCCAGGCGGCTTCGCGGTGGGCCGCCGCGGCAGCGACGAAGCGCGCCGCCAGCGCGGCCGGCACGGCCTCGGCCAGCGACTGCAGGCACCAGGCGCGCGACAGGTTCAGGCCGTCCAGGTGGACCAGCTGCGGGTCGACGCGGTCGCTCACGCGGGCCGGCTGCAGCCAGTGCGCGAGCGCCTCGTCGGGCGGTGCGAAGCCGGACCACCACGGCCCGAACGACTCCCCCAGCACCTCGCGCATCAGCAGCGCCTCGCACAGGCCGGGCGAGAGGAAATCGGCGCCACCGGGCTCGTAGTGCGCCGGGTAGCGGCGGTCTTCGCCGAACCAGCGCCGCGCCGCGCTGTCGATGGCGCGGTTCAGCGCCGCATCGCCGCGACGCCGTGCCAGCAGCATCGCGAAGGCCGAGTTGGCGTGCATGCCGGCGCGCACCGGGTAGTGGCTGCGGCCGAGGAAGGCGGCCAGGCGCGCCGCCACCTCGTCGCTGAAGGGGCGCAGCGCCTTCGCCCACGCGGCACGTTGCGGCAAGCGGCCGTCGGGCGCATCGAGTTCGGCCTGCAGTGCCAGCAGCCAGGCCCAGCCGTATGGCCGCTCGAAACTCCCGCGCTGCGGCTGTGCGGCGTACTCACGTTCCACCGACACGAGCGCCGGCGTGAAGCGCGCATCGAAATGCGCGACGATGGATGCCGCCTGCGGCAGATCGGGCCGACGGCGCAGCAGCCGCAGCAGCGACCAGTGCATGTGCACGCTCGAATGCCAGTCGTAGCTGCCGTCGAACACCGGGTGGATGGTGCCCGGCGCGGGCCGGTCGTCTTCGTGCAGGATCAGGTGGTCGAGCTTGTGCGGGAAACGCTGGCGCACCGCGGCCAGCGCCGTGTCGGCCAGACGCAGTGCCTCGGTATCGGCCAGCGGCAACAGCGGCACGTTCGCCATCAGGCCGCGACGACGATCGCGAAGCGCGCGCGCAGCGTGTCGCCGGCCGGCTCGAAGGGCACGGTCAGCGCGGCGCGGTCGTCGGCGCCCAGGCGCTGCCAGAGGAAGTCGCGCGCATTGCCGGGGTCGCCCTGCACGTAGACCTGCGTGGTCAGCAGCTCGCGGGCGCCCAGCCGCACCTTCAGGTGGATGTGCGGCGTGCGCCCGCTGTAGGGCGCCGGGCGGATGGTGCGGAAGCGGTAGGCGCCGTCGGCGCCGACCAGCACGCGGCCGAAGCCCTGGAAGTCGGGGTCGGCGCGGCCGCCGTCGCCCGGGTGGTGGTAGTGGCCGTCCTGGTCGCATTGCCAGATCTCCACCGCGGCGCCGCTGAGCGCGCGACCGGCGGTGTCGGTGACCGTGCCTTCGAGCAGCGCGCCGCGGCCCTTGGCGTAACGGCGCGCGCCCTGCACGATCAGGTCGGCATCGCTGTCGGCAGGCAGCTCGACCGGGTAGAACGGGCCCTCGGTCTGCGCCGGCGTGGGCCGCTGCCGCGTCTGCGCGACCGCGCTGCGCCACACGGCCGGGGCGGCCAGGACGACGGCGGCGCCGAGCAGCAGCCGGCGCGTGGGGTGGGCGTGTGCGGGCATGGCGGGTTCCTTCGGTGTCATCGAGAGCCTATCGAGAGAAGGCCTTGCGCGATCCGTCCTCGAACAGGGCGTCGTCGCGTGTGACCTTGCCGGCCTTGTCGAGTTCACGCTCGCGCGTCACCCGGCCGCGATCGTCGTGGTGGCGCTCCAGGCGCAGCCGGCCGGCGTCGTCGAAACGGCGGTGCACGCCGCTGGCCTGCCGGTCGTGGCGGCCTTCGAGCACCCACAGGCCCTCGAAGGCGAGCTGGCCGTTGTCGTGGAACTGCGAGTCCTGGCGCATGGCGCGGCCGCCCTCGTTGCGGTAGTCGCTGGCGTCGCGCGGCTGGCCGTTCAGATACCAGCGCCTCTCGCTGGCCAGCTGGGCGCCGCGCTCGCCGACGGTCCAGCGGCGCTCGCGCACCAGCGTGCCGCTGTCGTGGAACTCCTGCTCGAGCGTGGTGACGCGGCGCTTGCTGCTGTCGTTTCCGGACAGCCACTGCCACTGCGTCTCGCGCCGTTTCGTGCCGTCGGCGGCGAACTGGCGCTCGACTCCGCCCTTGGCGTCGCTCTCGACCACCTCGCGCGGCCTGCCGCTGTCCCACAGCGACTCGCGCTTGCGCATCTCGCCACGCTCGTAGACGCGGCGGCCCTTCAGCTCGCCTTTCGGTCCGTACAGCGAGACGGTGGAAGCGCCGCCGCGGTGGCCGCACCAGGCGGCGTCATCGGCCGCCGGAGCGAGCAGGGCGGTGGGCCCGCAGCGCAGTTCGGCGAGCTGGCCGCCTTCGTTGAACTCGGCCATCGCCTGCTCGTGGCCGTCGTCGCCGTGGAAGGCGGTGCGGCGCAGCGTTCCGCTGGCGTACCAGCTGCGCGTCAGGCCCACGGTGCGGCTGTTGCGCATCGTCTCTTCGTGCAGCAGCGGATTCTTCGCGCCGGGCGTGGCGGCGTACTCGCGCGACAGGCCCTCGCGGTTGCCGCGCTCGTTGACGCTGTGATCGCGCTCCAGCACGCCGTTCCTGTAGAAGCGCACGATGCCGACGAACTGGCCGTTGCGCAGCTCCTGCTCGCGCTGCAGCACGCCGCTGTCGCCGTCGCGGCAGCGCATCAGCCCGGTCTTGCCGGCGGTGGTGTGGCCGTTGGCCGGGTTGACGTGTTCGCCGTCGAGTTCGCAGACCTGCACGGCGTGGCTGGCCAGGGGCAACGCCAGCAGCAGGAACATCAGCCTTTTCATGGTCGGGCATTGTGCGGCGGCCCGGCTGCGAGCGGATACAAGCCCTCCGGGGCGATCGGCCACAATCGCGCCATGACGTTTCCACTCGGATCGCTGCGCGCCGACGGGGGCGCGGGCCAGACCACTTCTGCCGGCGCCACGGGCCGCAAGGGCCGCGACAGCGCTGCCGCACCCGCAGGCGACCCCTCGGTCACGCCGCGCTGGCGCGCGCGCCTCGCGCTGGGCTTCGGCGCGGTGCTGTGGCTGCTGGCGCTGCTCGCGCTGGCCACGCACAGCCCGGCCGACCCCGCCTTCACCACCTCCGGCGCCGTGGCGCAGGCCACCAACAAGGCCGGCACGCTGGGCGCGTGGTTCGCCGACGGCGCCTACTTCGTGTTCGGCTTCTCGGCCTGGTGGTTGCTGCTGATCGGCCTGCGCGGCTGGCTCGGTGCGCTCGCCCGCGTGCTGCGCAGCGAGCAGCCGCCGGTGGCGCCGGTCGATCCGCACGAGCCGCCGGCGTGGCTGTTCTGGGTCGGCATCGCGGTGCTGATGGCAGCGAGCTGCGCGCTCGAGTCGACGCGCCTGTACCAGTTCGAAGCGCGCGTCGCCGGTGGCCATGCCGGCGGCGTGCTCGGCTACCTGCTCGGCCCGGCCAGCCAGAAGCTGCTCGGCTTCGCCGGCTCCGGCGTGCTGTGGATCGCCATGCTGGTGGCGGGCATCGCGATGGCGATGCAGTTCTCGTGGCTGCGCGTGGCCGAGTCCATCGGCACCTGGCTCGAATCGTTCCGCGAGAAGCGTGCCGAGCGCATCGAGCGCGCCGAAGACATCCGCCTGGGCGAACGCGCCCTGCGCGAGCGCGAGGAGCTGGTCGAGGTCGAGCACCAGCTGCACGAGGAGCACATCCCCATCGTCATCGAGGAGCCGGTGGCCGAGCTGCCGAAATCGGCGCGCGTGGCCAAGGAGCGGCAGAAGCCGCTGTTCGTCGAACTGGCCGACACCAAGCTGCCGCAGGTCGACCTGCTCGACGCGGCGCCGGGCGCGCGCCAGGAATCGGTGACGCCCGAGACGCTGGAGATGACCTCGCGGCTGATCGAGAAGAAGCTGAAGGACTTCGGCGTCGAGGTGCGCGTGGTCGCGGCCTCGCCCGGCCCGGTGATCACGCGCTACGAGGTCGAGCCGGCCACCGGCGTGAAGGGCGCGCAGGTGGTCAACCTCGCCAAGGACCTGGCGCGCTCGCTGTCGCTGGTGAGCATCCGCGTCGTCGAGACCATCCCCGGCAAGACGACGATGGCGCTGGAGCTGCCCAACGCCAAGCGGCAGATGATCCGCCTGTCCGAGATCCTCGGCTCGCAGGTCTACAACGACGCGTCCTCGCAGCTCACCATGGGCCTGGGCAAGGACATCGTCGGCAACGCGATGGTGGCCGACCTGGCGAAGATGCCGCACTGCCTGGTCGCCGGCACCACCGGCTCGGGCAAGTCGGTGGGCATCAACGCGATGATCCTGTCGCTGCTCTACAAGGCCGAGGCGCGCGACGTCCGCCTGATCCTGATCGACCCGAAGATGCTCGAGATGAGCATGTACGAGGGCATCCCGCACCTGCTCGCACCGGTCGTCACCGACATGAAGCAGGCCGCCAACGCGCTGAACTGGTGTGTCGGCGAGATGGAGCGCCGCTACAAGCTGATGAGCAAGATGGGTGTGCGCAACCTGTCGGGCTACAACAAGAAGATCGCCGATGCCACCGAGCGCGGCGAACTGATTCCCAACCCGTTCAGCCTCACACCCGAGGCGCCGGAGCCGCTCGACCGGCTGCCGTTCATCGTGGTGGTGATCGACGAGCTCGCCGACCTGATGATGGTGGTGGGCAAGAAGATCGAGGAGCTGATCGCCCGCCTGGCGCAGAAGGCGCGTGCCTCGGGCATCCACCTGATCCTGGCGACACAGCGGCCCAGCGTCGACGTGATCACCGGCCTGATCAAGGCGAACATCCCGACGCGGCTGAGCTTCCAGGTCTCGAGCAAGATCGACTCGCGCACCATCCTCGACCAGATGGGCGCCGAGGCGCTGCTCGGCCAGGGCGATATGCTCTACCTCACGCCGGGCGGCGGGCTGCCGGTGCGCGTGCACGGCGCCTTCGTGTCGGACGAAGAGGTGCACCGCGTCGTCGAGTACCTGAAGACGCAGGGCGAGCCGAACTACATCGAGGGCATCCTCGAGGGCGGCGTCCTCGACGGCGAGGGCGGCGACGTGCTGGCCGGCGAGGCCGGTGCGGGCGGCGGCGAGAGCGACCCGATGTACGACCAGGCCGTGGCCATCGTGCTGCAGCACAAGCGCGCCTCGATCTCGCTGGTGCAGCGCCACCTGCGCATCGGCTACAACCGCGCCGCGCGATTGCTGGAACAAATGGAGAAATCCGGGCTCGTAAGTGCCATGTCCACCAACGGCAATCGCGACATCATCGTCCCGAACCGCGACGCATGAACTTTCGTTTCCCGCTGTTGCTGGCACTTTGCACTGCCGCTTTCGCTGCCCGCGCCGATGCCGTCGATACCCTGCGCGACTTCGTGCGCGAGGTGAAGACGGGCAAGGCGCAGTTCACCCAGACCGTCACCTCGCCCGACGGCGCGAAGAAGAAGACGAGCAGCGGCAGCTTCGAGTTCGCGCGGCCGAACCGCTTCCGCTTCGCCTACACCAAGCCTTTCGAGCAGGTCATCGTGGCCGATGGCCAGAAGGTCTGGATCTACGACGCCGACTTGAACCAGGTCAGCTCGCGCAAGCTGTCGGCCGCCATCGGCGCCACGCCGGCCGCCCTGCTGGCCGGTGGCAACCTGGAGAAGGACTTCACGCTGTCCGCGCTGCCGGCGCAGGACGGGCTGGAATGGGTGGCCGCGAAGCCCCGGGCCAAGGAGAGCGCCTTCGACACGCTGAAGGTGGGATTCCGCGGCAAGGAGCTCGCGGCGGTGGAGATCGTCGACAGCTTCGGCCAGCGCTCGCACCTGCAGTTCAGCCAGTTCAGGCCGAATGCGGCGACGGCGGCCGATGCCTTCAAGTTCGTCGCGCCCAAGGGCGCCGATGTGATCGAGCAGTAAGGCGCGCGGGCCGGATCGCCCGCGCCGGCGTTCAGAACGCCAGCTTGAAGCCGATCGACCAGGCGTTCACGCGCGGCGTCTCGCGCTGCGTGGCCCAGTTGGCGTTCAGGCTCAGCTTGTCCGACACCGCCCATCGTGCGCCGACGCCGATCCAGGGCTTCGCGCGGTCGTCGCCGTAGAGCTCGCCCACCACGTCGACGCCGTTGCCCAGGGCGTGTTCGAGCGCCAGGTTCCAGGTGGTGCTGCTCGCGCTGGCACTCTCGCTGCGCACCCAGCCGAGGTTGGCGTGGCCGGTCCATCCGCGCGCGAGTTCGCGCGTGGCCACGGCGTTCAGGTAGGTGAGTTCGTGTTCCATCGAGCCGTTCTCGGCCTTCGCCGAGACCAGGCCATAGGCCAGCGTGACGCCCAGGCCTTCGCCTTCGCGGGTCAGGATCGCCGTCTTGCCGCCGAACAGCAGCGCCGAGAAATCGGCGTCGTCGGTGCGGCTGCGGTTGTAGGCCAGCGCCAGCTGCGTGTTGGCGCCGATGCCGCAGGCGCCCTGCGCCGTCCAGCCGCGCGTGGACGGCTCGCCCGAAGGCTTGGACTGCGCGATCACGCCCTCGACTTCGCACTGGCCGCGCTCGAGCACGTCGGCGTCTTCGGTGGCCAGCGGGCGGGCGGCCTGCGCGGCGCCGCACAGCGTGAGCGCGGCGAGGGCAGCGAACAAGGAGGCGGGGCGGTGCAAGCTCATCGGTTCTTCCCGGCGTCGATCGACGTTGCAAGTCTGTCTCAGAACGGCTCCCAGTCGTCGGGCGAGGGCGTGACGGGTTTGGCAGGAGCGGCCCCGCGATCGGGCAACCGGGCCACGTTGGTGGCGCGCTGCGGGCCCCGGCGCTCCTGGCCGTGCCATGGGGTCGGTGCCTGGGCGTCGACGACGAGCGTGATGCGTTCCACATGCAGGCGCAGCCGGCGTGCGGCGCGGCGCGCGCGGTCGAGCAGGGCGGCGTCGGCCGCCGGGTTGACGAGCAGGCGCTCGATGCCGGGCTCCAGCGCGGCCAGCGACTGCGCCAGCGTCTCCAGCGCTTCGGCGACACGCTGCGCTTCGAGATCGCGCGCTGCTGCGCCGTCGATGCCGTTCAAGGGGGCCGTCATGGGCTGGTGAGGGGCTGGGTGGGTGCGTGACGACAGGCTCTTCGTCCGCGCCGGCCGAAACTTGAGGGCGCGGCCCGGCTGCGACAATTCACCCATGTCCACGCTCGACCTTCCGCTGGAGCCGCCCGCCTCCGAGTTGCCGGCCGGCGCGCCGCTGGCCGAGCGGCTGCGCCCGGCCACGCTGGCCGACGTGATCGGCCAGCAGCACCTGCTCGGGCCGGGCAAGCCGCTGCGCGCGGCCTTCGAGTCGGGCCGGCTGCATTCGATGATCCTGTGGGGCCCACCGGGCGTGGGCAAGACCACCCTGGCGCGGCTGGTGGCCACCGCCTTCGACGCGCAGTTCATCGCCATCTCGGCGGTGCTCGGCGGCGTCAAGGACATCCGCGAGGCGGTCGAGCGCGCACAGGCCGTGCAGGCGCAGGGGCGGCGCACGGTGGTCTTCGTCGACGAAGTGCACCGCTTCAACAAGAGCCAGCAGGACGCCTTCCTGCCGCACGTGGAGTCGGGCCTGTTCACCTTCATCGGCGCGACCACCGAGAACCCGTCGTTCGAGGTCAACTCGGCGCTGCTGTCGCGCGCCACCGTGCACGTGCTCAAGAGCCTGAGCGACGACGACATGCGCGCGCTGCTCGAGCGCGCGCGCGAGATGCTGCAGGCGCCGCCGATGAGCGAGCCCGCGGCGACGCGGCTGATCGGCTACGCCGACGGCGATGCGCGGCGCCTGCTGAACGCCTACGAGAACCTGGTCGCGATGCTCGGCCCGCCGGCCGGGATCGACGAGCCCCGCGCTCGAGAAGTCGAAATTGACGAACGCACGCTGGAGCATGCGCTGGGCGAGCAACTGCGCCGCTACGACAAGGGCGGCGAGCAGTTCTACGACACCATCTCGGCGCTGCACAAGTCGGTGCGCGGCAGCGACCCGGATGCCGCGCTGTACTGGTTCGTGCGCATGCTCGACGGCGGCGTCGACCCGCGCTACGCGGCGCGCCGCCTGATCCGCATGGCCAGCGAAGACATCGGCCTGGCCGACCCCCGCGCCCTGCGCATGGCGCTCGACGCCGCCGAGACCTACGAGCGCCTGGGTTCGCCCGAAGGCGAGCTGGCGCTGGCGCAGGCAGTGGTCTACCTCGCCGTCGCGCCGAAGAGCAACGCCGTCTACACCGCCTACAAGGCGGTGCGGGCCTTCATCGCCGCCGACGGCACCCGTCCGGTGCCGCTGCACCTGCGCAATGCGCCGACGAAGCTGATGAAGGACCTCGACTACGGCCGGGGCTACCGCTACGCCCACGACGAAGAGGGCGGTTTCGCCGCCGGCGAGAACTACTGGCCCGATGGACTGCAGCCGCCGGGCTTCTACGAACCGGTGCCGCGCGGGCTGGAGATCCGCATCGGCGAGAAACTGGACGAACTGCGCCGTTTGAACGAAGCGGCGAAGAAACGTCGGTGAGAGACGCTCATCATGTTCTATTCGCCGCGCTCACATGTGGAAACTCCGTAGGATCTGCCTAGGGTCGCAGCCCTAGAATGCGCCCCCAACGCCAAACCCTTAAGTGAAAGCCAGGCCCGACGCACCCCATGCGGCGGGCTTTTTGCTACTAGAGTGAAAGCGCCCGGGTGGTGCGCCAGTTTCCGCCCGCCGAGGCCACCGCCTCGAACAAGGTGGCCCGATCGACAAAGCAGAGTCCTGCAGGAGATTCCTCAATGGAGACGTTCATCCAGCAGATCATCAATGGTCTGGTGCTCGGCAGCATGTACGCGCTGGTGGCACTGGGCTACACGATGGTCTACGGCATCATCAACCTGATCAACTTCGCGCACGGCGAGGTGCTGATGGTCGGGGCGCTCGTCAGCTGGACGATCGTGACGGCGCTGGCCGGCTCGGGCATGCCCGGCTGGCTGATCATGCTGATCTCGCTGGTGGCGGCGATCGTCATCTGCTCGGCGCTGAACTTCACCATCGAGAAGGTCGCCTACCGTCCGCTGCGCAGCGCGCCGCGGCTGGCCCCGCTGATCACCGCCATGGGCATGAGCCTGCTGCTGCAGACGCTGGCGATGATCATCTGGAAGCCGACCATCAAGTCCTACCCGATCCTGCTGCCCACCGAGCCGATCAACGTGTTCGGCGCGGTCATCAACACGGTGCAGATCCTCATCCTGGTCATCACCGCGGTCACGCTGGCGGGCCTGATGTACCTGGTCAACTACACCAAGCTGGGGCGCGCGATGCGCGCCACCGCCGAGAACCCGCGCGTGGCCGGCCTGATGGGCGTGCGCCCCGACATGGTGATCTCGGCCACCTTCATCATCGGCGCGTCGCTGGCCGCGATCGCCGGCGTGATGTGGGCCGCCAACTACGGCTCGGCCTCGCACACCATGGGCTTCCTGCCCGGGCTGAAGGCCTTCACCGCCGCGGTGTTCGGCGGCATCGGCAACCTCGCCGGCGCGATGGTGGGCGGCATCGCGCTGGGCATCATCGAGGCGCTGGGCGCGGGCTACATCGGCGCGCTCACCGGCGGCGTGCTCGGCAGCCACTACCAGGACATCTTCGCGTTCATCGTGCTCATCCTCGTGCTCACGCTGCGGCCCTCGGGCCTGCTCGGCGAGCGCGTGGCGGACCGGGCCTGAAGGAGAGCACCCCATGAAGGACAACAAACTCCCCGTCTTCCTCGCCGCCGCGGTGGCGCTGCTGATCCTGCCGCTGGTCGCGCAGCTGTTCGGCAACGCCTGGGTGCGCATCATCGACATCGCGCTGCTCTACGTGCTGCTGGCGCTGGGCCTGAACATCGTGGTCGGCTACGCCGGCCTGCTCGACCTGGGCTACGTCGCGTTCTACGCCGTGGGGGCCTACATCTTCGGTCTGCTGGCCAGCGGCCACCTGACCGAGACCTTCCCGGCCATCGCGGCGATGTTCCCGCAAGGCCTGCACATGCCCATCCTGCTGGTCATCCCGCTCGCCGCGGGGGTGGCCGGCCTGGCCGGGGTGCTGCTGGGCGCGCCGACGCTGCGGCTGCGCGGCGACTACCTGGCGATCGTGACGCTGGGTTTCGGCGAGATCATCCGCGTGTTCCTGAACAACCTGGACCACCCGGTGAACATCACCAACGGGCCCAAGGGCATCGGGCCGATCGACTCGATGCACTTCTTCGGCTTCGACCTCGGCAAGAAGCACGAGCTGTTCGGCCTCGAGATCCCGCCGGTGACGAACTACTACTACGTCTTCCTGGCGCTGGTGGTGGCCAGCGTGGTGATCTGCTACCGCCTGGAGCGCAGCCGCATCGGCCGCGCCTGGATGGCCATCCGCGAAGACGAAATCGCGGCCAAGGCGATGGGCATCAACACCCGCAACATGAAGCTGCTCGCCTTCGGCATGGGCGCCACCTTCGGCGGCGTGGCCGGCGTGATGTTCGCGGGCTACCAGTCCTTCATCACGCCCGAGGCCTTCAGCCTGCAGGAGTCGGTGATGATCGTCGCGATGGTGGTGCTCGGCGGCATCGGCCATATCCCCGGCGTGATCGTCGGCGCGGTGATGCTGGCCGCGCTGCCCGAGGTGCTGCGCTACATCGCCGGCCCGCTGCAGCAGATGACCGACGGCCGCCTCGACGCCTCGATCCTGCGCCAGCTGCTGATCGCGCTGGCGATGATCGCCATCATGCTGGCGCGCCCGCGCGGCCTGTGGCCCTCGCCCGAGCACGGCAAGGCCGCACCCACCCCGGTCACGTCGAAGTGAGGAGCCAGCCATGAGCGACATCGTGTTGAAAGTGGCGGGCGTGTCCAAGCGCTTCGGCGGCCTGCAGGCCCTGTCGGACGTCGGCATCACCATCACCAAGGGCCAGGTCTACGGCCTGATCGGCCCCAACGGCGCGGGCAAGACGACCTTCTTCAACGTCATCACCGGCCTGTACACGCCCGACTCCGGGACCTTTGAGCTCGGCGGCGCGCCCTACCGGCCCACCGCGGTGCACGACGTGGCCAAGGCCGGCATCGCGCGCACCTTCCAGAACATCCGCCTGTTCGCCGAGATGACGGCGCTCGAGAACGTCATGGTCGGCCGCCACGTGCGCAGCCACTCCGGGCTGATCGGTGCGGTGTTCCGCACCGGCGCGTTCAAGGCCGAGGAGGCCGCCATCGCGCAGCGCGCGCAGGAGCTGCTCGACTACGTGGGCATCGGCAAGTACTCGGAATTCAAGGCGCGCACGCTGAGCTACGGCGACCAGCGCCGCCTGGAGATCGCCCGCGCGCTGGCCACCGACCCCAAGCTGATCGCGCTGGACGAGCCCGCTGCCGGCATGAACGCCACCGAGAAGGTGGTGCTGCGCGAGCTGATCGACCGCATCCGCAACGACGGCCGCACCATCCTGCTCATCGAGCACGACGTGAAGCTGGTGATGGGGCTGTGCGACCGCGTCACGGTGCTCGACTACGGCAAGCAGATCGCCGAGGGCAACGCCGCGGAAGTGCAACGCAACGAGAAGGTGATCGAGGCCTACCTCGGCGCCGGTCACAAGGCGCATTGAGGCAGACATGGCAAACACGCTTCTGGAAGTGCAGGGCCTGAAGGTCGCCTACGGCGGCATCCAGGCGGTCAAGGGTGTCTCCTTCGAGGTGAAGGAAGGCGAGCTGGTTAGCCTGATCGGCGCCAACGGCGCGGGCAAGACGACCACGCTGAAGGCCATCACCGGAACGCAGCCGCCAGCCGGCGGCGAGATCCGCTACCTGGGCAAGAGCATCAAGGGCCAGGGCTCCTGGGACCTGGTCAAGCAGGGCCTGGTGATGGTGCCGGAGGGGCGCGGCACCTTCACGCGCATGACCATCACCGAGAACCTGCAGATGGGCGCCTTCGTGCGCAACGACAACGAGATCGAGTCGGACATCGAGAAGGTGTTCACCATCTTCCCGCGCCTGAAGGAGCGCCGCAACCAGCTCGCCGGCACGATGAGCGGCGGCGAGCAGCAGATGCTGGCGATGGGCCGCGCGCTGATGGCCAAGCCCAAGGTGCTGCTGCTCGACGAGCCCTCGATGGGCCTGTCGCCGATCATGGTCGACAAGATCTTCGAGGT
>CAZVLY010000022.1:0-25804 GCA_964628175.1 uncultured Piscinibacter sp. | reverse complement strand
ACGCGCATCGGAAGCCACTGGAAACACACGTCAGGGATGTCGTCGCAACGACAACATGCCGCGGCACGAGTCGGCACGATGCAACGCGGCCAATCGTCCACCCGAGGAGACATCAATGAGCGAACACATCCCTTCCCCTGCGGATGCCGTGAACGACGGTGATGCCGCGTCACTGCCCATCACCCGCCGCGGCCTGCTGGCCTACGCGGTGTCCGCGCCGGTGGTGACCGTCGCCAGCGGCTTCGGCGTCAACCTCGCACTGCCCGGCAGCGCCATCGCGGCGCTGCCGCTCACACCCGCCGACTCGGTCGACTACTACGACATCGGCGACTCGCTGGTGCAGACCTCACTGCCGACGATGCCGCTGGTGAAGCTCTCGGTGGGCACCGATGGCCGGGTCACGCTCGACCTGCCGCGCCTGGAGTCGGGCCAGGGCATCGCCACCGCCGCCGGCATGATGGTCGCCGAGGAACTCGACGTGCCGCTGGCCAGCGTCGACGTGACCGCGGCCGACGCCACGCCGGCGCTGGTCTACAACCAGATCTCCGGCGGGAGCGCGGCGGTGCGCTGCTTCGACGCCGCGCTGCCGCTGATGGCCGCGGCCCTGCGCGCGCGGTTGCTTGCCGCCGCCGCGCAGCAATGGGGCCTGGCGGCCACGACGCTGTGGGTCGTCGACGGCGTGATCCTTTCGCCCGACGGGCGCAGCGCCACCTACGGCTCGCTGTCCTCGGCGGCCTCCGCGCTGCCGCTGCCGGTGAACGTGGTGCCCAAGCTGCCGTCGCAATACAAGGTGATCGGCAAGGCCGCACGCCGACTCGACGCCCTCGACATCGTCACCGGCCGCAAGAAGTTCACCATGGACCAGGCGGTGCCCAACGCCAAGCCGACCTTCCTGCGCATGCCCTCGCAGATCCGCGGCACGGTGCTCAGTGTCAACAACCTGACCACGGTGCGCGGCATGCCCGGCGTGCTCGACATCGTGGTGATCCCGCGCGGCGGCTCGATCGTGCCGAACCCGCACGGCGTGGCCGTGATGGCCGAGACCTTCGGCCAGGCCTGGGACGCTGCCAACGCGCTGGACATCACCTGGGGCGACGGCCCGATGAAGGGCCAGTCGAACGACAGCATCCAGGCCACGCTGAAGCGCTCCATCGCGCCCTTCGCGCTGCCGCCGCTGGGGGCGCTGACGGTGGAAGGCGAGTTCCAGTTCAACGCCGCCTCGCACTGCCCGCTCGAGGTGGAGTGCGCGATCGCCGACGTGCGCGCCGACCGCGCGGAGATCTGGGCCGGGCTGCAGACGCCGATCATCACGCAGCAGTCGATCGCCATCGACCTCGGGCTGCCGCAGGACAAGGTCAAGGTGCACGTGGTGCCCTCCGGCGGCTCCTTCGGCCGCCGCCTGTTCTGGGACCCGGTGCAGGTGGCCGCGCAGGTCTCGCGGCTGACGGGCCGTGTCTGCAAGCTGATGTACCACCGCACCGACGACATCCGCCAGACACGCATGCGCCCGCCGCAGTTCCACAAGGTGCGCGCCACGCTGCTGCTCGGCCAGGTGACGGCCTACGAGCAGCGCATTGCCGCCGTGCGCCTCGATGCGCGCCACGGCTACGGGGAGATCGGCACCGCGACCGCGGGGGCGCTGCCGACCATCGTCCAGCAGACGGTGGGCAACCTCGGCTACGAGGAGTTCTTCTTCAAGACCATGGTCGCCTCGCCGTACAACTTCGGCGTCGGGACCAAGGTGCTCACGCCGGTGGCGATCGACATGCCCACCGTCTCGTACCGCTCGGTGCACATCCAGCCGGCGCGCAGCGTGGAGGAGATCATCGTCGACGAGATCGCGAAGAAGCTCGGCAAGGACCCGGTGGCCTTCCGGCTCGAATACCTGCGGCTCGAGCGCGCCCGCGCGGTGCTGCAGCGCGTGGCCGGCGCGGCGAACTGGGGCAAGGCGATGCCGGCCGGCTTCGCGCAGGGCGTCGCGGTGCACCAGGAATCGCGCTCCTTCACCGCCTGCGTCGTCGAGATCGACGCGCGCGACCCGAAGAACGCCAGGGTGGTGAAGGCGACCATCGCGATCGACGTGGGCAAGCCCATCAACCCCTCGGGCATCGATGCGCAGATCCAGGGCGCGCTGGCCGAGTCGATCGCGCTGGTGCTCAATGCCGGCCTCACCATCCAGGACGGCCTGCCGCTGGAGTCGAGCTACAGCAGCTACCGCTTCACCAAGATGCGCGACTACCCGAAGGACGTGCAGGTCATCGTCATGCCCGGCTCGGGCGAGCCGATCGGCGGGCTCGGCGAGGTCGGCCTGTCGGCCAGTTCCGGCGCGATCGCCAACGCCTATGCCCGCGCCACCGGCCTGAAGCCGCGAAAGTTTCCGCTCAACGCGCAGCCGGCCTACGTGCCGGTCGCCCCCGGCAAGCTCGCCGAACCCGTCTTCCTCTGAGGAGCCCTTCCATGCCCAACTTCAACTTCAAGGTCAACGGACAGTCGGTCGATGTGGATGCGCCGGGCGAGATGGCGCTGCTGTGGGTGCTGCGCGACAAGCTCGGCATCACCGGCCCCAAGTACGGCTGCGGCATCAACGCGTGCAAGGCCTGCACCTGCCTGGTCAACGGCAAGGCGGTGACGACCTGCGCGACGCGGGTGTCGGCGGTGCAGGGCAAGAGCGTCACCACCATCGAGGGTCTGGCCAACGGCGACGTGCTGCACCCGGTGCAGCAGGCCTGGCTGGACCGCGACGTGGCGCAGTGCGGCTTCTGCCAGCCGGGCCAGATCATGGCGGCGGTCGATCTGCTCAGCCGGACCAAGACCCCGAGCGACGCCGACATCGACGCGATCGAGAACATGTGCCGCTGCGGCACCTACGGCCGCATCCGCGAGGCCATCCGCGCCGCGGCGGCGAAGATGGCCTGAGCGCAGGCTACAGCGGGCTCAGCGACTTCTCGCGCCGGTAGTGGGTGTAGCCCACGCTGGCCCCGGCACGCAGGCCGGCACCCAGGCGGATCGGTGCCAGCGTCACCCCGTCCGCGCGCTGGTAGTTCAGGCCCACGCCGCCCACGTAATACAGGCTGCCGTCCACGCCGGGGAAGCGCTTGAAGATCGCTTCCGGGTCGGCCAGGTTGTAGACCAGCACGAAGACCTTGGACGCGTTGGCGCCGAGGTCGAAGCCGATCGACGGCCCGGCCCAGTAGACCTTGCGCGTGGCGCCGGACTTCATCACCAGATCGCCTTCGCCGTAGCGCACGCCGGCGGTGACCGCAGCGGCCACCTCCTCGCCACGCAGGTAGCCGTTGGGCCGGCCCTGCTCCTTGAACACCTTGGCCACCACCTGTGCGAGGCCTTCGGTGGTCTGGCCGAAGAAGTCGGTCACGGCCTTCAGCGTGCTGGTCTCGTCGAAGGTGCTGTCGGGCTCGGCGGCGCGGCCGAGCAGCGGCATGCCGAGCGCCAGGGCGCCGGCACCGGCGCGGCCGAGCCAGACGCGGCGCGTGGTGGCGAGGATGTCGAGGTCTCGAGAGCGGATCGTTTGCATGGCTTTCTCCTTCAGCCCCGCGATGGCCGGGCTTGTGGAGTCCACCTTAGCGGCTGCATCCCTGCAGCGGTGTCTCGCAATGTGGAGAAGTGTTGAGCAGCCGAAAGCTCGCGGCGGCAATCGTCTCCAAACGCAACCGGCCCCGGTGCCCGCGGCCTTCAGCCCAGCGAGTCGTTCACCTGCTCGTTGAACTCGGCCAGGCTCACCGCCGTGCCGATCTCGCGCGGCAGCGCATCGCGCACCGAGAACACGCCGAGGATGTGGCCGTCCTCGCCCACCACCGGCAGGTGGCGGAAACCCCGCTCGATCATGATCAGCACCGCGTCGGCCACCTTGGTATCAGGCTTGATGCACTGCGGGTGCGGCGTCATCACGCTGGACAGCGGCGTCTTCGACGGGTCGAGCGCCTTGGCCAGCACCCGCGTCATCAGGTCGCGCTCGGTGACGATGCCCAGCATGGTGCTGGCCGCATCGATCACCAGCACGCTGCCGCAGCCGGCCTTGGTCATCACGCAGGCCGCCTCGTGAACGGTGGCCGCCGGACCCAGGCTGACCAGCAGCCGGCGCGGCATCGACTGGAAGACGGTGCGTTCGGTCATGGTGCATCTCCTGCCGGGTTCGTGGGCGCTGCCGTTCAGCGCAGCGCCGCGTTGATCTTCGCGAGCGCCCCGGCGCCGGGGCACAGCATGTCGGGCCCCAGCGAGGCCAGCGGCGCGGCGCAGGTGTTCAGCGCGGTGTGCAGGTCGGTGGCCAGCGGGTCGAGGTAGAGCAGCCCGGTGACCACCTCGCCGTGCGCGGCGTGCTGGTGCATGTAGTTCATGGCGGCGTAGCGGTCGGTCGGATCGTGGTCGGCGTGCAGCTTGCGCAGCCGCAACAGCGAGCCATCGTGGTTGGTGACTTCGATCAGCTCGCCCGGCGCGTACTCGGCGGTGATCTCCTGCCCCGGGGTGATGAAGTCGATGCGGCTCACCGCGTCGTTGTGCTGGCGCACGTAGTCGTAGCTCTTGGTGCTGCCGCCGTGGTTGTTGAAGGTGACGCAGGGGCTGATCACGTCGATGAAGGCCGCGCCGCCGTGCGCCATGGCGCCCTTGATCAGCGGCACCAGCTGCGCCTTGTCGCCCGAGAAGCTGCGCGCCACGTAGGTGGCGCCGAGCTGCAGGGCCAGGCCGACGAGATCGACCGGGCTGTCGTTGTTCACCACGCCCTTCTTGCTCTTGCTGCCCTGGTCGGCGGTGGCCGAGAACTGGCCCTTGGTGAGGCCGTAGACACCGTTGTTCTCGACGATGTAGGCCATGCGCACGCCGCGGCGCATGGCGTTGGCGAACTGGCCCAGGCCGATCGAGGCCGAGTCGCCGTCGCCCGAGACGCCCAGGTAGAGCAGTTCGCGATTCGCCAGGTTGGCACCGGTCAGCACCGAGGGCATGCGGCCGTGCACGGTGTTGAAGCCGTGCGAGGCGCCAAGGAAGTAGTCAGGCGTCTTCGAGCTGCAGCCGATGCCCGACAGCTTGGCGACGCGGTGCGGCTCGATGTCCAGCTCCCAGCAGGCCTGGATGATCGCCGCCGAGATGGAGTCGTGGCCGCAGCCGGCGCACAGCGTGGAGATGCGGCCCTCGTAGTCGCGCCGCGTGTAGCCGACCTTGTTGGTCTGCAGGGTCGGGTGGTGCAGGCGGGGTTTCGCGATGAAGGTCATGCGTACTCCTTGTGCCAGACCATGTTCTTGCGGATCGCGCCGGCGATGAAGCGCGCGGTGATCGGCGTGCCGTCGTAGTGCAGCACGCGGACCATGCGGGCCGGGTCGATGTCGAGCTCGTTGACCAGCATCGAATGCATCTGCGCGTCGCGGTTCTGCTCGACCACGAACACCTTCTCGTGTGATGCGATGAACTCGGGCACCGAGTCCGGGAACGGGAAGGCGCGCAGGCGCAGCGCGTCGAGGTGCACGCCCTCCGCTTCGAGCACGTCCAGCGCTTCGTGCATCGCCGGGCTGGTCGAGCCGAAATAGATCACGCCGAATCGCGTGGGCTGCGAGGCCGGGCGATGCACCGGCTGGGGCACCAGCGACGCCGCGGTGCGGAACTTGCGCAGCAGCCGCTCCATGTTGTAGATGTAGTCCGTGCCGCGCTCGGAGTAGCGTGCGTACGGATCGCGCGTGGTGCCGCGGGTGAAGAAGGCGCCCTTGGTGGGGTGCGTGCCCGGCAGCGTGCGCCAGGGGATGCCGTCGCCGTCGACGTCCTTGTAGCGGCCGAAATCCTTGCCCGCCTCGAGCTCCTCGCGCGTCATCACCTTGCCGCGGTCGTAGCTGCGGGCGTCGTCCCACACGAAGGGCTTGCACAGGCGCTGGTTCATGCCGATGTCCAGGTCGGTCATGACGAAGATCGGCGTCTGCAGCCGGTCGGCCAGGTCCAGCGCGGCCGCCGAGTGCTCGAAGCATTCGTGCGGATCCTGCGGCAGCAGCAGCACATGCTTGGTGTCGCCGTGCGAGGCGTAGGCGCAGGCGAGCAGGTCCGACTGCTGGGTGCGCGTGGGCATGCCGGTGGACGGGCCGCCGCGCTGCACGTCGATGATGGTCACCGGCACCTCGGCGAAGTAGGCCAGGCCGATGAACTCGGTCATCAGCGAGATGCCCGGGCCGGAGGTGGCCGTGAAGGCGCGTGCGCCGTTCCAGCCGGCGCCCACCACCATGCCGATCGAGGCCAGTTCGTCCTCGGCCTGCACGATGGCGAAGCGGTGCTGGCCGGTGGACGGGTCGACGCGGAACTTGTGGCAGTACTTCTCGAAGGCCTCCGGGATCGACGACGAAGGCGTGATCGGGTACCAGGCCGCCACCGTGGCGCCGCCGTAGATGAGGCCGAGCGCCGCGGCGCTGTTGCCGTCGGTGAAGATCTGGTCGCCCACCCGGTCGGCGCGGCGCATGCGCAGGCCGATGGGGCACGCCAGATGCGCCAGCGCGTAGTCGCGGCCGAGGTGCAGGGCCTTCATGTTGGCGTCGAGCAGGCGCTCCTTGCCGCGGTACTGCTCGGCGAACAGCTTCTCGAACACGCCGTCCTCCATGTCGAGCAGCGCCGCCAGCGCGCCGATGTAGGCGATGTTCTTGAACAGCTGGCGCTGGCGCGGGTCGGCGTAGGCCTCGTTGACGATCTCGGTCAGCGGCACGCCGAGCACATGCACCCCGTCGGGGAAACGATCGGGCGGGATCGGCCGCGTGCTGTCGTACAGCAGGTAGCCGCCGGGCTCGATCTCGGCCATGTCGGCGTCCCAGGTCTGCGGGTTCATCGCCACCATCATGTCGACGCCGCCGCGCCGGCCGTGGTAGCCCTTCTCGCACACGCGCGCCTCGTACCAGGTCGGCAGGCCCTGGATGTTGCTCGGGAAGATGTTGCGCGGGCTCACCGGCACGCCCATGCGCATCACCGCCTTGGCGAACAGCTCGTTGGCCGAAGCCGAGCCGGAGCCGTTGACGTTGGCGAACTTGATGACGAAGTCGTTGACCGCTTCGATGCGTTTCATGACTGCCCCTCGTCCGACGCAGACGTCGGCCGATCCCCCGAGGGGATGCGGGCCGGCTTGGGAGCGGCCCGGCGCTCGGCCCGCGCCGCGGCAATGCTCAGGTGGTGTCTCATACGGTCTCCGCGCGAGAGGCGTGTTGCGGCAAATGGCTGTCGCGGCAACCGGGGCCGGCCTTCGTGGTGTCGAGCAGGAACTTCTGCATGTCCCAGGCGCCGGTCGGGCAGCGCTCGGCGCACAGGCCGCAGTGCAGGCAGACGTCCTCGTCCTTGACCATCACGCGGCCGGTCTTCAGCGTGGTCGAGACGTACAGGTCCTGCGCCAGGTTGTCCGCCGGCGCCTTCAGCCGCGCGCGCAGTTCGCCCTCCGGGCCGTCGGCGGTGAAGCTGATGCAGTCCATCGGGCAGATGTCGACGCAGGCATCGCACTCGATGCAGGTGTCGCGGTTGAAGACGGTCTGCACGTCGCAGTTCAGGCAGCGGCTGGCCTCCTTGAAGGCCGTGGCCTCGTCGAAGCCGAGCTCCACCTCGATGCGGATGCTCGCCAGCGCGCGCTCGGCTTCGGCCCAGGGCACCTTGAAGCGCGGGTCGAGCGAGACGTCGTTGTGGTAGCGCCACTCGTGGATGCCCATCTTCTGCGACATCAGGTTGCTCATCGGCGGCGGGCGCCGGGCGACGTCCTCGCCGTGCAGGAAACGGTCGATCGACACGGCCGCCTCGTGGCCATGCGCCACGGCGGTGATGATGTTCTTCGGGCCGAAGGCCGCGTCGCCGCCGAAGAAGACCTGCGGCAGCGTCGACTGGAAGGTCTGCGCGTCGAGCACCGGCATGCCGTGGCGGTCGAACTCGATGCCGCAGTCGCGCTCGATCCAGGGGAAGGCGTTCTCCTGGCCGATGGCCACCAGCACGGTGTCGCAGGGCACGAAGACATCGGGTTCGCCGGTGGGCACCAGGCTGCGGCGGCCCTTGTCGTCGTAGACGGCGCTGACCTTCTCGAAGCTCATGCCCCGGATGCGCCCCTGGTCGTGCCGCACGCTCTTGGGCACGTGGAAATTCAGGATTTCGATGCCCTCGTGTTGCGCGTCTTCCTTTTCCCAGGGCGAAGCCTTCATCTCCTCGAAGCCGCTGCGCACGATCACCTTGACGTCGCGGCCGCCCAGGCGCTTGGCCGAGCGGCAGCAGTCCATCGCGGTGTTTCCGCCGCCGAGCACGATGACACGCTCGCCCACGCTAGTGATGTGCCCGAACGACACCGAGGCCAGCCAGTCGATGCCGATGTGGATGGAAGCCGCCGCCTCGACGCGCCCCGGCACGTCGAGCTCGCGCCCGCGCGGCGCGCCGCAGCCGACGAACACCGCGTCGTAGCCCTGCCCGAGCAGCGCCTGCATCGACTCGATGCGCCGGCCGCTGCGGAAGTCCACGCCGAGGTCGAGCACCTGCGCGGTCTCCTCGTCGATCACCGACTCCGGCAGGCGAAAGCGCGGGATCTGCGAACGCATGAAGCCGCCGGCCTTCGCCTCGCCGTCGAACACCGTCACCTCGTAGCCCAGCGGCGCCAGGTCGCGCGCCACCGTCAGCGAGGCCGGCCCGGCGCCGATGCAGGCCACCCGCTTGCCGTTGCGCGGCGCGATGGACGGCATGCGCGCGCGCACGTCGCCCTTGTGGTCGGCCGCCACCCGCTTGAGCCGGCAGATCGCCACCGGCTCCGGATGCGCGCCGTTGTTCTCTTCCACCCGGCCGCGCCGGCAGGCCGGCTCGCAGGGGCGGTCGCAGGTGCGGCCGAGCACGCCGGGAAAGACGTTCGACACCCAGTTGATCATGTAGGCGTCGGCGTAGCGGCCCTGCCCGATCAGCCGGATGTACTCCGGCACGGGGGTGTGTGCCGGGCAGGCCCATTGGCAATCGACGACCTTGTGGAAGTAGGACGGACCTGCGCTGTCGGTGCGTTGCACTGTGGCCTCCTCGGGCTGCACTCGCCTGTCATCGATGAGCCCAGGCGGCCTGCAGTCTAAGCACGGCGCCCGGCGACGCGACCCCGGGGGAACGCGCAATCGAGCGTCCGTCTGTCCCAGGTCAAGCCGGCACGCGGATCCTGCCCGGGCCGTGGCGAGCGCGCGGCGCGGCCCTTGCGCGCCGGCACGACGTGCATTACTGCGCTGCCCCGACGGATCTGGCCGCCAGACCGAACTGGAAATGCCGTAACGTCAGGTGATCGCATTTCTGGCAGATCTTCGTTCTGCCGTCATGATGGATACGCTGTACTACACGCTGGGCTCGGGCAACAGTTTCAAACCCGCGCTGGTTCTGCGCCAGACCGGCCGAACCTGCGCGATGCGCCGCATCGACGTGCTGGCCGGCCAGACGCGCCAGCCGGCGTTTCTCGCCATCAACCCGCGCGGGCAGGTGCCTTATCTCGTGACCAGCGAAGGCGTCGGCCTGGGCGAATCCAACGCGATCGCCTGGTACCTGGCCGAAGGCACGCCGCTGATGCCGGCCGCCCCCCTGTCGCGCGCCCAGGCGCTGCAGTGGATGATCTTCGAGCAGACCTCGCTGGAGCCGAACATCTCGCCGGCGCGCTTCTTCATCCACATCCTGCCTTCGCAGCGGGCGCAGCACGAAGCCGACATCGTGCGCTGGCAGGAGGCCGGTCACCGCGCCCTGCAGGCGCTCGACGCCCACCTGGCGCCGCGGCAGTACATCACCGACCACGGCTACAGCGTGGCCGACATCGCCGTCTACGGCTACACGCACCTGGCCGGCGAGGGCGGCTTCGAGCTGGCGCGCTATCCCGCGGTGCAGCGCTGGATGGAGCGGGTGCGGGCTTCGGCGAACTACGCCGACCTGGCCACGCTGCTGCCGGCCGTCTGAATGCCGACGTCCATGCACACGTTGCCACCGCAGGCCACCCTGCCCTCGTTTCCCGGCGAGGACGAGGCCTATGCGGCGCTGAACCTGATCGGCCAGCCGGTCTGGATCTTCGACATCGACCACCGCCGCGTGCACTGGGCCAACGCCGTTGCGCTGAAGGTCTGGGACGCGCCCAGCCTGGCCGCGCTGCGCGCGCGCGACATGGGCAGCGACATGTCGGAATCGGTGGCGCGGCGGCTGGCGCAGTACCAGAGCGACTTCGTCAGCCACGGTGCGGTCTTCCACGAACAGTGGACGCTCTACCCCGCCGGCAAGCCGGCGTCGCTGAACGTGACCTTCAGCGGCCACCGGCTGGCCGACGGGCGCATGGCGATGCTGTGCGAAGGCCGCATGGCCAGCAGCGACTCGCCGGAATCGCTGCGCTCGGTGGAGGCGCTGCTGCACACCGCGGTGATGATCACGCTGTACGCCGCCGACGGCACGCCGCTGTACCGCAACCCGGCGGCCCGCGAGGCCGTGCGCAGCCCGTCGGAGACACTGCAGGATCGTGTCGCCGACGCGGCGCTGTTCGCCTCGCTGAGCAAGCGGCTGCTCGCCGAGGGCATCGCCACGCTGACGCTGCCGGTGCACACGGCGCGCGGCGTGCGCTGGCACGAACTGTCGGCACGCACCTGCCGCGACGCCGCCACCGGCGCCGATGCGCTGCTGATCAGCGAGGCCGACGTCACGCTGCTCAAGGAGAGCGAGGCGCAAGCCAGCTACCTCGCCTCGCACGACTCGCTGACCGGCTTGCCCAACCGCAGCAACGTGCGGCAGCATTTCGCGCTGGCCGTGCGCGACCTGCAGTCCACGGGCGGCCAGGCCGCGCTGGTGGTTCTCGACCTCGACCACTTCAAGGACGTCAACGACACGCTGGGCCATGCCGTCGGCGACGAACTGCTGATCGAGGTGTCGACGCGGCTGCGCGCGGCGGTGCGCCGCGGCGACCTGGTGTCGCGCTTCGGCGGCGACGAGTTCCTGCTGCTGGTCGCCTCGCACGACATCGAGGCCGAAGTCGGCCGCATCCATCAGCGCATCAGGCAGACGGTGTCGGAGCCGATCGCCATCGGTGGCACCAGCGTGCGCGTGACGGCGACACTGGGCGTCAGCCTGTTCCCGCGCGACGGCACGGATTTCGAGACGCTGCTGCGCAGCGCCGACCTGGCGATGTACTCGGCCAAGGAAGGCGGGCGCGACGCGCTGGCCTTCTACGAGGCCTCGATGACGCACGCGCTGCGCGCCCGCACCGAGCTCGAGAGCGACCTGCGCCAGGCGCTCGAGCAGCGGGCTTTCGAGGTGCACTACCAGCCGCGCGTGTCGGTCGCCACCAACCGCGTCGTCGGCGCCGAAGCGCTGGTGCGCTGGCGGCACCCGACGCGCGGCATGATCCCGCCGGTCGAGTTCATCCCGCTGTGCGAGAGCTCGGGCCTGATCCGCGAGCTCGGCCGCCAGGTGTTCGACCAGGTGGCCCACCAGGTGGCCCGCTGGGCCGAACAGGGCCATGCCCTGGTCGTTTCGGTGAACATGTCCTCGCGGGAGTTTTCCGACGACGCCGTGCCGCAGCAGCTCGCGATGGCACTGGACGCGGCCGGCTGCGACCCGGCGCTGCTGCAGATCGAGATCACCGAGTCGATGCTGCTGGGCAGTGACGAACGGCCGCTGCAGACGCTGCGCGCGATCGCCGCGATCGGCATGTCGATCGCGCTCGACGACTTCGGCACCGGCTACTCCAACCTGGCCTACCTGCGCCGTTTCCCGATCCAGACGCTGAAGATCGACCGCTCCTTCATCCAGGGCCTGAGCGAGAACCGCGCGCTGGCCGACCTGATCGTCGAGCTGTGCCGGCTGATGAATCTCACCGCGGTGGCCGAGGGCGTCGAGACCGACGAACAGCTGCAGTGGGTGACCGAACGCGGCATCGCCCAGTACCAGGGCTTCCTGTTCGCGCGGCCGCTGCCGCCGGGGGAGTTCGAAGACCTGCTGCTGCGCGGCTCGGCCTGAGGCGCGCGGGCCCTCAGCCCTGCGGGCTCTCCGTCATGCGGCCGCAGTAGGCCTGCATCTGCTCGGGCAGGTCGTCGGGGCAGACGCCGCAGCGGCGGTTGCCCGGCAGCGCGTGGTCGATGAACTTCGGATACGGCAGGTTCAACCCGGCCATGATCTGCTCGAACTCGGCCTGCGTGCGGCCCTGGCCCAGGCGCGGGTTGCGCCCCTTCTCCTGGCCGATCGACGACACGCGCCGGCCCTGGTAGTCGTGGCCCGGGTAGACGAGCTGCTCGTCGGGCAGCGAGAACAGCTTCTCGTGCACGCTGCGGTACAGCTCGGCCGCGCTGCCGTTCTGGAAGTCGGTGCGGCCACAGCCGTCGATCAGCAGCGCGTCGCCGGTGAACACCCGCTCGCCGAGCAGGAAGGCGAAATGCGAGTCGGTGTGGCCGGGCGTGTGCAGCGGCCGGATCACCAGACTGCCCACCGGCAGCGGCACGCCGTCGAGCACGCCGATGTCGGCGCAGGGCAGGCGCTCCATCGCCGGCGCCGCGATGCGGCAGCCGGTGCGCTCCTTCAGGTGCAGCGCGCCGGTGATGTGGTCGGCATGCACATGCGTGTCGAGCGTGCAGGCCAGCGTCAGCCCGAGCCGCTGCAGTTCGGCGAGGTCGCGGTCGATGCTGTTGACGACCGGATCGATGAGCAGGGCCTGCCCGGTGGCCTCGCAGCCCAGCAGGTAGGTGCAGGTGCTCGACAGCGGCTCGAAGAGTTGTCGGAAGATCATGGCGCGCTCCGCGTGAGCGCCGATTCTGGCAGCGGCCGGCCGGTGTGCGCCAGCCGGTGCAATACTGGCCGGGCGACACCAGGGCCGTTCCATGGACTACTCCACCGGCAAGCTCGCGTTCATCTTCATCGTGGCCACGGCGCTGGCGACGGTGTTCGCGCTGCTGCTCGCCCGCCGCTACCGCCACGCCATGCGCACGCTGATGAGCGCAGCGGCCGGTGCCGTGGCGGCCGCTGCGGACGTCCGCCTGGCCGCAACGGGCGTGCCGGCACGCATCGGCCTGGCCGACAACCGGCGTGCCGGCTGGCGCGTCACCGTGCTGCTGGTGGCGATGTCGGCGCTGATCTCGTTCACCAGCGCCTGGCTGTTCCTGTCCGTCGCGATGGCCAAGGAAGACGCCTTCTCGCCGGCCCGCCTGATCGTGCTGGGCCTGCTCAACCTGTGGCCGGTGATCCCGGCGCTGGGCCTGCTGTGGCGCTGGTCGAGCCTGCGCCTGGTCGGCGCGCTGGCGCTGTGGTTCCTCGCCAGCCTGGCGCTGATGGCCTGGCGCGCCATCGAGGCGCAGCCGCTGTCCACCATGCTGCTGTACCTGGGCAGCGAGATCGGCGTGCCGATGCTGTTCATCGCGGCGCTGTGCCTGGGCGGCGCCACGCGGGCCATCGCACCCTGGCTGCTGCCGCTGATGCTGGTGCTGGTGTGGGCCTCGATCGCCGGGGTCGACCTGCTGGCCTGGATCGTCGAGGCGCGCAGCGACTGGCTGAAGGCGCTGCCGGGCTGGCTGAACGCCTACGTGGTGATGGGGGTCTTCATCGCCGCGCCCTGGCTGATCGCCTGGTGGCCGGCGCGCCAGCTCGGCCGCGCACTGGGGGCCGCGTACACGCGCAAGTGGCTGTCCGAGCTGATCGTGCTGTTCACCGCGGTGTGGGGCATCGTGCTGCTGATGCGCGCGCTCGGCGCCGGCGGCGACATGGGCCTGGCCGGCGCGGTGATGCTGCTGCCGCTGGCCTGGGTGCCGCTGACGATGGCGATCGCCGGCCGCCAGTCGGCGCCCGCCGGCCGGCCGCCGACGCTGCTGGTGCTGCGCGTGTTCCAGCGCGACGCGCAGGTGCAGGCGCTGTTCGACGACGTGGTCGAACGCTGGCGCCTGACCGGCAACACCGTGCTGATCGCCGGCACCGACCTGGTCGAGCGCACCATCGACGCCAGCGACATCTTCAGCTTCATCGACGGGCGGCTGGCGGAACGCTTCATCCGCCACCCTTCGGAGGTGAACGCGCGGCTGGCCGGCTTCGACCTGCAGCGCGACGCCGATGGCCGCCATCGCATCAACGAGGTCTACTGCCACGACAGCACCTGGCAGCAGGCGCTGGACGCGCTGGTGGCCGTCAGCGACGTGGTGCTGATGGACCTGCGCAGCTTCAAGACGCACAACCGCGGCTGCCGCCACGAGCTCGGCGTGCTGGCACGCGCACCGCGCCTGGGGCGGGTGGTGGTGCTGACCGACGGCGACACCGACCGCGGCGAGGCCGCGGCCGCCACCGCCGGCGCGCCGCCGGGCCGCTTCGTGTGGATCGACAGCGCGCGCGTGAATGCCGCGAAACGCCGCGAGGTGCTGGCCGCGCTGTTCGTCGCCGATACTGCGCCGACTCCCTGAGCCCCCCCCGAAAGCCGATGAGCCCCCTCCCGAACAAGCCGTCCAAGGGCGCCGACCTGCGCGGCGCCGCGCGCCTGGCCACCGACGCGACGGCCGGCCTGACCAACCTGGTCGAGGCCATGCACGAGCGCATCGCCCGGCTGCCCGGCAGCGGCGGCACGCTGGACGGACGCACCGGCGGCATCAGCGGGCTGGTCTACAAGACCATCCGCGGCGTCACGCGCGTGGCCGGCGGCAGCATCGAGGCGCTGCTCGGCCTGCTGGCGCCGGCGCTGGGCAGCTACGACGAGGGTCGCGAGCGCGACGCCATCGTCGCGGCGCTCAACGGCGTGCTCGGCGACTACCTCGTGGCCACCGGCAACCCGCTGGCCACGCCGATGGAGCTGCGCCATGCCGGGCACGCGCTGACGCTGGAACGCGAGGCGCTGGCCCGCGCCCTGCCGGCGGCCGGCGGGCGGCTGGTGGTGCTGGTGCACGGCCTGTGCATGAACGACCTGCAGTGGCAGCGCGACGGCCACGACCACGGCGCCGCGCTGGCGCGCGAGCTCGGCTACACGCCGGTCTACCTGCGCTACAACAGCGGCCTGCACATCTCGATCAACGGCCGCGCCTTCGGCCAGAAGCTGGCCCGGCTGATCGAGGCCTGGCCGCAGCCGCTGCAGCGCGTGGCGGTGATCGGCCACAGCATGGGCGGGCTGGTGGCGCGCAGCGCGCTGCACTACGCCACGCAGGCGCAGCAGCCCTGGGTGCCGCGCCTGGACGACCTGTTCTTCCTCGGCACGCCGCACCACGGCGCGCCGCTGGAGCGTGCCGGCCACTGGGTCGACCTGGTGCTCGGCGCCACGCCCTACGCGGCACCGTTCGCGCGGCTGGGCAAGGTGCGCAGCGCCGGCATCACCGACCTGCGCCACGGCCACCTGCTCGACGAGGACTGGGTCGGGCGCGACCGTTTCGCGCGCGGCGGCGACCACCGCCAGCCGGTGCTGCTGCCCGAGGACTTGCGCTGCTACGCGCTGGCGGCCAGCCTGGGCGCGCAGGGTGGCGAGCTCAAGGAGCGCCTGCTCGGCGACGGCCTGGTGCCGCTGGACAGCGCACTGGGCCAGCACAAGGATGCGGCGCGCGCGATAGCCTTCCCGCCCGAGCGCCAGTGGGTCGGCTACGGCATGAACCACCTCGACCTGCTCGGCCGGCCGGAGGTCTATGCGAAGCTCAAGGAGTGGCTGGCATGAAGCGGGCGCTGTGCATGATCGCGCTGCTCTTCGCGCTGCCGCTGCGCGCCGACGACGACCCGGCCCGGTCACTGCAGTTCGTCGAGGACTTCGCGGCCAACTGCGTGTCGCGCAACGGCGTGCAGATCCAGGTGAAGAACACGCACCCGACACGCCGCATCCGCGTCTGGCTCGACCGCTTCCACATGGGCGTGGCCACCGCGGACCGCTCGCGCTCCGATCTCGCCCCGGGCGCCGAGCCCGAGCCGCTGGGCTGCTCGCGCACCGACACGGGAGCGCAGGAGTGGCGCGTGGTGCGCGTGATCTGGCTTGACTAGAAGCAGGGATCCTGCATCTTCAGCCGGCAGCTCCACATGAAGCGCTCGGCGCCGTTCTTCGTCGAGCGGCGGAAGGTCGCCGTGGCCTCGTCGGAGATGGCGTCGGGCAGCGGCACCGCCAGCGGCGCGCCGGTGGAGTTGGTGTAGAAGTTCAGGAAGCAGGTGCGTTCGGGTTCGCACAGGCGGGCCACCTGCTGCCGGTAGGCCGGCTCGTCCTTGGCCAAGGCCGCCGGCACGATGACCAGGCGCACCAGGCCCTGCTGCCCGGCCACCGCCCAGGGTTCGTCGGCCGCGCGGGCCGCAGCCGCGGGCAGCGACAAGGCAATCAACAGCGCCACCCAGGGCGTGCACACGGAACGATGGTTCATGCGGACATGGTAGGGCGCATCGGCCCACCGGCGCAAACGCCCTTGCGGCGGGTCGGGGGAAGGCGCACGATGGCACGCCGCCCCGCCACGCAAGGAGAGCGTCATGACCTCGGTTGCCCTGCCCTCGTCGCGACACGAAGCCGTCGACCTGTACCTCGTGCTCGCCTGCGTCTGCGCGCTGATTGCCTTCGTCGGCTTCACGCCCACCTACTGGGCCCCGTGGGCCGGCGGCCACTTCGCCGGGCCGCAGATCCTGCACCTGCACGGCCTGCTGTTCTCGGCCTGGATGGTCTACTTCGTGCTGCAGGCCACCTGGGTCGCGACGGGCCGCGTCGGCCGGCACCGGTCGCTCGGCCTGCTGGGCATCGCGCTGACGGTCGCGATGGTCTTCGTGGGCATCATGGCCGCGCTGCACAGCATCCGGCTCGGCGCGACGCTCGGTCTGGAGGCGCAGAACCGCGCCTTCTCGATCGTGCCGATCAGCACCGTGCTGTTCTTCGCCGGCACCGTCGCGGTGGCCGTTGCCAACGTCACCCGCCCCGACGTGCATCGGCGCCTCATGCTGCTGGCCACCATCTCGATCCTGCCGCCGGCCTTCGCGCGGCTGCTCGCGCTGGCCGCCGGCATCCCCTTCGCGCCCGGGCACCCGCCGCCCATCGCCTTCTCGCTGGTGCCCAGCTTCGCGTCGGACCTGCTGCTGGTCGTCGCGATGGTCTGGGACCGCCGGCGCGAGGGGCGCTTCCACCGCAGCTACCTGGTGGCCGGCGCAGGCCTGCTCGCGGTGCAGATCCTGCGCGTGCCGCTCGGCCCGACGCCGGCCTGGCACGCATTCACCGACTGGCTGCTGGCCTTCGGCGCCTGAGCGCCGCACCCGCCCTGCGCGCCTCGTGGGAAACGCTGATATCGCCCCGGCGGCGAAGGCGCACCATCACCCGATCGTTATCTCTGTTCCCTGAAGGAGGCTCGCCATGGAAAAGAACAACGCCCCGCTGTCGCCCGCCGAGATGGCGCTGCGCGACGCCGCGCTGGAATACCACCGCACGCCGGTGCGCGGCAAGATCTCGGTCACGCCGACCAAGCCGCTGTCCAACCAGCGCGACCTGTCGCTCGCCTATTCGCCGGGTGTCGCCTACGCGTGCCTGGCCATCGAGCAGGACCCGTCGCTCGCCTTCGAGTACACCTCGCGCGGCAACCTCGTCGGCGTGGTCACCAACGGCACCGCGGTGCTGGGCCTGGGCGACATCGGCCCGCTGGCGGGCAAGCCGGTGATGGAAGGCAAGGGCTGCCTGTTCCAGAAGTTCGCCGGCATCGACGTGTTCGACATCGAGCTCGCCGAGAAGGACCCGGAGAAACTCGTCGAGATCATCGCCGCGCTCGAGCCCACGCTGGGCGGCGTGAACCTGGAGGACATCAAGGCGCCGGAGTGCTTCTACATCGAGAAGAAGCTGCGCGAGCGCATGAAGATCCCGGTCTTCCACGACGACCAGCACGGCACCGCGATCATCTCGGCGGCCGCGGTGATCAATGGCCTCGAGCTGGTGGGCAAGAAGATCGGCGAGGTCAAGCTCGCGGTGTCGGGCGCCGGTGCTGCGGCGATCGCCTGCCTGGACCTGCTCGTCGAGCTCGGCATCAAGCGCGAGAACGTCTTCGTCTGCGACTCCAAGGGCGTGATCCACGACCGCCGCGAAGACAGGCTCGACGAATCGAAGAAGCGCTACCAGCAGAAGACCGCCGCGCGCACGCTGGCCGATGTGATGGTCAATGCCGACGTGGTGCTCGGCTGCTCGGCCGCCGGCGCGATCACGCCCGACATGGTCAAGGTGATGGCGCCGCGGCCCATCATCCTGGCACTGGCCAACCCCGAGCCGGAGATCCGCCCCGAGCTGGCCAAGCAGGTGCGGCCCGACTGCATCATCGCCACCGGCCGCTCCGACTACCCGAACCAGGTCAACAACGTCCTGTGCTTCCCGTACATCTTCCGCGGCGCGCTGGACTGCGGCGCCAGCCGCATCACCGAAGCCATGAAGGTGGCCTGCGTGCGCGAGATCGCCGAGCTGGCCAAGGCCGAGATCAGCGCCGAGGTGGCCTCGGCCTATGCCGGGCGCGAGCTGCGCTTCGGCGCCGACTACATCATCCCGACGCCCTTCGACTCGCGGCTGATCCTGCGCATCGCGCCGGCGGTGGCCAAGGCGGCGGCCGAGTCGGGCGTGGCCACGCGGCCGATCGCCGACCTCGAGGCCTACCGGCAGTCGCTGACCCGCTTCGTCACCCACACCGGCATGTTCATGCGCCCGGTGTTCGCCGCCGCGCGCGCCGAGCCCAAGCGCGTGGCCTACGCCGAGGGCGAGGACGAACGCGTGCTGCGCGCGGTGCAGATCGCGCTGGACGAGAAGCTCGTCAAGCCCATCCTGATCGGCCGGCCGGCGGTGATCGCCGCGCGCATCGAGCGCGCCGGGCTGCGGCTGGCCGCGGGCCGGGACTTCGAGGTGGTGAACCCGGAAGACGACGCACGCTTTCGCCAGTACTGGGAGGCCTACCACCACCTGAACGCGCGCAACGGCGTGACGCCCGACGTGGCCAAGGCCAGCGTGCGGCGCTCCAACACCATCATCGGCACGCTGATGCTGCACCTGGGCGACGCCGACGCGATGCTGTGCGGGCTGGTGGGCCGCTTCGACAACCACTTCGAGCATGTCAAGGACGTCATCGGCGCGGCCCCGGGCGCACGCTGCTACGCCACCATGAATGCGCTGATGCTGGACAAGCACACCTTGTTCATCGCCGACACCTTCGTCAACGACGACCCCGATGCCGAGCAGCTGGCCGACATCGCCGTGATGGCCGCCGACGAGGTGCGCCGCTTCGGCATCCCGCCGAAGGTGGCCTTCGTGTCGCACTCGATGTACGGCAGCAGCAAGCGCGCCTCGGCCGTGAAGATGCGCACCGCGCGCGACCTGTTCGTGCAGCGCCGCCCCGACGTGCCGGCCGACGGCGAGCTGCAGGGCGACGCGGTGTTCAGCGAGGAGCTGCGCAACTCGATCCTGCCCGACGCCACGCTCAGCGGCGCCGCCAACGTGCTGATCCTGCCCAACCTGGACGCCGCCAACATCCTCTTCAACGTGCTGAAGATGACCGGCGGCAAGGGCGTGACGGTGGGCCCGATCCTGCTCGGCGTGAAGTCGCCGGTGCACATCCTCACGCCGGCGGCGACCGTGCGCCGCGTCGTCAACATGACGGCACTGGCGGTGGCCGACGCGCTCGGGCGCAGCCGCGCCTGAGCGCTCAGTCGCCCGCTTCGGCGCCGATGACGCGCAGCGCCGGCCGGTGCGCCTGCACCGCGCCGCGGCCGGCCGCCTTGACGGCGTAGCAGGCCGCGTCGGCGTCGGCGAGCCAGCTGTCGACGCTCGCCGTCTCGGCGGTCAGCGACGACACCCCCAGGCTCGCGCCGACGCGCAGCAGATGACGGTCCCAGCGCAGCTCGATGTCCGTGATGGCGCGGCGCACGTTCTCGGCGATGCGCAGTGCCGTCTCGTGCGTGCAGCGCTCGAGCAGCAGCGCGAACTCGTCGCCGCCCAGGCGCACCACCAGGTCGCTGGCGCGCACGCGCGACGTGATGGCGGCGGCCACGGCCTTGAGCATGGCGTCGCCGGCGGCGTGGCCGGCGCGGTCGTTGATCGGCTTGAAGTGGTCGAGGTCGATCATCACGACCTCGGCCGGCAGCGAGCGCGGCCGGGACTCGAGCACGCGCGCCAGGCGATGCGCGAGCACCTTGCGGTTGGCCAGCCCGGTCAGCACGTCATGCGTGGCCGACCATTCGAGCTGCTCGCGGGCGGCCACCTGCTCGGTGATGTCGACCACCGACCAGATCGTGCCCGCGCCATGGTCCGCCTCGTCCACCGGGCGGCCGCGCAGTTCGGCCCAGAAGCTGCTGCCGTCGGCGCGCAGCATCTGCCACTCGCCGACGTAGGCGCGGCCGGCGCGGAAGGCCTCCACCGCCTGCGGGCCGAGCGCGAAGAAATCCTCGTTCGACGCGTAGACGATCTGCGTGGGCTGGCCCAGCAGTTCGTGCTCGGAGCGCCCGAACAGGCGGCACAGCTCGGCGCTGACCAGCTCGAATCGGTTCGAGCGCGTGAAGGCGATTCCGGTGGGCGCGGCGTTCATCACCGAAGAGAGCTTCTTCAGCACCTGGGCGTTGAACGATTCGAGCTGCGCCCGCTCGGCGCCGACATGGCGCAGCACGCGCGACAGCCGCTCGATCTCGCCGCTGGCGCGCGGCCAGCCCTCGTGCACTTCCTGCGTGCCGTCGAACAGGTGCTGCGCGCGGTGCGCCAGCTGGGCCAGGGGCCGCAGCAGCCACCAGATCATCGCCAGCATCGCCAGCGACAGCACGGCCACCAGGGCGGTCGCCCAGCCCAGCGCCTGGCGCCGCGCGGCATGCAGCGGCGCGAGCAGCTCGCTCTCGGGCATCGCGTGCCAGACCATCCAGTCCGGCCCGGCCACGCCCGCCGCGCTGACCACCTCGCCGGGTTGCGGCAGGGTCAGGCCGCCCGGTTCGACCGAGCCCCCGCTGGCCAGCCAGTGGGCGAAGGCCTCGGCCATGCGCGGCTCGCTCGCCAGCGACTGCAGCGGCACACGCCCGGGCGGGTGCGACAGCAGTCGCCCGCGCGAATCGGTGACCAGCGTGAGCGAGGACCGGTCACCGTCACCGGTGTTGGCGCCATCCTCGAGCAGGCCGTGCTCGGCCAGCTGCAGCGTGCCACCCAGCACGCCGAACACCGCGCCGGCGGCATCGATCAGCGGGTGCGTGAACACGATCACCGGTGCGGCCGAGATGCGGCTGGTCAGCGGCTCCGAGATCAGCGGCCGGCGCTCATTGACGGTTCGCCGGAAGTAGTCGCGGTCGGACACGTCCAGGGTCGGCACGCGCACGCCCTGGCTGTCGGCGTAGGCACGCAGGCGGCCATCGGCCGAGGTGATGAACACCTCGGTGAACAAGCCGCGCAGCAAGGGTTTGTTGTCCAGCAGGGTCTGCAGGCGGGTCGGGTCGGTCAGCATGGCGGCGTCGAACTGGTTCGCGCTGGCGCGCAGGGCGCGCTGGCGCTCGACCACCCGCTGCGAGAGCTGCGAGGCGGTGTTGACCACCTCCGCCAGCTCGCGGTCGCGCTGGTTGACCAGCGTGTCGCGCTCGGCCTGGCGCACCAGCATCACGGCGGTGAGCAGCACGCCCAGGGCCATCGCCGCGACGGCCGACAGCATCACGCGCAGCTTGATCGACCCCAGCGCAGCCCCGATGCGGCGGCGCCAGCGGCTCATCGCCGCCTCCCGGGGGAAGCGGCCACGGCGGATCGGCACGGGCAAAGGTCCATGGCACGGTATCGGGCGTACCCGCGCCGGACTTGAGGCTCAACCCGTCACTTTTTGACGCCGATGTGCTGGTGCGAGGTGATGCCCATCGAGACGTAGATGCTGGTCAGCCCCTCCACGCCCACGTCGGCGGGCGTCACCCAGTCGACCGGCACGTAGAGCAGGCCGCCGCCGATGGGCACCGGCGCGGTGGGCACCAGCACGGCGAGATAGTCCTTGTCGCCCAGGCGCACCGGTTCCGGCGTCGACAGCAGGCCGAGCGCCGCCACGCCGCCCACGCCGCCGAAATGCAGCCAGACGGCGCTCATCGACTTCAGCTTGGTCTCGTCGCGCTGGCCGAAGAGCTCGACGAACTTCTTCACCATGTCGTAGACGCTGCGCACCACCGGGATGCGCTGCACGATGCTGTCGGTGATCGCGCCGAGCGCCGCGCGCAGCCGCGTCTGCACCAGCAGGCCGAGCAGGAAGATCGCCAGCATCACCGCCAGCACGCCGATCGCGTAGCCGACCAGCTCGGAGCCGGTGATGCCCAGGCCGATGCGCACCAGCATCCCGCCCACCATGCTCTGCGGGCCGATGTAGTCGACCACCAGGCGGGCGCCCCACACGAAGATGAGGATCGTGGCCGCCAGCGGCAGCGCGGCCAGCGCGCCGGTGACGAACACGTTGAGCAGGTGGCGGCCGGTGCGCCTCACTGGACTGCCCTCCGCGCTGCGCGCTCCGGCATGAGCGCTTGGGAGCGGCCCGGCGCGCTCATGCGCAGCGCGCCTCGATGAAACCGCGCACGGTGTCCAGGAAGGCCTGCGGCTGCTCGGCCACGCTGATGTGCGCGCTGTCCAGCAGCTTCAGCTGCGCACCGGCGATGCGCGCGGCCATCGCCTCGGACATCGCCGGCGGCGCGCCGGCGTCCTGCGCACCGGCAATCACCAGCGTGGGCGCGCGCACGGCGGCCAGGCGGTCGAGCCAGTCGACCGCCTGCACCGCGCGGCCGCAGGCGATGTAGCCGGCCGCCGGCGTGCGCAGCAGCACCTGCCGCGCGCGCTCGACCACCTCCGGCTGCGCGGCCCGGAAGCCCGGCGTGAACCAGCGCTCCATGGTGCCCTCGGCGATCGTGGCCAGGCCGCCCTGCCCGATGGCGGCGATGCGCTGGTCCCACATCGCGCGCGCCTCGGCCGGGTAGCGCGCGCTGCTGTTGGCGACGACCAGGCCGCGCAGCAGCTCCGGGTGGCGGACCGCCAGGCCCTGCCCGACCATGCCGCCCATCGACAGGCCGATGAAGACGACCGGCCCGCGGCCCCATTCGCGGATCAGCCGTGCCGCGTCGTCGACCAGGTCGTCCTGCGTGTACGGGCCCGCCGGCACCGCCGAGCCGCCATGGCCGCGGTGGTCGTAGCGCAGCACCTCGTGCCGCTCGGCCAGGGCGGCCGCGAAGTCGTCCCACAGGTGCAGGTCGGCGCCGAGCGCGTGGCTCAGCATCACCGGCGTGCCCTGCCCCTGCAGCGCCACCTTGAGCTGCGGCGTGCTGAAGGTGTGGTGGATGGCCGCACGCACGCCGGCCGTCAGCGGCGCCGGCGGCGGCAGCAGGCCCTCGTCGCGCAGGATCTTCGAGGTGATCTTGAAGGCCGTGTTGGCCGCCGGCACGCCGCAGTAGATGGCGCCCTGCATCAGCGTCTCGCGGATCTTCTCCAGCGGCACGCCGGCGCGCACGGTGGCCTTGCAGTGCAGCTCGAACTCCTCCCAGCGCGCCGCGGCCATCGTCATGCCCAGCACGAGCAGGCGGCGCGTCACCACGTCCAGCCCCGGGCGGCCCCAGATGTCGAGCCAGGCGTGGCGGGTCACCAGGTCCTGGAAGTCCGCGTTGAACTGCGTCGTGCCGCCCAGCGACTGGTCGACCCATTCGTCGCCGAGCACCGCGCGGCGGTTCAGCACGCCCCGCTCGAAATCGTCACTGCGGTCCATCGCAAGCTCCTCGTCGTTTCAGTTCGCGCCGCGCCTTGCGCTCGATCAGCGCCGGCATGTTCGCCAGCGAGGCGATGTGCAGGTTCATCAGCATCAGCATGCCGTTGCGGTGCAGTTCGAGCACGGCAGGCTCGGGCAGCGCGCGCAGCTTCTCCTCGTCGACGAGCTTGAAGCCCTCGACGGTGAGCCTCTGCCCGTCGGGCAGCGTGGCGTCGGCCTGCATCGGCTTGAGCAGTTCGTGCCCGACCAGCTGCGCGCAGAACAGCCGGGTGCGCTGCGCCTCCGCCTCGAAGCGCTCGAGCAGCGACAGATGCTGCAGCAGCGCCGGCGCCGGCCAGCCTTGCGCGTCGAAGAGCGCTTCGCCCACGGTCGGCGACAGGCCGCTCCAGGCCGTGTCGAGCATCACGCCGGGCGCGTCGTCGCCGGCGCTGCGGCCGGTCAGGAAGGGATAGCGGCGGATGAAGGCCGGCACATAGCGCGCCAGCCAGCGGCCGCCGTCGACATACAGGTTCTCGCCCTGCGCCAGGCCGAGCAGCGCGATCGGCGACACGGTGGCGCGGCCCGCCGCGTCGAGCTCGCCCGAGTGCACGAACAGCACCGGGAATTCCAGTGCGGCCTGCGGCAGCTCGGTGGCGGCGAGGTACACCGCGTGCATGTGGCGCGCGATCGACCAGTCCTGCAGCGCCGAGATCCTCAGCGCACCGTGGCGTTGCGGGTCGAGCAGTTCCGGCGCGCGGTACAGCGCCGAGTGGATCACGCGCCGTTTCCTTCGGTCTCTTCGGGCCGCGGCTCGAGCGCGCTGACCAGCACCTTGTCGACACGCTTGCCGTCGAGGTCGACCACCTCGAAGCGCCAGCCCTCCCACTCCACAGAATCGGCGGTAGCGGGCAGGCGGCCCAGCAGCAGCATGATCATGCCGGCCAGGGTGTTGTAGCGGCCGCGGTCTTCCTCGGGCAGCTCCTTCAGCTCGAGCCGGTCCTTCAGCTCGGGCACCGGGATCAGGCCGTCGAACAGCCAGCTGCCGTCGTCGCGCCGCACCGCCCAGGAGTCTTCCGACGTCGGCGTGGTGAACTCGCCGGTGATCGCCTCCAGCACGTCGAGCACGGTGATCATGCCCTGCACCTCGCCGTATTCGTCGACCACGAAGACGAGCTGCGTGGCCGAGGCCTTGAAGTGCTCGAGCAGCTCCATGCCCGACAGCGTCTCGGGCACGAACACCGGCGGCTCCAGGCCGTCGGCGAGCGACAGCGCCAGGCCCTGCATGCTCTGCTGCAGCAGCCGCTGCGCGGTGATCACGCCCTGCACGTCGTCCAGCCCGCCGCGGCACACCGGGTAGCGCGAGTGTTCGGCGTCGCCGATCAGCGCGAGCAGCTCGTCGCGCGTGGCGGCCACGTCGATCCAGACGATCTCGGCGCGCGGGATCATCATCGAGCCGACCTGCCGGTCGTCGAGACGGAACACGTTGCGCACCATCTGGTGCTCCTGCTCCTCGATCACGCCGGCATCCACCCCTTCGACGAGGCTGGCGGCGATCTCCTCCTCCGTGACGCTGCGGTCGGGCCCGCCGCGGATGCCCATCAGGCGCAGCGTGCCCTCGGTGCAGAAGGACAGCAGCTTGACGAAGGGCCGCGTGCCGATCGACAGCCACTCCATCGGCCGCGACACCAGCCGCGCCACCGACTCCGGGTACATCTGGCCGAGCCGCTTGGGCACCAGCTCGCCGAAGATGATGGTCAGGAAGGTGATGACGATCACCACCATCGCGGTGGCGCTGATGTCGGCGGCGCGGTCGTGGATCTGGAAGGTCTCGTGCAGCCACTTCGCGAACGGCGCCGAGAAGGCGGCGTCGCCGACGATGCCGTTGAGCACGCCGATCGAGGTGATGCCGATCTGCACCACCGACAGGAACTTGGTCGGGTCGTCGTGCAGTTCCATGGCGCACTTGGCGCCGGCATCGCCGGTCTCCACCATCACCTGCAACCGCGCCTTGCGGCTGGCGGTCAACGCCATCTCCGACATGGCGAACAGGGCGTTGAGCAGGATCAGGAAGACGAGTAGGGCAACGTCCATGCAGGGCGCGCGACAGGGCGAGGAGCGGGAGCGTAGCAGAATCGGGCGATGCATTACCTCGTCGGAGACCTGCAGGGCTGCTGCGACGCGTTCGAGCGGCTGCTCGCGCACATCGGCTTCTCGCCCTCGCGCGACCG
>CAZVLY010000021.1:21518-25978 GCA_964628175.1 uncultured Piscinibacter sp. | reverse complement strand
GGGTTCGCGGTGACCGTGCTGCCCGTGCGCTTGGTGAAGACGGGCTTGCCGTTCTTGTAGGTCACCGTGTAGCGGTTGGTGCGCGACCCGGCGCTGCCCTCGGTCTTCACCTTCGTCGTGCCGACCGTGGGCGAGGAGTCCTTCTGCACGACCGTGTCGAAGGGGATGGCCACGGTGCGGCTCGTGCCCTTGCGGTCGACCTTGTCGACGCGGATGGTCATGCCGTCGGTGACATCGGCGAAGACAGTCGGCTGGATGTAGTAGCCTTCACCCGAAACGGCGTTCGGAATGCCGCCGCCGGTGAGCAAAGTCGCGCCCTCGGCCTTGCCCTTCTCGATGTAGTCGAGCACGCGCTGCGTCTGGCCTTCGTCGACCATCGCGCCCATCGGCGCACCGGGGTCGAGCGGATGGCGTGGGCGCATGGCCTTGCCGGCCTCGACCACGCGAGCGACGAACTCGTCCTTGATCGACCGCTCCACCAGCAGGCGCGAGGCGGCGGTGCAGACTTCGCCCTGGTTGTAGAAGATGCCGCCGGCCGCGGCCTTCGCCGCCACCTCCAGATCGTGCGCATCGGCGAAGACGATGTTCGGGCTCTTGCCACCGCATTCCATGTACGCGCGCTTCATGTTCGACAGGCCCGCGCACTGCAGCAGGCGCTTGCCGACCGCGGTGGAACCGGTGAACACCAGCCCGTCCACGTCCATGTGCAGCGCCAGCGGTTCACCGGCGGTCTTGCCGAAGCCCGGCACCACGTTGAGCACGCCCGCGGGAATGCCGGCCTCGATCGCCAGTTCGGCCAGGCGGATCGCGGTGAGCGGCGACTTCTCCGAGGGCTTGAGCACGATGGAATTGCCCATCGCCAGGGCCGGCGCCAGCTTCCACGTCGCCATCAGCAGCGGGAAATTCCACGGCACGATCGCCCCGATCACGCCCAGCGGTTCGCGCGTCACCAGGCCGAGCTCGTCCTGACCGGTGGCCGCGACTTCGCCATACACCTTGTCCAGCGCCTCGGCAGTCCAGCCCATGCAGCGGATGGTCGCTGCCAGATCGACGCTGCGTGCGTCACTGACCGGTTTGCCCATGTCCAGCGACTCCAGCAGCGCCAGTTCGTCGGCATGCTGCTCGATCAACTGGGTGAGCTTCAGCAGCACCTTCTTGCGGTGGGTCGGCCGCGCGTTGGACCACGCGCCGGCGTCGAAACTGCGGCGCGCAGCGGCGACGGCGCGGTTGATGTCCTCTTCCTGGCCATCGGCCACCTGGCCCAGCACGCGCCCGTCGATCGGACTGACGCAATCGAACGTCTTTCCCGAAGCGGCATCGACGTACTTGCCGTCGATGAAGGCCTGCGTGCGGATCGACAGCGTGCCGGCCATCGCCTGCCAGTCCTGTTGCGTGCGGGGATTGCTCATGGAAGCTCCTGGCTGGTTTCCCTTCTCCCACCGGGAGAAGGTGGCGCGAAGCGCCGGATGAGGGGCGAGCGGAGATGCGTTGTCCGAATCATCCGGACGCCATCGCGCCTCACCCCAACCCCTCTCCCGTTGGGAGAAGGGCATGATTTCAGAACGTTGCCGGCGTATTCGCGCTGACGATCACCGCGTCCACATCGCCGATATTGCGGAAGCGGTGTGGCGTGCGGCTTTCGAAGTAGTACCCCTCGCCGGCCTTCAGCACACGCACCTGCTCGCCCACCGTGACTTCCACTTCGCCGGCGATCACCACGCCGCCCTCCTCGCCGTCGTGCGCCAGCATGCTGTCGCCGGTGTCGCTGCCCGGCGGCATCACTTCGCGCAGGATGCACATCTGGCGCTGCGGCCGGTGCTGGCCGACGAGGAAGTAGTGGATGCCGTTGCTGCCCACGTCCGGCAACTCGTCGGCGACATAGAAGGGACTGTCGGGCAGGCCCTTCTCCAGGTCCAGGGTGAAGAAATCGGCCAGCGAGATGGGGATGCCGTCCAGCACCTTTTTCAGTGAACTGACCGAGGGGCTGACCTTGTTCTGCTCGATCAGCGAGATGGTGCTGTTGGTGACGCCCACGCGCTTGGCCAGCTCGCGCTGGCTGAGGCCTTTGGATTTGCGGACCAGCTGCAGGCGTGCGCCGATGTCCATCACCACCCTGTCAGGAAAGCGGAAAGTGTTGCTGGATACTTTACACCCCAGGGCACGCCGGTCAATCCGGGATTTTCGGGCGATCCGCCAGAGAGATGAACGATGGAAGGCCGGCGCGCGCTTGCGGCGGGAATCCGACTTTCGACACGGTTGTAAAGTTTTTTCAACGCGCTAAGCTGCGCGCACCCGTCCCGTCCCCTGGAGCCGCGATGAGCGCCGACGACACCTCCTCCGCCCTGGCCGACCACTACGCACGCCAGAACCTGGAAGCGCCCGGCTCGCTCGATCACTTCTGGATGCCGTTCACGGCCAACAGGCAGTTCAAGGCCAGGCCGCGGCTGCTGGCCAGCGCGTCCGGCATGCATTACCGCGACGTCGACGGCAACGAGGTGCTGGATGCCACCGCCGGCCTCTGGTGCTGCAACGCCGGCCACGCCCGCCCGCGCATCGTCGAGGCGGTGAAGCAGCAGATTGGCACGCTGGATTTCGCGCCCAACTTCTCGATGAGTTCGCCGCTGCCGTTCAAGCTGGCCGAGCGCCTGGCGGCGCTTGCACCCGGCGACCTCAACAAGGTGTTCTTCAGCAACTCCGGTTCCGAAGCGGTGGACAGTGCACTGAAGATCGCCCTGGCCTACCACCGCGTGCGCGGCGAAGGCCAGCGCACCCGTTTCATCGGCCGCGAGAAGGGCTACCACGGCGTCGGCTTCGGCGGCATGTCGGTGGGTGGCCTGCCGAACAACCGCAAGTGGTTCGGGCCGGGCCTGCCAGCGGTCTCGCACATCCGCCACACGCTGGACGTGACGCGCAATGCGTTCTCGAAGGGCCTGCCGGCGCACGGCATCGAACTGGCCGAGGACCTGGAGCGGCAGATCGCGCTGTACGACGCCTCCACCGTCGCCGCCGTCATCGTCGAACCGATCTCCGGCTCGGCCGGCGTGGTCATCCCGCCGCAGGGCTACCTGCAGCGCCTGCGCGAGATCTGCGACAAGCACGGCATCCTGCTGATCTTCGACGAGGTCATCACCGGCTTCGGCCGCCTCGGTTCGCCCTTCGCGGCCGACCATTTCGGCGTGACGCCCGACCTGATGACTGCCGCCAAGGGCATCACCAACGGCTGCGTGCCGATGGGCGCGGTGTTCTGCAAGCAGCAGATCCACGACGTGTTCATGACCGGCCCCGAGCACGTGATCGAGTTCACCCACGGCTACACCTACTCGGCGCACCCGCTGGCCTGCGCCGCAGCGCTGGGCACGCTCGACACCTACGCGGAGGAAGGCCTGCTGACGCGCGGCGCGCAGATGGCGCCCTACTTCGAGAACGCCTTGCACTCGATGAAGGGCTCGCGCCACGTGATCGACGTGCGCAACATCGGCCTGGTCGGCGGCGTCGAACTCGAACCGATTCCCGGCCAGCCGGGCAAGCGCGCCTTCGACATCTTCCTCGAATGCTGGGAGCGCGGTGTGCTGATTCGCACCACCGGCGACACGATCGCGATGTCGCCGCCGCTGATCATCGAGAAGAGCCACATCGACCAACTCGTCGGCACGCTGGCCGACGTGCTGAAGACGGCGGCCTGATTCCTTCTTTATGACCCTGCTGCAGACCGACCTGGAACTGACGCGGAACTCCTATTACGCGGCGACGGCGCCGCGTCGGCGGCGCTTCCCCGTGCTGCGCAGCCATGTCGACGCCGATGTGGCGATCGTCGGCGGCGGCCTGGCCGGGCTGTCGGCCGCCATCGAGCTGGCCGATCGCGGCTACAGCGTCGTGCTGCTCGAAGCGCGCCAGGTCGGCTGGGGCGCCTCGGGCCGCAACGGGGGCCAGGCGATCGCCGGTCTGGCCTGCGACCAGTCGGTGATCGAGTCGCAGCTCGGCCGCGAAGCCTCGCGCCGCGTCTGGGACATGACGCTCGAGTCGATCCGCCTGATCGGCCAGCGCCGCGAGCGTTTCGGCATCGACTGCGACTGGCGCGACGGTTACCTGGGCCTTGCGGTGAACGAGCGCAAGGCGCGCGAGCTGCGGGTCTGGCACGAACAGATGCAGCGCGACTACGGCTATCAGACGACCTGGATCGCTCCGCAGGACATGCCGCGCTGGATCGCCAGCCCGCGCTTCCACAGCGGCATCCACGATCCGCTGGGCGGCCACCTGCACCCGCTGAAATACAGCATGGGCATGGCGGATGCCGCGGCCAGCCTCGGCGTGCAGGTGTTCGAGGATTCCGGCGTCACCGAGATCGCGCCGGGCCGCATCGCCAAGGTCCGCACCGCCGAGGGCAGCGTGAACGCCTCGCACGTGCTGCTGGCCGGCAACGTCTACCTGCAGGGCATCGCGCCGGTGCTCGAGAGCCGCGT
>CAZVLY010000021.1:13626-21418 GCA_964628175.1 uncultured Piscinibacter sp. | reverse complement strand
GGCCATGGCCTGGCGCTCACCGGCCTGGCGGGCAAACTGGTGGCCGAGGCCATCGCGGGCGATGCCGAACGCTTCGACACCTTCGCGCGCATCCGTCATCGTTCCTTCCCCGGCGGCAAGCTGTTGCGCACGCCGGCGCTGGTGGCCGGCATGGCCTACTACCGCCTGAAGGACCTGCTGTGAGCGTGCGCCGTTCCTCCAAACCCGTGGTGCTGGTGCCCTCGTGCAACCGCGTGCTCGGCCAGCACCCCTTCCACATCGCCGGGCGCAAGTACATCGAGGCGGTGCGCCTGGCCGGCGGCCTGCCGCTGATCGTGCCGGTGGCGCACGCGGACGAGCTCGACGAACTGCTCGATCTCGCCGACGGCGTGCTGCTCACCGGCTCGCCCTCCAACGTGCACCCGCGCCACTTCGGCGAGGACGTGCACGACACCAGCCTGCCGCTGGACACCGAGCGCGACGACTGGACGCTGCCGATGATCCCGCGCGTCATCGAGCGCGGCATCCCGCTGTTCGCCATCTGCCGCGGCTTCCAGGAAGCCAACGTGGCGCTGGGCGGCACGCTGCACCAGGCGGTGCACGAGGTCGAGGGCCAGCACGATCACCGCGGCGCCGGCGGTGCGCCCGACGCACCGGCCGAACTGGTCTACGGCCTTGCGCACCCGGTCGACGTGCAGCCCGGCGGCGCGCTCGCGAAGATCCTGCCCGAGCCGCGCATCCAGGTGAACTCGGTGCATGGCCAGGGCGTGAACCGGCTCGCGCCGGGGCTGCGCATCGAGGCCAAGGCGCCGGACGGCCTCGTCGAGGCCTTCTCGGTCGAGCAAGCCAAGGGTTTCACCCTGTGCGTGCAGTGGCATCCGGAATGGCAGGCCGCCACCAACCCGATCTCGGTACGTTTGTTGCGTGCCTTCGGGGATGCCTGCACCGCCTACCGCGATCGCCATCGCGCGCCTGAGCCACCGCGCTGACGCGCGCGCGGCGCCCCGGGCGCCCACCCGCATCGGCGGGATCGATTCCGCGCACCGTCAGCGCCGCCTCCGCGGCCCGGTGTGCTCCAACTCTCAGGTGACTCATGGTTGACAAAAGCAACTTCGGCTTTGCCGAACTCGAACAGTGGCTCAATGAACGGCGCGTGACGGAGATCGAGTGCCTCGTGCCCGACCTCACCGGCGTGGCGCGCGGCAAGATCCTGCCGCGCGAGAAATTCACCGAGGACCGCGGCATGCGGCTGCCCGAGGCGATCGTGGCGATCGGCGTGACCGGCGAATTCCCCGAGGAGGGGCCGTACTACGACGTGATCCACGCGACGGATCGCGACATGCACCTGCGCCCCGACCCGAGCACGGTGCGCATCGTGCCCTGGGCCACCGACCCGACGGCGCAGGTCATCCACGACTGCTTCGACCGCGACGGCAAGATGATCCCCTACGCGCCGCGTTCGGTGCTGCGCCGCATCTGCGACCTGTACGACGCCGAGGGCTGGAGCCCGGTGGTCGCGCCCGAACTCGAGTTCTACCTGGTCGAGCGCAACACCGACCCGAACACGCCGCTGCGCCCGCCGCGCGGCCGCAGCGGACGCGCCGAGACCTCGCGCCAGGCCTACTCGATCGACGCGGTGAACGAGTTCGACCCGCTGTTCGAGGACATCTACGCCTACTGCGAGCAGATGGAGCTCAACGTCGACACGCTGATCCACGAGGTCGGCGCCGGCCAGATGGAGATCAACTTCTTCCACGACCACCCGCTGGGCCTGGCCGACGAGGTGTTCTTCTTCAAGCGCACGATCCGCGAGACGGCGCTGCGCCACGAGATGTTCGCCACCTTCATGGCCAAGCCGATGGCCGGCGAGCCGGGCAGCGCGATGCACGTGCACCAGAGCATCGTCGACAAGATCACCGGCAAGAACATCTTCAGCAACGCCGACGGCTCGCCCAGCAAGGAGTTCTTCTGGTACATCGGCGGGCTGCAGAAGTACACACCGGCGGCGATGGCCCTGTTCGCGCCCTACGTCAACTCGTACCGGCGCCTGTCGCGCTCGATGTCCGCCCCGATCAACATCCAGTGGGGCACCGACAACCGCACGGTGGGCATCCGCTCGCCGGTGGCCTCGCCGGCCGCGCGGCGCATCGAGAACCGCGTCATCGGCGCCGATGCCAACCCCTACGTGGCGCTGGCCGCCACGCTGGCCTGTGGCTATCTCGGCATGAAGAACCGCATCGAGCCCACGCCCGAGTGCAAGGGCGACGCCTACCTGTCCGAGTACCAGTTGCCGCGTTCGCTCTCCGAGGCGCTGGGCTGGCTGGCCGACGAGAAGGACCTGCACGACGTGCTGGGCAAGGAGTTCATCACCGTGTACTCCGAGATCAAGGAGATCGAGTTCGACGAGTTCATGAAGGTGATCTCGCCGTGGGAGCGCGAGCACCTGCTGCTGCACGTTTGACGCCCGCACGAGACTGGAGAACGACATGAACGCCGTCCTGAACACCCCGAACACCCGTACGACCGCGCAATGGCAGGCCGCCGACTCGGCGCACTACCTGCACCCCTTCACCGACTTCAAGGGCCTGGCGAACAAGGGTTCGCGCGTGATCACCCGCGCCGACAACATCTACCTGTGGGACAGCGAGGGCAAGAAGATCCTCGACGCCATGTCCGGCCTGTGGTGCGTCAACGTCGGCTACGGCCGCCAGGAGCTGATCGAAGCGGCGACGCGCCAGCTGAAGGAGCTGCCCTTCTACAACAGCTTCTTCCAGACCGCGACGCCGCCGGCCATCGAGCTCGCCGAGCTGCTCGCCGAGGTGACGCCGCCGCAGTTCCAGCATGTCTTCTATTCGGGCTCGGGCTCCGAGGGCAACGACACCGTCGTGCGCATGGTGCGCCGCTACTGGGACGTGCTCGGCCAGCCGCAGCGCAAGGTCATCATCAGCCGCAAGAACGCGTACCACGGCTCGACGATGGCCGGCGCCTCGCTCGGCGGCATGAGCGGCATGCACGAACAAGGGGGCCTGCCGATCCCCGATATCGTGCACATCGAGCAGCCGTTCTGGTTCGAACTGGGGCGCGACATGTCGCGCGATGCCTTCGGCCTGAAGGCCGCGGGCTGGCTGGAAGCGAAGATCCTCGAACTCGGCGCCGAGCGCGTGGCCGCCTTCATCGGCGAGCCGATCCAGGGCGCCGGCGGCGTGATCGTGCCGCCCGACACCTACTGGCCCGAGATCCAGCGCATCTGCGACAAGTACGGCATCCTGCTCGTCTCCGACGAGGTCATCACCGGCTTCGGCCGCACCGGGCAGTGGTTCGGCTGCGAGCGCATGGGCAGCAAGCCCGACCTGATGACCTTCGCCAAGGGCGTGACCTCGGGCTACATCCCGCTGGGCGGCGTGATGGTCGGCGAGCGCATCGCGCGCGTGCTGATCGACCAGGGCGGCGAGTTCAACCACGGCTACACCTACTCGGGCCACCCGGTGGCCTGCGCGGTGGCCATCGCCAACATCCGGCTGATCCAGCGCGAGGGCCTGGTGGAGCGGGTGCGCGAGGACGTCGGCCCCTACCTTGCGCAGCGCTTCGCCGAGTTCGCCGAGCATCCGCTGGTCGGCGAGGTGCAGACCTGCGGCCTGATGGGCGCGCTGCAGCTCGTCAAGGACAAGGCCAGCGGCGCCGCCTTCGACGGTGCGCTCGAGGTCGGCATGGTCTGCCGCGGCCACTGCTTCGGCAACGGCCTGATCATGCGCGCCGTGGGCGACCGCATGATCATCGCGCCGCCCCTGGTGATCACGCGCGCGCAGATCGACGAGATGGCCGCGCTGATCCGCCGCTGCCTCGACCTGACTCTGGCCGACGTCAAGGCCCGGGGCTGGATGTGAGCTCGGCGAGCCGCAGCGTGGCACGGGGTTTGCCTCTAGCACCGTGCTGGGCCCGCTCGCTAGACTGCCCGAGAACTTGTTCCCCCTCCCGTCTTTAGTCCTCGCACAAACCTCGACACGAAGGAAGTCCACCATGAAACGGATGATCGGCACCCTCAGCTCACTGACCTCGGCCGCGCTGGCCGCCACGGCCCTGCTGTGGGGCCCGCCGGCCGCGGCGCAGGAAGAAGAGAAGGTGCTCAACGTCTACAACTGGTCCGACTACATCGCCGAAGACACGCTGAAGAACTTCGAGAAGGAAACGGGCATCAAGGTCCGCTACGACAACTTCGACAACAACGAGATCGTCCACGCCAAGCTGGTGGCCGGCAAGACGGGCTACGACGTGGTCGTGCCCTCGTCGTACTGGGCCAAGATCCAGGCCGACGGCGGCCTGCTGATGAAGCTCGACAAGGCCAAGATCCCGAACCTGAAGAACCTCGACCCCTCGCTGCAGGAGCAGCTCGCCAAGCTCGACCCGGGCAACCAGTTCCAGGTCAACTGGCTGTGGGGCTACACCACGGTGGGCATCAACGTCGACAAGGTCAAGGCCGCGCTGGGCAGCACGCCGATGCCCGACAACGTCTGGGACCTGGTCTTCAAGCCCGAGTACATCTCCAAGCTCAAGGGCTGCGGCGTGAGCTTCCTCGACTCCGCCACCGAGGTGATCCCGGCCGCGCTGCACTACCTGGGCAAGCCGGCCTACTCGAAGAACCAGGCCGACTACGCCGGCGTGGGCCCGCTGCTCAAGTCGGTGCGGCCGCACGTGACGCTGTTCAGCTCGTCGGGCTACATCAACGACATGGCCAACGGCTCGATCTGCCTGGCGCTGGGCTGGTCCGGTGACATCAACATCGCCCGCCAGCGCGCCATCGACGGCAAGACCGGCCAGAAGATCGAGGCGCTGATCCCGAAGACCGGCGGCGTGCTGTTCTTCGACGTGATGGTGATCCCGGCCGACGCGCCGCACCCGGGCAACGCGCACAAGTTCATCGACTTCATCCTGCGCCCGGAAGTGCACGCGAGCCTGACCAACAAGGTCTTCTACGCCAACCCGAACCTGGCCTCGAAGAAGTTCATCAAGCCCGAGGTGGCGAGCAACCCGTCGGTGTTCCCTGGCGCGGAGGACATGAAGAAGATGCAGGCCCCGGACGCGTTGTCCAACGACATCCGCCGCACCATGACGCGGCTGTACACCAGCTTCAAGACCGGGCTGTGATCGGCGCCCACCGGGAGGCAACATGAGCGCCACACCGCCGGCCTTTCTGCAGATCCAGGACGTGGTGAAGGACTTCGGCGGCGGCGCCGTCGCGGTCAACCACGTCAGCCTCGAGATCACCAAGGGCGAGATCTTCGCGCTGCTGGGGTCATCGGGCTGCGGCAAGACGACGTTGCTGCGCATGCTGGCGGGCTTCGAGACGCCCACCTCGGGGCGCATCCTGCTCAACGGGCAGGACCTGGCCAACATCCCGACCTACGACAAGCCGATCAACATGATGTTCCAGAGCTACGCGCTCTTCCCGCACCTGACGGTGTGGGAGAACATCGCCTTCGGCCTGCGTCGCGAGGGCATGGCGCAGGACAAGATCACCGAGCGCGTCGAGGCGATGCTCAAGCTCGTGCAACTGGGCAAGCTGGCCAAGCGCAAGCCGCACCAGCTCTCCGGCGGCCAGCAGCAGCGCGTGGCGCTGGCGCGCAGCCTGGCCAAGCGGCCGCAGCTGCTGCTGCTCGACGAGCCGCTGGGTGCGCTCGACAAGAAGCTGCGCGAAGAGACGCAGATCGAGCTGGTCAACATCATCGAGGAAGTCGGCGTGACCTGCGTGATGGTCACGCACGACCAGGAGGAGGCCATGACCATGGCCTCGCGCATCGCCATCATGAGCGAGGGCAAGGTGCTGCAGGTCGGTGCGCCGGCCGACATCTACGAGACGCCGGCCACGCGTTTCGTGGCCGACTTCATCGGCAACGTCAACCTGATGGACGGCACGCTCGCCGAGGACGAAGCCGACCACTGCGTGATCGACTGCGAGGACATCAAGCACTATGTCGGCCACGGCATCACCGGCACCGCCGGCATGCCGGTGACGGTGGCGGTGCGACCGGAGAAGATCCACCTGTCGCCGCACGCGCCGGCCGACGAGGACCTCGCCGCCGGCTTCAACCGCGCCAAGGGGGTGGTGAAGAACCTGTCGTACTTCGGCAGCTTCACCGTCTACCACCTCGAGCTGCCCAGCGGCCGCATGCTGAAGATCAGCCAGAACAACACGCAGCGCCACCGGGAGCACGAACTGACCTGGGGCAGCGAGGCCTGGGCGCATTGGTCGCGCCAGTCGCAAGTGGTGCTGACGCAGTGAGCCGGGCATGAAGAAGTTGCGCGCCCTGCTCGCCTGGATCGTCCGCGGCCGCACCGCGGTCATCGGCCTGCCTTACCTGTGGCTGCTCGCCTTCTTCCTGCTGCCGTTCCTGATCGTGCTGAAGATCAGCGTCTCCGAGGTGGACGGCGTGGTCTTCAAGGACGTGCTCAGCTTCAAGGACGGGGTGCTGGCGCTGTCGGTCAAGCTGTCGAACTACGTGTTCATCACGGAAGACGACCTCTACTTCAAGACCTACCTGTCGAGCATCAAGTACGCCGCCGTCACGACCGTGCTGTGCCTGGCCATCGGCTACCCCTTCGCCTACTTCATGGCGCGGGCGAAAGCGACGCTGCAGCCGGCCCTGCTGATGCTGGTGATGCTGCCGTTCTGGACCTCCTTCCTGCTGCGCGTCTACGCCTGGAAGGGCCTGCTCACCGAACACGGCTGGGTGTCCGAGCTGCTGATCGCGCTGCGGGTCGACCACCTGCTGCTGGCCGCCGGCGTGATCCCGGCGCTGGGCAAGTTCATGAACTCGCCCTTTTCGCTGGTGCTGGGCATGGTCTACACCTACCTGCCCTTCATGATCCTGCCGCTGTACGGCAATCTGGCCAAGATGGACCTGCGCCTGCTCGAGGCGGCGTCCGACCTCGGCGCCACGCCCTGGGTGGCGTTCTGGAAGGTCACGGTGCCGCTGTCGAAGGCGGGCATCATCGCCGGCTCGATGCTGGTGTTCATCCCCTGCATCGGCGAGTTCGTCATCCCCGAACTGCTCGGCGGGCCGCAGACGCTGATGATCGGCCGCGTGCTGTGGGACGAGTTCTTCAGCAACAACGACTGGCCGATGGCCTCCACCGTCGCCGTGGTGATGGTGCTGCTGATCCTGGTGCCGCTGGCGATCTTCAACCGCTATCAGGCGCAGGCGCAGGAGCAGCGCAGATGAGCGGGCGCACCCTGTTCGGCGCGGGTTTTGCCCGCGGCTTCTCGAAGGCCTGGCTGGCGGCGGGCTACGTGTTCCTCTACCTGCCCATCGTGGCGCTGGTGATCTTCTCGTTCAACGACTCGCCGATCCCCAACGTCTGGTCGAGCTTCACGTTCAAGTGGTATGCGGCGTTGCCGGGGGATCGCGAGATGATCGGCGGCCTGTGGCTGAGCCTGAAGATCGCTTTCTTCACCGCCTGCGGTTCGGTCGTGCTGGGCACGCTGGCGGCCTTCGCGCTGGTCAAGTACCGGCGCTTCAGCGGCCGCACGCTGTTCGGCGGCATGGTCAGCGCGCCGCTGGTCATGCCCGAGGTGATCATCGGCCTTTCGCTGCTGCTGATGCTGGTGTCGGTGCAGCGGCTGCTCGGTTTCCCCGAGCGCGGCATGCTGACCATCTGGCTCGGCCACCTGCTGCTGGGCATGTCCTACGCCACGGTTGTGGTGCAGGCGCGGCTGCAGGCTCGGAATCCGCAGCTCGAGGAGGCGGCGATGGACCTGGGCGCGAAGCCGCACCAGGTGTTCTATCTCGTCACCCTGCCGATGATCGCGCCGGCGGCC
>CAZVLY010000021.1:8575-13616 GCA_964628175.1 uncultured Piscinibacter sp. | reverse complement strand
GAGATCAACTGTCGGAAATCAAGACCCTGCTGGCGGAGCTGAATGCGCGATTGCCGACACCGTCGCGGGATCGCCCAAGATGACACCGGAGCCGAAACGATATATGCCTGCCAGCATCATGACCTCAGGAGGCCGCCATGGACCTCGGCGCACGCCCCTGGCAGGTCTTCACGCTCGTCACGCTGCCGATGATCGCGCAGTCGCTGATGTCGGCCTGGCTGCTCACCTTCACGCTGTCGCTGGACGACGTGGTGCTGTCGGCCTTCCTCTCCGGCCCGGGCGCGACCACGATGCCGCTGGTGATCTTCTCGCGCGCGCGTCTCGGCCTGAACCCGAGCGTGAACGCGGTGGCCACGCTCATCGTGCTGGTGGTCTCGGTGGGCGTCGTGCTCGCCAGCCTGGCCATCGCACGGGCCGAACGCAAGCGTGCACAGGACATGGCCGCGGCCGCCCGCGGCAGTTGAAACGAACGATTCCCCATTCAGCGCAACGATTGACCCAACGAGGAGAACCCGATGAAATTCTGGCAACCCACCGCCCTCGCCCAGGCTGCCGTGCTCGCCCTGGGCGCCGGCTTCGCCGGCGGCGCCGCCGCGCAGTCGACGGCCGACCTGCTCAAGGAGCTGCAGGAGCTGAAGAAGCGTGTGGCCGAGCTCGAAGCCAAGCAGAAGGCGCCCGAGGCCAAGCCGGCCGCCGGCCAGTGGGGCATGACGCCGGAGCAGGCCGCCGAGTTCAACCGCATCTCGGTGAAGACCGAGGCGATGGAAGACGCGCGTGACGCCTCCGGGCTGAAGCTGCTGAAGATCTCGGGCTACATGGACCCGACCTTCATCTACAACAAGCGCCAGGACCGCGCCGGCTTCCAGTTCCTCAATGCGGTCGGCGACGACGGCTACAACTACGACAACTCCTACTTCGGCGCGGCCGTCATCGACTTCCAGAAGGAAACCGATTCCGGCACGCGCTGGCGCCTGACCCTGGCGCCCAACCGCGGCGTGGGCGCCGTGTTCGACGGCCAGTCGCCGGTGCACGAGGCCAGCGTCTCGGTGCCGCTGAGCGACCTGCAGACGCGTTTCATCGCCGGTCAGATTCCCGACTGGTCGGGTTACGAGTACCTGCAGCCCACGCTGAACAAGCTGATCACGCACAACCTGCTGTTCGACTTCACGCTGCCCACCGCCTACACCGGCGCCGGCATGGAGATCACCAGCGGCAAGTGGATCGTCAAGGGCATGCTGGCCAACATGAACGCCTCGCGCAACCAGCCGGGCGAGAAGGCGCCGGTGTTCACCTACCGCGTCGACTACTCGCGCGGCGAGTTCCAGGGCTTCGGCTTCGCCGGCGTGCATGGCAAGGCGGCCAACTTCCGCGGCTTCGACGACACGCAGCCCGACGGCATCGGCATCAACCCGATCAGCCTCGAGCCCTACTCGACGAAGAACACCCGCCTCGACCTGTTCGAGTTCGACGCCTACTTCATCCGCGGCGACTGGACGGTGCAGGGCCAGGTCAGCGTGGGCAAGCAGAAGCATGCCGCCATCACCGCCGACCCGACGACCGGTGACCTGCGCGATGCCAGCTGGTGGGGCCTGTCGACGCTGGCGGCCTACAAGTGGACACCGCGCTTCGAGACCACGGCGCGCCTGGACTACCTGAACAACAAGAAGAACGGCGGCGGCCTGCTCGGCTACACCGGCGCGGACGACCGCAACGGCATCGGCCCGGATGGCGCCGGCGATCCGGAAGTCGGCGCGAACCGCTCCGCGCTGACGCTGGGCGCGAGCTGGCTGTTCAACCTGAACACCACCTTCAAGGCCGAGTACCGGCTCGACCGCGCCAGCCAGCCGGTGTTCATCAACGTCAAGGACGGCAGCTACGGCAAGACCAACCACCTGCTCGGCGCCTCGGTGCTGGTGTCGTTCTGATCCATCGGGCGTCCGCCATCGGACGCCCCGCACGGCATCACGCCCGCGGCCCGGCAACGGCCGCGGGCGTTTCGTTGCCGGCCACTACTGACAAGGAAACACCATGAACAAGCCTGCCCCCGACTGGCATGCCGCCGCGTCGGCGCTGCGCATCGATGGCCGCGCCTTCGTGGGCGGACAACGGGTCGCCGCCGCGAGCGGCGAGACCTTCGCAAAGACCTCGCCGATCGACGGCCGCTCGCTGGGAGCGATCGCGCGAGGGCGCGTCGAGGACATCGACGCTGCCGTGGCTTCGGCGCGCGCCGCCTTCGCCGACGCACGCTGGGCCGGCAAGGCGCCCGCGGCGCGCAAGAAGATCCTGCAGCGCTTCGCCGAGAAGATTCTCTCTGCCCGCGACGAGCTCGCGCTGCTCGAGACGCTCGACATGGGCAAGCCCGTGCAGTACAGCCTGGCCGTCGACGTGGCCTCCACCGCGCGCACCATCGCCTGGTACGCCGAGGCCGTCGACAAGATCTACGACGAGATCGCGCCGACGCCGGCCAGCGCGCTGGCGCTGATCACCCGCGAGCCGATGGGCGTGATCGGCGCGGTGGTGCCCTGGAACTACCCGATGATCATGGCCGCCTGGAAGCTCGGGCCGGCGCTGGCCGCGGGCAACAGCGTGGTGCTCAAGCCCAGCGAGAAGAGCCCGCTGACGGCGCTGCGCCTGGCCGAGCTGGCCGTCGAGGCCGGCCTACCGGAAGGCGTGTTCAACGTCGTGCCCGGCTTCGGCCACGAGGCCGGCGAGGCGCTGGCGCTGCACATGGACGTCGACGCGATCGGCTTCACCGGCAGCACGCGCGTGGGCCGCAAGATGCTCGAGTACGCCGGGCGCAGCAACCTCAAGCGCGTCTACAACGAGCTCGGCGGCAAGTCGGCCTTCGTGGTGTTCGAGGACTTCGAGGACATCGCGCGCGCGGCCAAGACGGTCGCCGGCAGCATGTTCTTCAACCAGGGCGAGAGCTGCAACGCACCTTCGCGCGTGTTCGTGCACGAGAAGGTGGCCGAGGACTTCCTCGCCGTGGTGGCCGCCGAGGCGCCGAAGTACGCGCCGGGCGACCCGTTGTCGGGCCATGCCGAGATGGGCGCGCTGGTCGACGAGACGCAGATGCGCACGGTGCTCGGCTACATCGACGCCGGCCACGGCGATGGCGCGCAGCTTGTCGCGGGCGGCAAACGATCGCGCACGGAGACCGGCGGCTTCTACGTCGAGCCGACCGTCTTTGCCGGCGTGAACAACCAGATGAAGATCGCCCGCGAAGAGATCTTCGGCCCGGTGATGAGCGTGATCCGCTTCAAGACCGAGGCCGAGGCCATCGCCATGGCCAACGACTCCAGCTACGGCCTGCAGGCCAGCGTGTGGAGCCACAACATCAACCGCGCGCACCGCGTCGCGCGGGCCCTGCGTGCCGGCACCGTGCACGTCAACCAGTACGATGAAGACGACATCACCGTGCCCTTCGGCGGCTACAAGCAAAGCGGCAACGGCCGCGACAAGTCGCTGCACGCCTTCGACAAGTACACCGAGCTGAAGACGACCTGGGTGCGCATCGACGCCGCCTGATCGCCAGCCCGCAAGGAGATCGACATGAACCACTCCCTCAATGAACAACTGATGGCCCGCAAGGCCGCGGCCACGCCGCGCGGCGTGGGCGTGATGGGCACTTTCTTCGCCGACCGCGCCGACAACGCCGAGCTCTGGGACGTCGAAGGCCAGCGCTACATCGATTTCGCCGGCGGCATCGCGGTGATGAACACCGGCCATGGCAACCCGAAGGTGGTGGCGGCCATCGAGGCGCAGCTCAAGCGCTTCACGCACACCTGCTACCAGGTCGTGCCCTACGAGAGCTACATCGCGCTGGCCGAGAAGCTCAACGCGATGACGCCGGGCAGCCATGCGAAGAAGACGGCGCTGTTCTCCACCGGTGCCGAGGCGATCGAGAACGCGATCAAGATCGCGCGCTCGCACACCAAGCGTTCCGGCGTCATCGCCTTCAGCGGCGCCTTCCACGGCCGCAGCCTGTTCGCCGTGTCGCTGACCGGCAAGGTGCAGCCCTACAAGGCCGGCTTCGGGCCCTTCCCGCCGGAGATCTACCATGCGCCCTTCCCGTGCCATTGCGCCAACCTCGTCGAGGTGAAGAAGGCGGTACAGCACATCTTCAAGGCCGACATCGAGCCCGGCCGCGTGGCGGCCATCGTGTTCGAGCCGGTGCAGGGCGAAGGCGGCTTCAACGTCATCCAGGCCGAGGCGGTGCAGTGGCTGCGCGCCCTGTGCGACGAACACGGCATCGTGCTGATCGCCGACGAGATCCAGACCGGCTTCGGCCGCACCGGCAAGATGTTCGCGATGGAGCATTTCGGCGTCATCCCCGACCTGATGACCATCGCCAAGTCGCTCGCCGGCGGTGTGCCGCTGTCGGCCGTGACCGGCAAGGCGGAGATCATGGACGCGCCGGCCCCCGGCGGCCTGGGCGGCACCTACGCCGGCAACCCGCTGGCGATCGCCGCGGCGCACGCCGTGATCGACGTGATGCGCGACGAGAAGCTGCCCGAGCGCGGCCAGAAGCTGGGCGACCAGCTCAAGGCGGTGCTGCAGGAGATGCGCGCCGCGGTGCCGCAGATCGCCGACATCCGCGGCCTGGGCGCCATGGTGGCGGTGGAGTTCAACCGCCCCGGCAGCGACGAACCCGATGCCGACTTCACGAAGAAGGTGCAGGCCGAGGCGCTCAAGCGCAAGCTGATCCTGCTGACCTGCGGCGTGAATGCGAACGTGGTGCGCTTCCTGTTCCCGCTGACCATCCAGCAGCCTGTGTTCGATGAAGCCATGGACGTGCTGCGCGCCGCGCTGCGGGCGGCCGTGGCGTGAGCGGGCACCACCACCATCTCGACACGCTGCGCGAGAGCCTGGCTGCGCAGGGCGTGCACACGCTGATCGCGCAGTTCACCGACCTGCACGGCGTCGCCAAGGGCAAGTACGTTCCGCTCGACCAGCTCGGTACCCTGCTCGCCACCGGCGCAGGATTTTCCGGCCCGTCGATCGCCGGCACCGGCCTGCCGCGCATGGGGCCGCGCTCCGA
>CAZVLY010000021.1:2118-8475 GCA_964628175.1 uncultured Piscinibacter sp. | reverse complement strand
GCACGACCACCTCGACAAGCCCTCCTACGACCTGAAGAGCCTGCCGCGCCAGCGCGAGTTCCTGCACGAGCTCGCCACCGGGCTGCAGGCCTGTGGGCTGCACGTGTTCCAGATCGACCATGAAGACGCGCACGGCCAGTACGAGCTGAACTTCCTGCATGCCGACGCGCTGACGAGCGCCGACCACCTGATGCTCTTCAAGCTCGCCGCACACACGCTGGCCGAGCGGCATGGCATGGTGTTCTCGATGATGCCCAAGCCCTTCGCCAACCAGCCGGGCAGCGGCATGCACTTCCATGTGTCGCTGTGGGACGGTGAACGCGGCCTGTTCGACGACGAGGCGACAAAGCGGCACTTCATCGGCGGCGTGCTGGCTCACTCGGCAGGCCTGGCGGCGCTGGCCGCGCCGACGGTGAACTCGTACAAGCGTCTCGTCGTCGGCGAGTCCTTGTCCGGCACCAGCTGGGCACCGGCCTGCGTCGCGCATGGCCCGAACAACCGCACGGCACTCGTGCGCACGCTGGACGGCCGCTTCGAGTGGCGGCTGCCGGATGCCGCGGCCAACCCCTACCTGGCCACGGCCGGGCTGATCTCTGCCGGCCTGGACGGCATCGCCAGGCGCACCGATCCCGGCCCGGCCTGCACCGACGACCTGTTCGAGCAGCCGCTGGCCGCGCTGCGCGAGCGTGGCATCGGCGTGCTGCCGCAAAGCCTGGGCGAGGCGGTCGACGCGCTGGAGCGCGACACCGTGCTGTGTGAGGCGCTCGGCCCCTCACTGGCGCCGGCGTTCATCGCCGCCAAGCGCAGCGAGTGGATCGCCTACGCGCGCCACGTCAGCGACTGGGAAATGCAGCGTTACGCCGACCTGTTCTGATCGCGCACCGATGACGTCTCCCGGCGCGGCCCCCGCGCACCACGTTCCCTGGCTGTCCTACCTGTGCCTGGGTGCCGGCATGGCGCTGGTGGGCAGCTACGTCGGGCTGTCGAAGATCCTGGTGCTGGTGCTGCCGATCTTCCTGCTCGCCTGGCTGCGCTTCGGCATCGCCGCGGTGGCCATGGCCGGCTGGGTGAAGCGCCAGCCCGACGAATCGCGGCTGAGCCCGCACGACCGCTGGCTGCTCTTCCTCGAGTCCTTCTTCGGCAACTTCCTGTTCTCGGTGTGCATGCTGTTCGGCGTGGCGCGCACCTCGGCGCTGGCCGCCGGCGTGATCATGGCGGCGATTCCCGCGGTGGTGGCCATCCTCTCGCGCGTGATCCTGAAGGAGCGCATCCTGCCGCGCGTGGCGGCCGGCATCGCCTGTGCCGTGGCCGGCATCGCGCTGGTCTCGCTGGGCAAGAACGCCGGTGCCGACGCGGGCAGCCTGGTGGGCAACCTGCTGCTGCTCGGCGCGGTGACCTGCGAGGCGATCTACGTGGTGATCGGCAAGAAGCTCACCGGCAACGTCTCGCCCAAGCGCATCAGCGCGCTGATCAACCTGTGGGGCCTGCTGCTCGTCACGCCGCTGGGCCTGTGGCAGGCGCTGAGCTTCGACTTCGGCAGCGTCAGCGCCGGCCACTGGTGGCTGCTGCTTTTCTATTCGCTGGCCGCCAGCATGGTCACGGTGTGGCTGTGGATGACCGGCCTCAAGCATGTGCCGGCGTCGTCGGCCGGCGTCTTCACCGTGCTGCTGCCGGTGAGCGCGGCGGCGGTCGGCGTGATCTTCCTCGGCGAGCGCTTCAGCGCGGCGCAGGCCGGAGCCTTCGCGCTCGCGCTGGCCGGCGTGGTGCTGGCGACCTGGCCGGCGCGCCGCTGAGCGGGCCTCAGACCGCCGCGTCGGCCGCGGCCGTCAGCGGGTGGCGCCGGGCCTGCGTGGCCAGGCCCGCCACGGCCGCCGGCGGCAGGCCCTTGAGCTTGTGGTCCGACCACACCTGTCGCCAGCGCCGCGCGCCCGGCTGGCCGTTCCACAAGCCGAGCATGTGGCGTGCGACGCGCGACCAGGGCTCGCCCTCGCGACCCTGCCGCTCCATGTAGTCGACCATGGCCGCCTCGACCTGCTCGCGGCTGCGCTGCACCGGCTCGGCGCCGAGGAAGCGCTCGTCCCAGTCGGCCATCAGCCAGGGGTGGTGGTAGGCCTCGCGGCCGACCATCACGCCGTCCAGGCCCCCGGCCAGCAGCGCTTCGATCTGTTCGCCGCTGGAGACGCCGCCGTTGATCGCGATGGTGAGCGTCGGGAAGTCGCGCTTGAGCCGCTGCACGAACTCGTAGCGCAGCGGCGGCACCTCGCGGTTCTCCTTCGGGCTGAGGCCCTGCAGCCAGGCGTTGCGTGCATGCACGATGAAGACCTCGCAGCCGGCCGCGGCCACGGTGCCGACGAAGTCGCGCACGAACTCGTAGTTCTCGATGCGGTCGATGCCGATGCGGTGCTTCACGGTCACCGGGATCGTCACCGCGTCGCGCATCGCCTTCACGCCCTCGGCCACCAGCGCCGGCTCGGCCATCAGGCAGGCACCGAAGGCGCCGCGCTGCACGCGGTCGCTGGGGCAGCCGCAGTTGAGGTTGACCTCGTCGTAGCCCCACTGCTGCGCCAGCCTCGCGCCGTGCGCCAGATCGGCCGGCTCGCTGCCGCCGAGCTGCAGCGCCAGCGGATGTTCCTCGTCGTTGTAGTCCAGGTGCCGCGGCACGTCGCCATGCCGCAGCGCCCCGGTGGTCACCATCTCGGTGTACAGGCGGGTGCGGTGCGTCAGCAGGCGATGGAAGTAGCGGCAGTGCCGGTCGGTCCAGTCCATCATCGGGGCAACGCTCAATCGCCACGGTGAAGAACCCGCATTCACGACGCCTCCGGATTCATGGGTCACTGACTGAAACCTCTCGTGTTCCACACTTGGTGCGCACGGGGGGTGAACAAGGACTGCGCACGCATGGTGACCTTCACTCGGCATACCCTGGCAAGTGGCGCGCCCATGCGCGCCGGGCATGACTCTACCGCGACGCCGCGATCACGACGAAGCGCGAAACGTGCGATTGATCAGCCGCGATCGAGCACCGGGCCCTCCGCCTCGCCGGGGTGGGCTCGCGCTCACTGTTCCTCCAGGAGGTCGAGTGCCTCCCAGAGGGTGCAGCCGGTCTGCTCGAAGACAAGCGCCAGTGGCCTGTGCGCGTCCATGTTGTACATCGTGCACAGTCCGACGGCCGCGGGGTCCCCGCAGACACGGTTGTCCACGGCGACCCGGTCCAGTGGGGTGAAGGCCACATGAAAGACGTTCGCACGCTCACGCAGTGCCACGCGCCGGCCCGAGGAGCTGACGTCGAAGACTCGAAGTTCGGTCATGGCACGCCTCCGGGGCTGGCTTGAGGACGACAGCATCCGGCGCCGGGCTCGACCCTGTATGTTCGGTCTCATACATAGGCAGCGATTTCGGGGGGCACTCCGCTCAGATTGGGGGCCTCTCCCCCTGGGTCCGGCCCGTGGGCGGGCGGCCGGCATGCGGCCGGCACGTCGCCTCAGCGGCGTTCCCAGTAGCCCGGTCGCTGTCGCCATCCGGGGCCTTGGCGTTCCCAGGCGTGCGGCACCCAGCGGTGGCCAGGCCGTGGTGCTTCCCAGTGGCCGCCGATCCACACGTGGCGGTTCGCCTGCCAGCCCCAGTAGCCGCCGATCCAGATCTGCCCGAGGACCGGCGGGGCGCCGTAGTACTCGGCCTGGGGTGGCGGCGGTGCCACCTGGACCACCTCGCCGCCGTAGCCGTAGTAGGGCCCGGCAGGAGCGACCACACATCCGGCCACGAGGACCGCGCCGGAACAGACCGCGATACTGAAGAGCCTGCGAGCGGAACGGGTGGCCATGAGCGGCTCCTTCGGTGGTGACTGCCGAAGCAACGTCGCCGCGAAGCGGGCCGCCGACGGTCTTCATGCGGCTTTACGCCGCCGACACAGTCCGTCGCACGCGGCGCCTCAGGCGCGCTGCGCCACCGCCGCGATGTCGGCCGCAAAGCGCGGCCACAGCGGCTGCGGGAGGTCGTGGCCCATGCCCTCGATCAGGTCGACCTGCGCGCCGGCGATGAGGCGTGCCAGTTCGCGCGCGGCCTCCACCGGCACCAGCGGATCGGCCAGGCCGTGGATGATCTGCGTGGGCTGCCGGATCTGCGCGAGCATCGGCGTGCGGTCTCCGTCGGCGACGATCGCCATCAGTTGGCGCGCCGTGGCGGCGGGCCGGTAGGCGCGCTTCACCGACGCCGTCAGCCGCTCGCGCAGCGTGGCGGGCTCCGGCGGATAGGCCGGGCTTCCGATCACGCCGTACAGCTTCATGAAATGGTCGATGACGCAGTCGAGGTCGTGCGGGTTCTGCGGGCGCGCCAGCAGCGCCATGCGCACCTTCCAGCCCGGCTGCGGCAGTCGGCGTGCGCCGCTGGTGGTCATCATCAGCGTCAGGCTGCGCACGCGCTGCGGGTGTCTTGCGGCGAGGTGCTGCGCGACCATGCCGCCCATCGAGGCGCCGCACACATGCGCGCTGGCCAGGCCCAGTGCGCCGATCAGCGCCGCGGTGTCGTCGGCGAGGTCGGCCAGCCGGTAGGGGCTGGCCACCGACATGCCCAGCGTGTGCTTGATGGCCCCGGCGGCGATGTTGGGCACGCCGAGGTGATCGAAGCGCTGCGACAGGCCCATGTCGCGGTTGTCGAAGCGGATGACGCGAAAGCCCTTCGCGACGAGCTGCTCGACCAGGCCATCGGGCCAGGCCACGAGCTGCATGCCCAGGCCCATGATCATCACCAGCGGCTCGCCGCCGGCCGGGCCGCGGTCGTCGACCTCGAGCGAGATGCCGTTGGCGCTGATCTGCATCAGGCAGCACGCGCCTCGTTCGGCGTGCGGAAGAACCAGCGCCGCGCGCCGTGCGGCTCGAAGGGCTTCCAGTGCCCCGCGGGCTGCGACAGCCGGTCGGCGATGGCGTAGAGCGCCAGCGGGTTCATGCCCATGCCCACGTGGCTGGCGTGCACCTCGATGTTCTCGGCCGTCGGGCTGGGCGCCACCACGCTGCAGCGCCACGCCACGATGCCGTCGCTGCGCGACCAGATCGAGGTGGTGGGCACCGGTGGCTCCTTGCGGATCTGCGCGATCAGCGCCGGGTCATGCACCGACTGGCCGCTGACCATCTCGAAGAAGCGCCAGGCATTGGTGGCGCGCGGGTGGCCGGTGAACGGCGTGCCCAGGGTGATGACGCAGCGCACGTGGTCGGGCAGCTCCTTGGCCATCTCGCGGGCGTAGATGCCGCCCAGGCTCCAGCCGATCAGGCTGACCTTGCGCGCATGCGAGTTGAACAGGCGCCGCACGTCGTCGTTGCATCGCTTGAGCACGCCCTGGCGCGGGCCGAAGTTGAAGCCCTGGCCCCAGGGATGCGTGACGTAACCCAGTTCGTCGAGGAAGCGACGCAGCGGCCCGGTGGTGAAGTCGTTCGCCCCGAGGCCGGGAAACACCAGCACCGGGTGGCCGTCGCCGCGCGGCAGCTTGCGCAGCCAGGGCGTCGCGGCCAGCAGCGCCGCGTACTCCCAGGGGGCCCGGCCCTCCATCGCCAGCAGCAGCGCATTGGGCGCGCGCAGGTCCTCGAAGTGAAAGTGGTGATGGTGGCGCGGATCGGGCGGCGTGCGGGGCATGCGGCGTGAAGGAGCGGCGTTCAGCCCATGTTAGCGGTTGGGCCGCTTCGCGGTTGGAGCACTTGCCCTAGCCTGCTTTGTCACCTTCGGGACAGGTTTTGCAGCCTTCTTCGCAGCCGACTCCTTGACCTCAGCCTTCTTCGCCACAGCCTTCTTGGCAGGCGCTTTCTTTGCCGGCGCCGGCGCGGCCGCAGGCTTCTTCACGGCCGCCTTCTTCGACGGCGCCTTGCGCGCCGGCGGCACAGGCTCCGGCGCGATCGCCAGGCCCTTGAATTCGAGGAAGGCGGTCTCGACGTGCGCCGCGAACTCGTCGACCTCGGGCATGGCCTGCGCGCAGGCGATGATGCCGACGTCGAGCGACTCGTTGTAGGTCTGCACGGTGATGTTCAGCGCCACGCCGTGCACGACGATCGAGGTCGGGTAGTTGGTCAGCATCTTTGCGCCGGCCATGTACAGCGGCACGGTGGGCCCCGGCACGTTGGAGATCACCACGTTGGCCACCGGCGGGATGCGGTCGGCCACGCCGGCACGGCCGTAGATCGCCGTCAGGCCCTCCATCAGCCAGGGCACGCCCATCGACGGGAAGTCGGTGGGCAGCAGGCTCTTCACGCTGCCCAGCGTCGCCTTCATCGACGCACTGGCCGCCATCACGTGGGCCAGCCGCTTGCCCGGATCGGCGATGTGCGTGCCCAGGCTGATCAGGCTCATCGAGGCCTGGTTGTCCGGGCGGGTGTC
>CAZVLY010000021.1:0-2108 GCA_964628175.1 uncultured Piscinibacter sp. | reverse complement strand
TCGAGGCCGTGTCGCCCTTGGCGCGCAGCGAGATCGGCACCGCCGCCACCAGCGACTTGCGCGGCAGCGGCCCGTGCTTGGCGAAGTGGCGGCGCAGCGCGCCGCTGCAGATCATCAGCACCGCGTCGTTCAGGCTCGCATGGTGCCGGCGGCGCACGGCGTTGAGCTCGGCCAGCGGCAGGCTCACGGCGGCGAAGGCACGCGTGTCGGACACGGTCGCATTCAGCCGGGTGCGCGGTGCCAGGCCGAGGTTGCTGACGCTCTTGCTGCCCTTCGGGCCCGTGCCCTTGATGCGCGACCACACGGAGGCTGCGGTCTCGCTCACCGCCCCGCCCGCGGTCTGCGCCGCCACCTGCGAGATGGCGCCCACCGCGGCAGGCAGCGCCTTGACGAGGTTGCCGAGCTGGTCGAGCTGGTTGGACAGCGCGCCGCGCAGCATCTCCGTCATCGCCAGCTGGCCCTTGCGCTCGCGCGCCGGGCGCGTGGGGATCTCGCGCGGCTCGGGGCCGAGGTCGAGGATGGCCTGCGCCAGCGCCACCGCGGCCTGCCCGTCGACGGCGGCATGGTGCAGCTGGGTGTAGAGGGCGTAGCGCCGCTCGCCGTTCGGCCCGGGCTCGAGGCCGTCGAAGACGTGGAATTTCCACAGCGGCCGGCTGCGGTCGAGCAGCACCGGGTGCAGCAGGCCGACCTGCTCCTCCAGCTCGGCCAGGCCGCTGCCGTCGGGCAGCGTGATGCCGACGATGTGTTCTTCGAGATCAGGCTCGGCATCGACCCACACCGGCGCAGCCAGGTTCAGCGGCATCCAGGCCAGCTTGCGGCGCAGCGCCGGCGCGAGCGGGATGCGCGTGGCCATGTGGGCGCGCATGTCGTCGAGGAAGTCGCCGCGGTAGTGGGCCGGCAGCTCGAACTGATGCAAGGCGCCCACGTGCATGGGCATCTCGGCGGTCTCGAGGTACAGGAAGCTGGCGTCCAGGCCGGACAGCTGTTTCATCGGCGTCTCCCACGCGGTGTGGGTCGATGCTAAGCGCGCTGACCTGGCCTGACCTTGAGGGGAAGCCCTGTTCTGCTCAGGCTCGGGCCGAACGTTCGCGCAGCGCCAGCAGCTCGTTGCCTGCCAGTGCCAGCAGCACGAGCAGGCCGCCGCCGAGCACCGACACGGCCGGCGCCTCGTTCGCGCCCAGCCAGGCCCAGAGCACGCCGAACACGACCTCGAGCAGGCCGAGCAGCGACATCTCCGGCGCGCTCAGCGAGCGGGCGATGGTCACGGCCAGCAGGCAGGGGATGGCCAGTTGCACCACGCCGAGCATGGCCAGCAGCGCCAGGTCGCGCGGTGTCGCGGCGAAGGGCAACGAAGGCAGCAGCATCACCGCCGCCGACAGCACGGCGCCGATCAGCACGGCGGGCAGCATGTCCTGCTTCTGGCCGCCGCGGTTGTGCTGGATGAGCGTCCAGTTGACCGCTGCGGCGACCGGCACGCCCAGCGCGACCAGGGTGCCGAGCAGGTGCCGCGGGTCGCTGCCGCTGACTTCGCGGGCGTACATCCAGCCGATGCCGATGCCGGCCAGCACGATCGCCGCCCAGGTGCGTGCGGCAAGCCGGTGGCCGAGCGCGAAGCGTGCCATCAGCGCCGTGAACAGCGGCCCGAGCGCCATGGTGACCAGCACGTTGGCCACCGTGGTCAGCGACAGCGCCATCATGAAGGCGGTGTACATCACCGCCCAGCACAGGCCCGACAGCCACAGCGTGCGGCCGCCGCCGCGGATGGCCGCGGCCAGCGTCGCCGGCCCGCGCAGCCAGCCGAGCATCACGACCAGCGCCAGCGCGTTGAAGGCGCTGCGCCAGAAGGTGACCTCGAAGCCGCGCGCCGCCTCGAAGTGGCGCGACACCACGCCGGCGATGCTCCACATCAGCGTGACCGCGACCATGAGCAGCACCGCCTTGCGGTGCGTCATCGGCACGGGCATCGCCTCAGGCGGCTTCGCGCGAGGCGCGCTTGCGGTCGTGTTCCTTCAGGTGGCGCTTGCGGATGCGGATCGACTTGGGCGTGATCTCCACCAGCTCGTCGTCGGCGATGAACTCCACCGCGTACTCGAGCGTGAGGATGATCG
>CAZVLY010000020.1:0-26041 GCA_964628175.1 uncultured Piscinibacter sp. | reverse complement strand
ACACCGGGCAGGACAAGATCATCACCATCGAGGATCCGGTCGAGTACCAGCTGCCCGACGTGCTGCAGATCCCGGTCAACGAGGCCAAGGGCCTGACCTTCGCGCGCGGCCTGCGCTCCATCCTGCGCCACGACCCGGACAAGATCATGGTCGGCGAGATGCGCGACGCCGAGACGGCGCAGATCGCCATCCAGGCCGCGCTCACCGGCCACCAGGTGTTCGCCACCGTGCACGCCAACAACGTGTTCGACGTCATCGGCCGCCTGTCGACGATGGGCGTGGACCCGTACAACCTCGTCTCGGCGCTCAACGGCGTCGTCGCGCAGCGGCTGCTGCGCATCATCTGCGCGGACTGCAGCGCGCCGGAGGCGCCCGATGCCGCGCGCATCGAGGCGAGCTCGCTGCCGGCCGACCTGTCCGGCTGGAACTTCCGCAAGGGCATCGGCTGCGCGCACTGCCGCGGCACCGGCTACAAGGGCCGCCACGCCATCGCGCAGACGCTGGCGATGGACGTCGGCCTGCGCAGCCTGATCGCCGAGCGCGCCAGCCCCGCGGTGCTGCGCGAGGCGGCGCAGGCGCGCGGCCTGCGCACGCTGCGCGACGCCGCGCTCGAACTCGTGGCCACCGGCCAGACCACTCTCGAAGAGGCCAACCGTGTCACAGCCGTGGAAGAGTGAACTGCAGGTGCGCCTGACGCGCGATGCCTGCGCCGTGCAGCTGCGCGCGCCGTGGTCGCGCCGCGTGCTCGCCGAGGCCGGCGCCGACGGGCCGGTCGCCGAGGCGCTGCCGGCCGCGCTGAAGCAGCTGCGCCGCCAGGGCCACGACCCGCTGCCCGTGCAGGCGCGGCTGCTCGTCCCGGAGGAACTGGTCTACCTGTCGCTGCGGCCGGCCTGCCACGCCTGGCGGATCGCCCAGCGCGATGCCGTCGATCACTTCGCGCAGGCGCTGGGGCGCCAGGACCTGGTCGTGCAGGTGGCCGCCATGCCCGACGGCGCCGCCTGGCTCGCGGCAGCGATCGAGCCCGCCGACCTGGCCGCGTGGCAGCGCCTGTTCGGCGAACAGGGGCTCGAGCTGAAGCGGGTGGAACTCGCGCTGCTCGACGACCTGCAGCACATCGCGGCGCAGGTCGGTGCCCAGGCCACCGTGGCCCTGCTGCGCGACGAGGGCATGACGCTGGTGCGCGTCGCCGACGGCGTGCCCGTGGAGCTGGGCTGGGAGCGCTGCGACCTGCAGGCACAGCGCGCCGTCGAACAGCGCCTGCTGGCCTACCAGGGCGCGATCCTGAGCAGCGAACCGGCGCCGCTGCTGATGCTGTGCCGCACGGCCTCGCAGCGCGAGCAATGGCAGCGCCTGGCGCGCGGGCACCGCTGGACGCTGCTGCTGCGCGGCGAGGCGCCGCGGGTCGCGGCCATGGAGCTGCCGGCATGAAGCGCGTCGGCCAGCTGGACTTCCTGGCCCGCGCGCCGCGGCCCTGGACCGGCGTGCTGCTCGCGGGCGTGACGGCCATGCTGCTTGCCGCAGCGGCCTTCGGCGCATGGCAGCTCGAGCAGGACAACCGACAGGCGCTCGCCGCCGTCAACGAGCGCACTGCGCGGCTGTTGCCGCCGCCGCCGCGCAAGCTCAGCGAGGCCGAGCGGGTGCGCGTCGCGCAGGCCACGCGCGTCGCGGGCGAACTGCGCGCGCCCTGGGCCGACCTGCTCGCCACCTTCGAGGAGCATGGCCAGGCCGACATCGGCCTGCTCAAGCTCGAACCCGATGCGAAGGCCGGCGTGGTGCGCGTCACCGGCCAGGCGCGCCACGCCAAGGCGCTGTTCGCCTACCTGCGCGAACTCGAGGCCGACCCGCGGCTGGTGCAGGTGGCGCTGACCACGCACCAGGCCGAGCGCGACACGCCGGGGCAGCCGCTGCGCTTCGTCATCCAGGCCGGCTGGCGCGCCGCGCCGCCGGCGCCGAAGGAGCAATCGTGAGACACGCACCCGCCTGGTGGCAGCAGGGGCTGCAGCGCAGCCTGCCGTGGCGGCGTGCCGCCGCGTATGCCTGGTCCCGCCACCTCGGCCGGCCGGCCTGGCTGGCGCTCGGCCTGCTCGTCGCGATGGCATTCGTGCAGTGGCAGCTGCGGCCGCTGCTGCAGCGCGACGCGGCCCGGCTCGAGGCGCGCCGCGCCGCACTGGACAGCGTGCCGGCCGGCGCCCGTGCGGTCGAGTCCGCGCCGGTAAGGGCACCGCTGCAGGACAGCGAACTGCCCTCGCAGCAGCAGCGCGGGCGCGACCTCGAATGGCTGGTCGGCGCCGCGCAGCGCGCCGGCCTCACGCTCGACCGTGCCGACTATTCGCTGGGCGCCGCCACCGCCGGCGCGGTGACGCGCGTCGAAGCCACGCTGCCGCTGATCGGCAGCTACGCGGGCGTGCGCCGCTTCGTCGCCGAGGTGCTCAACGAACTGCCGCATTCGGCGCTGGAGAGCCTGCAGATCGAACGCGCCACGGCGCAGTCACCGCAGCTGCAGGCGACCGCGCGGCTGGTGCTGTTCTACGGCGAGGCCCGGCCATGAAGCGGCGCCCGGTGCTGTTCGCCAGCGCGGCGGCGGTCGGCCTGTGGTCGGCCTGGATCGTGCTGCATGGCGGCGCCTCCGACAGCGGCACGCGCGTCGTCGCGGCCACGGTGACCCGCACACCGGCCGCGACCGCCGGCGCGCCGGCACCGGCGCCCGAGGCCATGCCCGCACCGCGACCCCGGCTCGACGCGAAGCCCGGCGAGGACACCTTCGCCGCGCGCGAATGGTTCAAGCCTCCGCCACCGCCCGCGCCGCCACCGGCCGCGCCGCCGCCACCGCCGCCCCCGCCCCCGCCGCCACCGCCGCCCACGCTGCCCTACCGCTTCGTCGGCATGCTCGACGAAGGCCCGAAGGCGAAGCCGCGCGTCTTCCTGTCGATCGGCGACAAGCTGCTCGTCGCCGGTGTCGGCGACACGCTCGAAGGCGGCTACCGGCTCACGGCGATCTCCGGGCAGGAACTCGTCTTCACCCACGTCCAGAACAACGTCACGCTCAAGCTCGTCGTGGCGGGAGGAACCTCCTGATGTCACCCGCACAACGCTCCACGGCGCGACGGCTCGTCGCGCTGGCCGCCGCACTGCTGCTGGCCGGCTGCGCCGCCCAGTCGATGCACTCCGACGGATTGCAGCAGCTCAACGAGGGCAAGGTCGCGCAGGGCCTGCAGAAGCTGCGCAAGGCCAGCGAGATGGACCCGGGCAACGCCCGCTACCGGATCGACTTCCTGACGCAGCGCGAGCTGGCCACGCAGGCCGTGCTCGGCCGCGCCGACGAGGCGCGCGCCGCCGGCCGGCTCGACGAGGCCGCGCAGCGCTACCGCGACGCGCTGCAGCTCGACGAAGGCAGCGAACGCGCCCAGCGCGGCCTGGTCCAGCTGGGCGACCAGCGCAAGGCCGAGGCGGCCATCCAGCAGGCCGAGCGCATGCTCAAGGCCGGCCAGACCGACGCGGCGCGCGACGTGCTGCGCCGCGCGCAGAAGGACCTGCCGGGCAACCCCGCCGTGGCCGCGCAGCTCAAGGCGCTGGATGAACGGCTCGAGGGCGAGCGCGCCGGACGCGAGCGCGCCCTGCTCGCCCAGAGCGCCTTCCGCAAGCCGGTGACGCTGCAGTTCCGCGACGCCAACCTGAAGATGGTGTTCGAGGCGCTGTCGCGCACGGCGAACGTGAACATCATCCTCGACCGCGACGTGAAGAGCGACCTGAAGACCACCATCTACGTGAAGGATGCGTCGGTGGAGGACACCATCGACCTGATCCTGCTGCAGAACCAGCTCGAGAAGCGCGTGCTCAACCAGAACACGCTGTTCGTCTACCCGGCGGTGGCGGCCAAGCAGAAGGAATACAACGAGCTGAAGGTGCGCAGCTTCCAGCTCAGCAACATCGACGCGGCGCACGTGGCCAACGTCATCAAGTCGCTGCTCAAGACCAAGGACATCGTCACCGACGCGCGCACCAACACGCTGGTGATGCGCGACACCGCCGACGCGATCGCCGTGGCCGAGAAGCTCGTCGCGGCCAACGACGTGCCCGACCCCGAGGTGATGCTCGAGGTGCAGGTGCTCGAGGTCTCGGTCGACCGCATGTCCAACCTGGGCATCAAGTGGCCCGACGCGTTCAGCGTGGCCACGCCGGCGAACGCCCGGACCATCGGCGACCTCAAGGCGCTGACGCGCAACGACCTCGTCACCTCGCAGCTCGGCGTGGCGCTGAACCTGATGCTGCAGGACACCGAGACCAACATCCTGGCCAGCCCGCGCATCCGCACGCGCAACAAGGAGAAGGCACGCATCCTGGTGGGCGACAAGGTGCCGGTGATCACCAACCTGATCACGCCGCAGCAGGCCGGGCAGTCCTCGGTGATCACCGGCTCGATCCAGTACATCGACGTGGGCATCAAGCTCGAGGTCGAGCCGCAGGTCTACGTCGACGGCGACGTGGGCATCAAGATCAACCTCGAGGTGAGCAACATCGCCAAGACGATCACCACCGATTCGGGCCAGGCCTACCAGATCGGCACGCGCAGCGCGCAGACCTCGCTGCGCCTGAAGGACGGCGAGACGCAGGTGCTCGCCGGCCTGATCAACGACCAGGACCGCAGCACCGCGAGCAAGGTGCCGGGCCTGGGCCAGGTGCCGGTGGCCGGGCGGCTGTTCTCGTCGAACAACGGCAACGCGACGAAGAGCGAGATCGTGCTGTCGATCACGCCGCACATCATCCGGCCGCAGACCCTGCCCGAGGCACGCAACGGCGACGTCTGGTCGGGCACCGAGAGCATCGTGCGCGAGAAGCCGCTGCGGCTGGACCCGATCGGCGCGGCGCGCGGCGGCAACGCGGCCGACATGCCGGCGCTGGCGCCCTCCAACGGCGCCGCCGGTACCGCGGCGGCAGCGGCTCAGCCGGCCACCGGCCCGAAGGCCGGTGGCGCCGGCGGCAGCACCATCCTCAACGCGAACCGCGCGCCGATGGAGTTGTCGACGCCACCGGCCGCGGGCGGCGCGGCGGGCGGTGCGGCAGGCGGTGCGGCAGGCGGTGCGGCAGGCGCGAGCGCGGGCGGGGGAGCCGGTGCGGGCATCGGCACCGGCAGCGCCCCGACGGGGGGTGCCGTGCCGACCGTCGCCGCGGGCGGCGGTGGCCTGGGCGGCGGCACGGGCAGCCTGCCGGTGCCGGTGACCAACCAGCGCCGGCCCGCGCCGGCCTCCATCCAGCCCGGCCGCGCGCTGGCGCCTTCGTCGCCCAGCGCCCCGGCCGGCACCGCCCCCCCGCCGCCGCCGCCGGTGGCGCCCGAGGAAGGCTGAGCCCGCCATGACACGGCCCCACGCGCACCGCGGCTTCACGCTCATCGAGCTGGTGGTCACGCTCGCCCTGCTCGGCGTGCTGGCCATGCTGGCCGCGCCGCTGGCGGAAACCGCCGTGCAACGCAGCCGCGAGCAGGCCCTGCGCGCCTCGCTGCGCGAGATCCGCGACGCGATCGACCGCTACCACGACGCCGTGCTGCAGGGCCGCGTCGTGCGCAACCTGGGCGACTCGGGCTACCCGCCCTCGCTGGCGGTGCTGGTCAGCGGCGTGCCCGACGCGCAGGACCCGAAGGGCGGCCGCCTGTACTTCCTGCGGCGCCTGCCGCGCGACCCGTTCTTCGCCGACGCCCGCGCCGACGCGGCGTCCAGCTGGGGCCTGCGCAGCTACGCCAGCCCGCCCGACGAGCCGCGCGAGGGCGACGACGTCTACGACGTCTACTCCACCGCCGCCGGCAGCGGGCTGGACGGCACGCCCTACCGCGAATGGTGACGCCGATGACATCCGCGCCGACACGCCCTGCCCGCGGCTTCACGATGATCGAGCTGGTCATCGTGATGGCCATGCTCGGCCTGCTGCTGTCGCTGGCGCTGCCGCAGTACATGGCGACGCTGGAGCGTGGCCGCGAGCAGGTGCTGCAGAGCAACCTCGCGGCGATGCGCGAAGCGATCGACAAGTTCCACGGCGACCGCGGCCGCTACCCCGACACGCTGGAAGACCTGGTCACGCAGCGCTACCTGCGCGCGATCCCGGTCGACCCGTTCACCGAATCGCCGACCTGGGTCGTGGTGGCGCCGCGCAATGCCGACAAGGGCGGCGTGATCGACGTGCAGAGCACGATGACCGGCATGAACGGCGAGCCCCGCCGCCCGCCGCCCGGCGCCGCGGATGCGCCGGCCGAGACCCAGCCCAACCTGGTGTCGCGCGAAGGCGGCTCGAGCACGGTGGTCACCGCGGCTGCCGCAGCCTCGGCACCCGACGCGGGAGGCGCGCGATGAGGCACGCTCGTCCTGCACGCGGCGTGGTGCTGATGGGCCTGGTGGTGCTGCTGGCGCTGGGCGGGCTGGCCGCGGTGCAGTTCGCCGAGTCGGCCGTCACTGCGCGCCAGCGCGAACGCGAGACCCAGTTGCTGTGGGTCGGCCAGCAGTTTCGCGCGGCGCTGGAGTCGTACCACCGCGCCACGCCCGGCCCGGTGAAGCACCTGCCGGTGTCGCTGGAGGAACTGGTGCGCGACACGCGCTTCCCGAACCCCGTGCGCCATCTGCGCCGGATCTACGCCGACCCGCTGCAGCCCGAGCTGCCCTGGGGCATCGTGCGGCGCGGCAACCAGATCGTCGGCGTCTACAGCCAGGCCGACGGCGAGCCGCTGCGCCGCACCGCCTTCGCCCCCGGGCTCGAAGCCTTCGAGGGCGCCACGCAGTACTCGGCATGGCGCTTCATGTTCGTTCCCCGTGCCAGCACGACGCCGGCATCGCCGGTGCCGCCGCGCACGAGCCCCTCCACCGCCACCTCGTCAGCAGCCACGCCATGAGCTACCGCATCCTCGTTGCCGAAGACCACCCGCTGCTGCGCCACGGCCTGCGGGCGCTGCTTGCCACGCATGCCGACTACAGCGTCGTCGACGAAGCCGTCGACGGGCGCGAGGCGGTCCTGAAGACCGTGCAGCTGCAGCCCGACCTGGTGCTGATGGACCTGTCGCTGCCCGGCACCAGCGGCATCGATGCCACCGCGCAGATCCGCCGGCGGCTGCCGCATCAGAAGGTGCTGGCGCTCAGCGACTACGACTCCGAGATCCACGCGGGCGAGGCGATGCGCGCGGGCTGCGCCGGCTTCCTGCGCAAGGACTGCCCGCCCGACGAGATGCTGCTGGCGGTGAAGACGGTGCTCGCGGGCCGGCGCTTCCTCGGCCAGGACCTGGCCAGCCTGCTGCTCGACGGCATGCTGCACCCGCAGAAATCGCGCGACACGAACCCCTGGGACACGCTGTCCAGCCGCGAACGCACGATCTTCAAGCTGATCGCCGAGGGCGGCACGAACCGCTCCGCCGCCGCCTACCTGAACCTGAGCGCCAAGACGGTGGAAAAGCACCGCGCCAACCTGATGCGCAAGCTGCGCCTGAACTCGGCGGTGGAACTCGCCTTGCTCGCGGTCGAGCTCGGCCTGGTGCAGCGGCCGCAGATGCCGTCGCGCTCGGCGCTGGCGTTCGAGTCCGGCGTGGCCGGTTGAGTCCCGGCGTGCCGGCTCAGGGCAGCGTCTGCCACTGCCAGTCGACACGCCCCTGGCGCACCTCGCCGACCCAGCTGCCCTTGGAGGCGATGCGCTGATCGGGCCCGATGGCCAGTCGCGGGAAGGGGCTCCAGGGAATCACGTTCTCCAGCCCATGCTCGAGCAGCTCGAGCAGGTACTCCGGCGTGAAGCCGAAGTCCAGGTGCACGAGCCCTTCGCCGAGCACGGTGGCCGCCTGCAGCGCGCTGGCCGCGACGTCGATCGGCAGGCCTTCGAGCCCCTGGCCGCGCAGCCACAGGCGGGTGCGCTGCAGCTGGCGATCGAGCGGCTCGCCGGTGCGCATCGGCGTGACAATCCAGCCGCGGGCCGTGATCGGCAGCGCCGCGTCGAGCTCGGCCCGGCCGAGGGCATGCGTGCCGGGCAGCCAGACCACCGTGCGCTCGCCGTGGCCGCCCTCGCGCAGACGCGCGGCATGCGCCGCCGGCGGGAGCAGCGAGACGATCGCCTGCGCATCGCCGTCGACCAGCGCCACGCCCTCGCCGGCGAACACGCCGCGCACACGTTCGGCCAGCGGGCCCGGCGTGCTCCACAGCGATGCGCGGCGCACGCCCTGCGACTTCAGGCGCGACGCGGCCAGCGCGGCATCGGCATCGATGCCGGCATGGAAGTGCAGGCTGTAGAAGCCCGGCGCGCGCCCGCCGCCGGCCTCGGCCAGCGGCAGCAGGCAGGGCAGGCGGTGCCGCGCGCAGAACGCATCGACCGGTGCCCATTGCGCACCGCCCAGACCTGCCACCAGCGCGTAGGCCGGTCGGCGGGACTGCCACTCGTCGAGCTGCGCGGCCCAGGTCGAAGGCTCGCCCTGCAGCGCCCAGTGCTCGAGCTCCCAGACGCGGAACTTGCGGTACATGACCATCTCGCGTGTGCGCGCGGACTGCACCGAGCGCTGCTGCTCGTGGCGCGACTGGCCGTTCTTCTGCGCGACGAAGTGCCGCAGCGTGGCCAGCATGGCGTCACGGCGCTGCGGGTCGGCGTCGGGCGTGGTGACGGTGGCCACGCGCACCGTGTCGGCGCTCAACCCCGGCGGTGTTCCCTGGGACATCGCGCGCAGGTAGGCACTCAGGTCGGCGAGGTCGGCATCGTCGATCCGGTAGCGAGGCATCGCCGGTGGCAGGGTCACGCCGTCGGGCGACTCGCCGTTGCGCAGCAAGCGGCCCAGCGAGGCCTCGTCGTAGGCCGGGCGCACCCGCCAGCGCGCCGACGCGGGAAAGAAGCGCGCGGTGTCGCGGTCCAGCGGCTGGAACAGCATCGCCCCGGCGATCGGCGGCACGGCCAATCCGCCCTCGAAGTTGCCCATGCCGCTGGGCCGGTGGCAGGCCGCGCAGGCGGTCGACAGTGGCGAGGTGCCGGCCGCGCCCAGCGCGACGCGGCCTTCGTAGATCGCCCGGCCGCGCTCGGCATCGGCGGCCTGCGCCGAGGCCAGGGCCAGCGCGAGCAGCAGCGTTGCCAGCGCGCCGCGCAGCCGCATGCCGCTCACCCCGCGGCCGGCAGCGACTCGATCAGCGCCACCAGCTCGGCCGCGCCGGGAAAGCCCTCCACGCGAAGCCAGGGCGCGCGCGCGCTGCGCCGCATCAGCAGCACCGGCGGGTGCGAGGCCTTGCTGCCGCGGTAGACGTCGAAGTGCTTCTGCACGCGCAGCAGGTCGTCGAAGCGGCCGGTGTAGAACTGCCAGCCCGGCCCGGTGCGGAAGCTGCCGGCGAAGCGGCGCAATTGCTCCGGCGTGTCGTTGTCGGGATCGATGGTGATGCTGGCCAGCTGCAGCTTGCGGCCGCGGCCTTCCAGCTCGCGCTGGACCTGCGCGAGCACCGCGGTCTGCAGCGAGCAGCTCGTCGAACAGGTGGTGAAGACGAAGTTCAGCACCAGCGGCACGGCGTTGTCGAGTTCGCTGTCGAGCCGGCGCGACTCGCCCTGCATCGTGGTCAGGGCCACCGGCGGCAGCGGCGCCAGCCGCGGGTGCAGCAGCTGCGTCTGCCGCGGCGCCGCCGTCGCGGCGCTGCGGCGCGGCACGAGCGCGGCCAGGCCCGCGCCGAGCAGCAGCGCGAGGCCGCGGCGTCGCGCGGGAGCGGCGGCGGCGCGCATCCTCAGGGCGCGCTGCGCGGGCTAAGGCCGAGTGCGCGCAGCAGCGGTGGCTTGTCCTCGCCGGGCACGGCGCGAAGCAGCGCCTCGCGTTCGGCCACCGGCATGTCGGGCCGCGCCTGCATCAGCAGCGCGAGCTCGCCGCTGACCAGCGCGGCGGCGTACGAGGTGCCGCTGGCCACGGTGGTGATCGGCATGCCGCCGGCGGCGAGATCGGTGGTGCGCAGCAGCTCGCCCGGCGCCATCACGTCGGGATAGGGCCGCGCGTCGCAGGCGGACACGCCGCGGCTGGTGAACATCGCCATCTGGCCCTCGCCGTCCAGCGCGCCCACCGCCAGGGCACCGGCGTTGTTGGCCGGGCTCACGCTGGAGTTCTCCGTCGGCCCGCCGTTGCCGGCCGCGAACACCACGTGCATGCCGGCGGCGCGCAGCCAGCGCAGGTCGCGCGCGAACTCGTCGTCGCAGGTGCCGGGGCGGTCGCCGAGTCCCCAGGCATTGAGCACGATCTGCGGCGCGTCCGCGGTGGCCGGCTGGCCGTCGGGGTCGAGCAGCCAAGCCGTGATGCGGTGCAGCTGCGACAAGCGGCCGATGTTGCGGTCGTTGTAGATGCGCGCGGCGATCCAGCGCGACTGCGGCGCCACGCCCAGCGTCTGCCCGCTCGCCCCGGTGCCGCTGACCAGGCCGGCGATCTGCGTGCCGTGGCCGTGACGGTCCATCGGCCGGGCGTGTTCGCCATGCACGTCGAACCAGTCGGCCGCGCCGCCGCGGAAGCTGCCGGCCAGGTCGGGGTGCGAGACGTCGATGCCGGTGTCGACCACCGCCACCGTCACGCCCCGGCCGGTGTAGCCGGCCTGCCAGGCCGCCGGCGCGCCCAGCGCCCGCAGTGCCGGCGAAGCGGGCCGCTGCGCATCGAAGCCCGCCGCGGCCACCGCGGCCGGGGCCCGGCCTTCGCTGCGGCACGACTTGGGCAGGCGCTGGCGCGGCGTCGGCCGCGCCGGCTTGCACGGGTCCGCCACCGGCCGGCGCGACGGCGCGAGCAGGCCGATGTCGTAGCGGATGCTGGCGATGTCGCTGCGCTTGGCGAGCTCGCGGATGTCCTTGGCTGGCAGCTGCGCGGCGATCGCATTGACGGTGACCAGCGGCGTCAGCTCCCGCGCATGGCGCGACTGCAGGTCCAGCAGCAGCGGGGCCTGCAGCGGCGTGTTGAAGGACTTCAGCGCCTCGAGCAGGCGGCCGCCGCGCTGGCCTTGCGGCACGGCAGCGACCTTCTGCGCCATCTCGTTCACGTCGGGCTGCTGCGTCAGGCGCAGGATCACCGGGTACGGCTGCGAGCCGTGGTCTCGCGCCATGCGCGCCGCCAGCTCCGGCTCCACCGTGGCCGCAGCGGCCGCACCGCAGATCGCCGCGGCGCACGCCGCCGCGACACCCTTACTGGACCACGAGGCCCCTGACCGTCGAATCGCCTGCATGGAGTGTCACCTTCTCGCCGGCCCGGAGCTTGCGATCCGGGTTGGCAAACAGCATGAAATAGACCTTGTCCAGCTGCGCCGGCTGCTTGGCCGTCGCCGACTGGCGCAAGGCGCCGACCTTGGGCACCTGGGGGATGTAGAAGCGGTCGCCGGTGCTCTCGTTGACGAGCACCGGGTGGATCTTTCGTTCGAGCAGCGCCTGCGCCTTGGCGACGTCCTTGACGCGGTAGCGCACATCGATCAGGAAGTCGGCGCCCGACAGCCGCACGCCGACGAGCTCGACGCCGAAGTCCTCCATGCGCTGCGGGCTCGGCGCGCTGGCGGCTCCGGCCGGCGCTGCCGGGGCAACGGCGTCGGCCGCGAACAGTGCGGGGGCCCAGGCCCACAGGGCCGCCCCGGCGCAGATCGATCGGCGTCGCTGGCTCAGCACTGCGTTGCGCTTGTACATCGTGCGGGTCTCCTTGGACACGATGGTCGCAGCCCCCTCGCGAGGCGACGACCCCGCGGGTGCATGGGATCGTGCCGCTGCGCCTTAGCCGTGATTAAGAAAAAAGGGCCGGCGCTGACGCCGGCCCTCTCCCTGCCTGCGCTCGACTCAGGGCAGCGTCGCGGCGCCGAAGTCGTCGACGCGCGCGCCGACCTGCAACTGCATGCCCGCGCGGCCGGTGCCGGTGAAGGTCGAGGGGCCTGTCTGGCCGAGGTAGCTCGCAGTGGCGCCCGTCAGCTTCCACACCTGCACCGCGCCGGTCTCGTTGACCGCCACGACGAGCCGGTCGCCGATCGCCGTGGCCGCCGTGAAGCTGCCGAGCGCGGCGTAGCTGAACCCGGCGTTCGTGGTCGTCTCCACCAGCACCTGCGTGCCGGTGCTGCGCACCCGGATGAAGTTCGTCGGGATGGTCGCCGAACCGCCGCTGGCCTTGAGCAGCAGGCTGTTGCCCGCGGCCGTGGGCGCGGTCGCCAGCGTGAATGCGGCTGCCTGCCGCGCACCCAGCGCACCCGACGCGTTCCAGTAGGCCGCGCCCTGCACGAGCACGTCGGACGCCTGGTTGGCGTTGACGCGGATGGAGGCTGCACCGAACAGGACCACCTGGCTCCAGTTGCCGCCCAGCGTGTTCGCGTTGGCGCGGTTGAAGGTGTCGAGCACGGGCAGCGCCGGCGGCGCCGGGAGGATCGTGTCGGTGTCGGTCGCGCTGTTGTTCGCCGGGTTCGGGTCGCTGATGCCGACCGGCACCGCGACCGTCGCCGTGTTGACGAGCGTGCCCGTCGCGGAGCTCGCCACCGTGCCGGTGACGCTGAAGCTCACCGAGCCGCCGACGCCCACGCTCACCGTGGTGTTGATGCTGCCGGTGCCGCTGGCCGCTGCGCACGAGGCCGCGGGCGCACAGGTCCAGCTCGCATTGGTCAGCGCGGCGGGCAATGCATCGACCACCGAGGCGCCGGTCACCGCCGTCGGGCCGGCGTTGGCCACCGTCAGCGTGTAGGTCACCGCGGTACCGGCCATGACGCTGCTGACGCCGTCGGTCTTGGTGATCGACAGGTCGGCCGGCGGCGGCACGACGCTCACGAGCATCTCGTCCACAACCGTGAACTCGCCGTCGAAGGCGCTCAGCTGCAGCCGGTAGGTGCCGCTGGCCGTGAAGCTGGCGCCGCTGGCCAGCGCGTTGGGCGCGCTGAAGTTCACCGCGGCCGGCCCGCTGGCCGACCACTGCGTGACGAGGGCCTGGTTCAGGCCGTCGTCGCCGGCCGTGCCGACGAGCGCCACGGCCGTGGCGGCGCCGGTCTGCGCGACGGTCTGGTCCACGCCGGCGTTGACCACGGGCGGGTGGTTCAGCGGGCCGGCGGCGTTGGTCACCGCCAGCCGCGCCACCTGGCCGCCCAGGGCCGTGCCGTCGGCGTTGTCGGTGCCGCCGCGGCGGTCGAACAGCGCCTGGCCGAAACTCGTGCCGCCGGTTCCCGCCGGGCCGGCAGCGAGGAAGGCCGCGTCGCTGGTCTTGCCCGCCGGCAGCAGCACCGTGGCCTGCTCACGTGGCGCCGCATAGGGGTTGCCGTCTTCGGTCAGCAGTTTCCAGGTGCCGTTGTTGAGCATCAGCAGGCGCGACTGCAGGCCGGCATTCGCCAGGCGCAGCACGACGCGGGAGCCGTTCGGCGCGCTGATGCCGATGTCGGAGGCGGCGATGTCGTTGCCGTTGAACACGCGGCCGTTGATGAGGAAGTGGCGCGGGGCGTAGTTGAAGGTGCTGTTGCCGCCCGCCTTCCACTGCGCCTGCTGGCCTTCGGTGCCCAGGGTCGAGGCGATGCGCAGGTGCTGCGCCGCGTCGATCTCCGACAGCAGCACCGACGCGTCGACGTCGAAGCCGGCGTTCGTGTCGGCCGCCGCGGCCCTGTAGAGCCGGCGCGACGCGGTGTCCAGCGGCTGGGCGTCCTGGCGCACGGCGGCGAACAGGCCCATCTGCACCTGCACCTGCGGGTGCGTGCCGCTTTGCAGCAGGAAGCTGCCCGGCTTCAGGTTCGCGAAGCTGTAGGTGGCGCTCGCGCCCGGGGCCGTCTCGGTGGTGAAGGAGCGCACGCGGCAGCTCAGGTCGGCGGCGCTCGGCCCGGGACACACGGTGGAGCCACCGGCGGGATCGAACACGTCGGTGGCATGCACGGGCGCGCCGCCCACCGGTAGCGCCTGCCCGGCCAGCACGACCGAGGTCGGCACCGTCAGGCGGTTGACCAGCGTCACCTCGAGCGTGCTGTCGCCGGCCGGCAGCGTGAGCAGCGGCGCCGCGGCGCTGCTGCGTAGCACGCTGGTGGCGCTGCAGCTCGCCGGGTCGCTGACCTGGCGGTAGCCCCACATCGGCACGCCGGGTGCGCCGGGCAGGTCCACCGTGTAGGGCTCGGCGCACAGGGTCACCGAAGCCGCCATCGCCGGGCTCGCGGCGATCGCCAGCCACGCCGCCGCCGTTTGCAGCAGCACCGGAAGGTGGCCGCCAGTTTTGCTTGCGCTCGTCATGATCGCTCCCTGCTGCCGCTCAAGGCTGACCTGCGTCGATCGTCACGCCGGGGGGCTCGATCACCATCATGGTCATCATGCCGCCGGGGAAGATGCCGCCGTTGACCACTTCGCGCTCGTTGTGCGAGTGGAACATGTGGAAGTACGCACCCGAGGTGTTGGCCACCCCCGCGCCGACCGGGCGCACGCCGAAGTCGCCGAGGTAGGGGCTGCCGCTGTAGAACTCGCCGTAGGCCAGCTCGAACTCCGAGGGCAGCTTCACCGGGATCGGCTTGCCGATGTCGCTGGCGAGCTGGTGGCGCTGCTGCGCGGTGTGGTTGCAGTAGTCGGGTGCGGCGGTGTTCAGCTGGCTGGGGTTGCAGATCTTCCCGTACACGTCCCAGCCCAGGCCCGCGCCCGTCCAGCTCCACACGGCGTCGAGGGTCTGGCCCGGCACCACCTTGATCGTGTAGTCGGAAAACGCCAGGTTCGGCCCCGCGGCCGGCGTGCTGCCGAGCATGCGGCCGTCGCGCGCGATGGCCCATGAGTTGTTGCCGTGGTGGTGCATCGGGTGCAGGTCGGTGCCCGCACCGATCATGCGCAGCAGCATCTTCTCGCCCGGGTGCAGGCGCGGCAGCGTGTTGTAGGGCTGGTGCGGCATCTCGCCGGCGAAGTTCTTCGCGAACACGTCGGGCGAGGTGCGGCCGTTGAGGAACCAGTACTTCGGGAAGCGCTGCGAGAGGTCGGCGGTGAAGACACTCTCCGACGCGGCCGTGTAGCCCGGCGCCGCCTTGAAGGCCTTGACCTGCTCGTCGACCGCGGCGTGGATGTCGGAGTCGGCGTCGCTGACGACGAACAGCGTCTCGCGGTCGTAGGCGGTGCCCGCATGGTTGTAGGCCCACTTGCTGCCCGCGGGGTTGCCGCTGGGGTAGACGATCAGCGCGCCGACCATGCCCATCTCGCTTTGCAGGCCGGGCTGCGTGCCGCTCTGGTAGAGGTAGGTGCCGGGCTGCGCGGCGATGAAGCTGTAGGTCACCGTCTGCCCCGGTGCCGCCTCCTGCGCGAGCACGCCGGCCGCGCCGCCGCTGGCCGTCACGGTGCCCTGGCCGGGGAAGATCATCGAGGTCTTCGTCGGCAGGTTGTTGGTGAAGGCGATGCTCACCGTCTCGCCCTGGTTGACGAGCAGCGTCGGGCCGCTGATCTGCATCAGTCCGGTGCCACCCGAGCCGACCGACGCGCCGTAGCCCCACATGTAGATCTGCACGCCGTCGGCCGCGCTGATGTAGCCGTCGCCGGCGAACATCTCGAAGCTGCGCGTGCTGCCGGCCAGCGTGCCGCCGGCACCGACGATGGCCGAGTGCGCCTGCACGCCGGCCAGCGCCGCGGCGGCGGCGAGCAGCCAGCGCGCCGCGCGGTGAAGGATCTGGTTCGGGCTCATGGTGGTGGTCCTCCCGGTGGCTCGGCTCACTGCAGCACGAAGGTGGTCATCAGACCGCCCCGGTCCTCGTTCGCACCGTTGCTCAGCAGATTCAGGTTGGTCGTGTACAGGTAGTACGTGCCCGGCGCGATGCCGCGCGTGTCGATCAGCAGGTCGACGCCGTCGCCGCCGCCCAGCGTGACCGAACTGGTGTCGTGAGCCCAGCTGTCGCCGGCCGGCCCGCGCGCGATCGCGGCGCCGCGGCCGACGATGCGCATCGGCAGGCCCAGCGCAGTGAGGGTGTAGTACGCATCGACGCTCAGGTTGCTCAGGCGCAGCAGCACGCGGTCGCCGGCGTTGGCGCGCACCACGCCGTGCAGCTGCTGCGACAGCTCGGGCGCATCGGGCGCCTTGGGCATGTCGGCCTGGTTCTCCAGCGTGGTCATCGGGTAGCCGCGCCCGTTGATCTGCGTGAAGTCGCCGCGCAGCTCGAGGAAGGGCAGCGGCTGCACGAGCTCGTGCAGCTCGTGGAAGTTGGAGTCCACCGCGCCCATCTGCATCGAGAAGGCGCGGTCGTATCCGGTGGAGCCGTCGCCGTCGTTGTAGGCGAACTGGCTGAAGGACTTGCCGGCCGCCGCGTCGGTGAGCAGCGTTCCGTCCTGGCGCGGCTTCACGTTGAGCATGCCCAGCATGCCCATCTCCATGTGCTCGGTGGCCTCCACGTGGCAGTGCCACATGAAGGTGCCCGGGTCGTTCACCTTGTAGTAGTAGGTGAAGGTCGAGCCCATCTGCACCGTGGCCGAGGCCTGCGGCACGCCGTCGAAGATCGCCGATGCCTGCGGGTAGCCGTGCCAGTGCACCGAGTGCTGGTCGAAGAGGTCGGGCCGGTGGATCATGCCGACGTTGGTCAGCGACAGCCAGACCTCGTCGCCCTCCTTGAAGGTGATGGTCGGCGCCGGGAACTTGGCCGCGGCGGTGCCGTTGATCATCACCTGCTCGTCGCTGCCCTGCGCGGCCGCGAAGCCGAAGCCGTAGGACTGGCGGCCGTCGCCGAGCACCTGCCAGCCGTCACCGGCGACGACGTGCAGGCACACCTGGCGGTGCGCGTCCGCGCCGCTGCCCACCGTGCGCGAGTGCAGCGTCAGCCCGGTGGCCGCGTCGGTGTCGTGCACGATGCCGCTGGCGGCGATGTCGAACGGGCACTGCGGGTAGACCCCGGCCATCGCCGCCGGCACCGCCAGCGCACCGAACAGGGCGGCAAAGAGCTTGCTGAGCTTCATGATGGTTCTCTCCCGGCCTGGTTACTGAGCGAGCGCGCCGCGCACGAAGTTGCTCGAGCTGCGCGCCACCCCGTTGATGTCGACGGACAGCTTGGGCCACGCCACGGTCACCAGGCTCTGCCCGAGCGAGAAGTGCCCGCCGGTCGTGGCCGCAGCCGTCGTCGGGTTGTAGGTGCCGAAGTCGACCCAGTTGCCCGCCACCAGCCCGCCGCGGGTCAGCGGGCCGAAGCGCACGTCGATGAAGTTGCCGCCCTCGTCGAACGCCGCCGCGGTGGTGGCCACGGTGGGCTCCTGCACCTCCAGCACCGGGGCGCCGAGCGGCACCGACTGCTCGAGCGCCGCGATGAGCTGCTTGAGCGAGCCGTTGCTGCCGATCGCGTAGGCGCTGCTGAAGTCCAGCCCCGGCACACTCGCGTCGCCCACGGCGTTGCTCTGCCCGCCGGCGGTTCCGTCGCCCGCGTTGAGCGCCGAGAACACCGAGAAGGACGTCGTCGGCGTCGGGTCCGGCGTCGCGGCCGGTGCGAACAGCACCGCCACGTCGTTGCCGCTGCGCGTCTGCGCGGCAGCCGCACTCAGGCCGAAGCAGGGATTGCCGTTGGCCGTGTTGTACGAGCAGGCGGTCTGGTCGATCCCGTAGTCGATGCGCCAGTTGTAGCTGCGGTTGCCGAGCACGACGCTGTTGATCACCTGGGCGTCGGAGAACCAGCGTGCCTTGCCGGCCAGGCCCTGGTTGAGCGCGCTGAATCCCGCCAGCCGCGCCAGCAGCCCGCCGGAGTGGCCGTAGGCGGCGATGCCGGCCCCGTTCTGCACCACCGACTGCGCGATCACCAGGCAGCCCGGGTCGCCCAGGCCCTGTGCGCAGTTCGACGCCTGCGTCGGGTTGGTGCTTCCCTGGAAGGCGCGCGCCGCCGTCGCGTAGCTGTCGTTCATCGCGATCGTGTTGTTCACGATGTTGACGTTGGCCGCGTCCTGCAGCGAGATGCCGCCGCCGGCCACGCCCGTGCCGTTGTTGACGATCACGTTGTTGAGGATGTCGACGCGGTTCCACAGCAGGCGCAGGCCGTTGTTGACGTCGCCCGATCCGTTGACGCCGACCAGCGCGATGCCGCCGCCGTCGCCCGCACCGGCCAGGTTGCCCTGGAAGGTGTTGTTGATGACGGTGACATTGCCGGTGCCCAGCGCGATGCCGGTGCCCGCCGGGTCGACGATGCCGACGATGGCCAGGCCACCGCCTTGCACCGACTTCGCCTGGTTGAACGACTGGTTGAAGCGGAACTGGTTGTCCGACACCGTGCTGGCATAGGTGACCGCGTTCAGGATCACCGTGCGGTTGTCCTGGTCGATCATCCGCGCCCGCACCGTGGCGTTGCCGTTGGCGGTGTAGCTGCTGCTCTCGCCGAAGTGCGCCATGCCGCCACCGTCGCCGGTCGAGAAGTTGCCGGCGATGTAGTTGTGCGCCACGCGGTAGCCGCGCGCACCGGTGTAGATCGAGATGCCGCCACCACCACCGGTCACTTCGCCGGCCGTGTTGCCGTTCTTCAGGATCTCGTTGTGGTGGATGTTGACCAGCAGGTTGTTCGCGTTCACCGGCAGGTCGGCCTGGTTCAGGTCGGCGTGGCCGATGCGGATGCCACCGTTGTACAGACCCTGGTTGCCGGTGATGCGGTTGTTGGAGATCTGCAGCTGGATCGCATTGCCGTTGGCGACGATGCCGCCGCCGGTGTCGGCACCGGTCACGGTGAAGCCGTCGATCTGCAGGGCGAGCACCGGAGCCGCGTTGCCGGTGCCGGTGACGAGCGGCCCGTTGGCCATGCGCGCCGCATTGCCGGTCAGCGGCTTCTGCAGCACGAAGAAGCCGGACGCCTCCTCGGATGCGAACAGCAGCGGCGCGTTGTCCACCGTGTCGCCCGTCAGGCAGGCGGCCATGTTGGCCGGCACCGTCTGGCCGGGCAGCAGCGCGGCCGCCATGCCGCGGTTGAGCACCAGGTCGCAGGCCTGCTGGCGCCATGCCGCCTGGCGGACGTAGTCGGCGCCCATGGCCGCATTGATGATGGTCACCGGCGCGCCGTAACCTTGCACGCGCACGCGCTTCCAGACGATCGGCGCCTCTTCGTACAGGCCCGGTGCCACGGTGATCAGGTCGCCGTCGACCGTGCCCGCGGCGTCGATGGCCGCCTGGATGGAGGCGAAGTCGTAGCCGCCGCCCTGGCCCACGGTGATCGGGCGCACCCGGCCCGCGGCCATGTTGACCGTGCCCGCGTGCAGCGTCGCGCCGCGTGCGCTGCGCCGTCCGGCGGCGCTGATCACTTCAACCTGCCCGCGCACGCCGCTCGGCACGTTGACGGTGATGACGTCGTTGCCCCAGGTGACGTTGGCGGCCGCGATCACCGTGCCGCCGATGACCACCTGGCCGGCCGTGGTGCCGAAGCCGTAGTTGCGCTCGATCGTCTTCGGTGCGGCATTGACGCCGGGCGTGCCGAGGTCGTTCTGGTCGTAGGCCGGGTTGTTCACGCGGGTCAGGCCCATCGACATGATGCGCACCGTGCCGCCGGCGGCCGGCACCCACGGGCCGACGTCGTTGCCGTTGAACTGCCCGCTGACCATCTTGATGCCGGGCGTGCCGTCGGGCTGCTCGGTGTCCAGCGCGTACTGCGAGGGGCCGGCGAAGGCGGCGATCGGCAGCACCGGCGTGTCGAGGTAGGTCGTCTTGCCCGGCAGGTACTGGAAGGTGTAGCAGTACTGCGTGTACTGCGGGTTGTAGTGCGGGTCGAGGATCGTCTTCGTCGGGTCCGCCGGGTCCTTCATGGTCGGCGAGTTCAGGCACACGTTGACCATGTTCGGTGCCACGCCCGAGGGCATCGGCACGTTGAACGCGAAGCTCGAGGGCACCAGCGCGTTGTAGGTGCCGTAGCGGTCGGAGTAGACGCGGTTGATCTCGTTGCCCGCGTAGTCGCGGATCGAGACCGGCATGAACGGCGGCGCGTACTTCTCGCCGAAGCTCGGCGCGTACGGGTCGAACTCGTTGGCCAGGTCGTCGAGGATCATGCCCACGATGTGCCCGGCCACCGGCGTCTTGGTGAACATGTGGAAGTCGGCGAACGGGTTCATCCCCGGCGCCAGCACGACCAGCTTCTTGTTGCAGTAGGGGCGGCGCGCCAGCACAGTGGTGTTGTCGGCCGCATAGGCGTCGCGGAAGCGCGCCGGGATCTCGACGCCCTCGAACAGCGTCAGGAACGAGGGCACCAGGTTCGGCGTGCTGCCGTTGAAGTAGGGCAGGCCGTTGTCGTCGAGCGCCTCGTCGCGGGAACCCAGGCATTCGGCCGGGTTGGCCAGCGTGCCGGGCACCAGCAGGTCGCCGAAGTCGACGTTCTTGTCCTCTTCCTTCTGATGCTCGTAGCCGTAGGGCGCAACGCCCTCGAGCATGTAGCGGCCGGGCGGCAGCGGCACCGGGTCGACACTGGCGGCACGCGCCGGGTCGGGGTTGCAGCTGCCGTCGGCAGCCAGGCCGGCCGGGCAGTAGTCGACGAAGCCGAAGCCGCCGTCGAACACGCCGTCGCGCACCTGGTTCCAGATGCGCATGCCGTCGTAGCAGCGGCTCTGGTTGGGGCCGGTGGCGAAGCTGTTGCCGGCGCGGTCGGTGTACGGGTTGGCGTCGACGCAGTTCTCCGGCATGGCGTTGTCGAAGCTGTCGGTCGTGGCCAGTTGCACCGCGTGGCTCAGGTTGGCCGCGCTCGGCTCGACGATGGAGCCGTCGGGCGCCACCACCTTGTTCTGGTTGTTCAGCCGGTACAGGCGGATCTCGACGTTCGGGATGCCCGGCTCGTTGTTCTCGGGGGTGGCGAACTTCGGATCGTTCTCGGCCCGCGTCGAGGCGTAGTGCACGACGCCGGTGATGCCGCCGTGGTCGTTGGCATCGGCCGGGTTGTATTCGCTCTTGCCCCAGTGGATGACGTTGGTCTGGCCGAGGAAGCCCTGGAAGTTCTGCAGCAGGTTGGCCGAGCTCGGCGCGACCGGCGACCCGTCGGGGTTCTTGCCGCCGAAGATGCGCCACGGCTGGTTGGCGTTCTCGGGCTGCAGCTGCGGCGTCAGCGTGTTGGCGGGCCACAGGTCGGCCAGGTTGGCCGGCGGGTTGACCACCGCGCCGCCGTCGTCGGTGATGATGGTCGCGCCGGTGGCCTTGAAGCGGGTGAAGTCGGTCTCGGCGACCATCCAGTTGAAGAACGGGAAGACCTCGGCGAACTGGTAGTAGCCTTCGTCGTCGGTGACGGTCGAGTTGTAGATCGAGCCGTCGCGGAAGCGGATGTTGACCACCGAGCCGGGGATGCCGGGCTTGGCGTTGCCGGCGGCGTCGTACGGGAAGCCGCTGCCCTCCTGGTCGTAGAACACCTTGCCCTGCAGGTTGCTGAACCAGCTGAACACCGGCACGTCGTGCAGGTCGACGTTGCTGCCGTCCGCCGGCATGACGAACTCGTAGTTGGCGATGACGTTGTCCAGCGGCTCGTCCCACACCGCGAGCTGGTAGCGCTGCCCGGGTTTCAGCCCGGTGATGGTGAACCTGCCCTCGCGGCCGGCCTGGTCGTCGCAGGAGTTGGCGTACAGCGTGCGGCCCAGGCCCACGCCGGCGGCCACCTCGTTCAGGCCGACCCAGCAGGCCGCCATCGGCGCGCCCGAGTAGAAGCGGATGCCCGGCGGACGCGACATGTGCGTGCTGACCACCTTGCCGGTCACCGAGGCCGGGCCGCTCAGGCCGGTGGCCGAGGTGTCCTTGAACCGGCGCACGAAGCCATGCCAGACGTGGTGTCCCGGGGGGCCGAACTCCTTGAAGAAGGCCGGTTCGCCGGACTTGACCCAGGCGTCCACGCCCCAGGTGCCCTCGATGGTGGTCGTCTGGTGCCACTTCGACTGGTCCTGGCCGTGGATCGACGGCGCGATCTCGAAGCCGTTGTCCCACACCACCTGGTCGACGCGCGTGCGCTGCGCCTCGGTGGCGATCCAGATCGGCACGCTGGTGGCGTTGCCGTTCGCGTCGGCGAAGTTGCAGCGCTGCACGCTGGGCATCTTGGGCGGCGCGATCGAATAGAGCGTGTACTTGGCGGGCGACAGGTTCTTGATCCGCACGACGCCGTTGCGGTCGGTCCACAGCTGGTTCGAGCCCAGCCTGGAATACTTCAGCGAGCCGTCGTCGTTGTACTGCGGCGGGTCGAAGTACTCGGTCCCCAGCGGGTTGCCGAAGGTGTCGGTGGACATGCGCCCGCCGGAGGCGCCGTAGGTGCCGCCGGCCTCGAAGAGCTGCACCTCCCAGCCGCACAGCGGCGACTCCTGCACCCCCGGGGCATCGGCCGTGCCGTTGATGGGCGCGTTGTCCTCGAACACGAACACCGAGATCTGCGAGGTCTTGAACGGCAGCGGGTTCACCGGCACGACGACATCGGGGAAGCCGCCGCCGGCCACGGCACGGATCGGCATGCCGTTCATCGTGTAGCCGGTGGCCGTGGTGCCGAAACTCGCGTTGTCGGGCAGCACCGACACGTAGTAGCGCTTGCTCGAATCGGTGGCGGGGAAGCTCACCACGCCGGCGCCGTCGCTGTGGCCGACCTGCACCACCCGCGTGTGGCTGCGGTGGAAGCCCAGCGCGAGCGTGGGGTCGCCGTTCAAGCCGGTGACGTCGGGGACGACCTCGTAGGTCGCGTCTTCCTCGATGGTGTAGCGGTAGGCGGTGACGGCGACGCCATCGGTGCCTCTGACGCGGATCTCCATCGCTTGCGCGGAGACGAATCCCAGGCACGTCAAGCCGAGCATCAACCGGGCGATGCCGGCACCGGCATGGCTCCAAAGCGCGCGAACGGTCGGTGATTCCATGATTCCCCCTGCTGACCACGAACCGCCGCTCGACACGAGCGCGGTTCCTTTGCCCTGGGGTCACTCTATGGACGTGTCGAAGTGTTGCTGCGGGTGGCGGACCTGCTCTTCACGGTAGGGTCCGCCCCCATTCCCCCGTGTTCGCGGGGTGGTCGGGCTCGGCCGCCAAGGGCCGCCTTATCGGACCTTAATCACGCTCGAGCGCCCGAGCCTCCCGCGGCCCGGGGGGCCGTCGCGCGCGGGCTCTTCCGCGACAATCGTTGAGCCAGATCAGGAATCCGAAGTCCAAATGCGCATCCTCATGGTCGAAGACGACAAGCTGTTCGGCGGCGCCATGCAGAAGTCCTTGCTGCGCGCCGGCTACGCGGTGGACTGGATCGAGCAGGGCCGCGACCTCGTCGGCGCCATGCGTTCTGCCGAGTACGACTGCGTCATGCTCGACCTGAACCTGCCCGATTGCAGCGGCGAGGATTGCCTGAAGTCAATTCGAGAGCGCAGCCCCGGCATGCCGATCATCGTCGTCACCGCGCGCGGCGGCCTGATCGACCGGGTGCGCCTTCTCGAGATCGGTGCCGACGACTATCTCGTCAAGCCGGTCGACCTGGACGAGATGAATGCCAGGGTACGCGCCATCACCCGCCGCGTGCAGCACGCGCAGGCGGGTGGCGCCGCGGCCGTGCTCTCGCACGGCGCGCTGCGGCTGCAGCCGGCGCGGCGCACGGCCACCTGGAAGGGCCAGGTGGTGCCGCTGACCAACCGCGAGTTCTGGCTGCTTGAGACACTGGTGCGCAAGAAGACGCAGATCCTGTCGCGCGAGCGCCTGGAGGAAACCCTGTACGGGTGGGGTGACGAGATCGACAGCAACGCCGTGGAGGTGTACATCCACCACCTGCGGCGCAAGTTCGAACCCGGCCTGATCAAGACGGTGCGGGGAGTGGGCTATCAGCTGGGTGCGGAGGCGATCGATGATTAGCCAACCGAAGGATTGGTCCCTGCGAACGAGGCTGCTGGTCATTGCGGCGCTGGCCAGCCTGTCCACGCTGCTGGCCGGCGGCGGCGCGATGTACTGGGCGGCCCAGCGCGAGGACCAGCGCCTGCTCGACTCCCGGCTCGAGGACCTGGCGCGCACGGTGCTCTCGTTCTCGGAGCACGAGATCACCGAGATCATCGGCGAAGGGCGTACCGAGCTGATGCACACCGAGACCGCGGCCACGCTCGGTTCGCGCTACCGCTACCAGATCTGGACGCGCCACGGCAACATGCTGCTGCACAGCTACAAGGCCTCGCCCACGCAGCCGATGCTGCCGCTGCGGCAGACGGGCTTCGGCACCGTGGCGATCGACGGCGACAACTTCCGTGTCTTCGCGATGGAGGGCAACGGCGGCGAGATGGTCATCCAGGTGGCCGAAGCCCTGGACGAGCGCGAATCGGCCATCGGCATCGTGAGCCTGTACTTCGTCGGCTTCCTGCTCCTGCCCTTCGCCCTGGTGTTTGCCGTGACCTGGTGGCTGCTGCGCCGGTCGCTGCGCGCCATCGATGCCTCCGCGGCCCAGCTCAGCCAGCGCAGCCCGATCGACCTGACACCGGTGGTCGCCGAGAACCCGCCGGTCGAGCTCAAGCCGATGATCAGCTCGATCAACGCGCTGTTCGAGCGCATCAACAAGACGCTGTCGCTCGAGCGCGGCTTCACCGCGGTGGCGGCGCACGAGCTGCGCACGCCGCTGGCCGGCCTGCGCGCGCAAGCCCAGATCGCCGCCACGGCCCGCTCCCCGGAGGAACTGGCCGAGTCGCTCGCCGCGGTGATGGTCGGCGTGGATCGCGCGGCCCATCTGCTGGATCAGTTGCTCGACCTGGCCCGCATGGAGAGCGTCGCGAACGAGACCGAGCGTATGCGCCAGTCGGTGGACATCGCCAAGGTCTACGAAAGCGTGGTCAGCGATCTGGGCAGCCTGGCCTCGCGGCGCGGCCTGCGCATCGAATCCGACTTCATGGAGGAGCGCATCGTCGCGATGGAGCTGGGCATGCTGCTGCTGCTGCGCAACCTGCTGGGCAATGCCATCCGCTACACGCCGGCAGGCGGCCGCGTGAGCGTGAGCACGCGCCGGGAGGGCGCGGCGATCACCTTGACGGTGGACGACTCCGGCCCGGGCATCCCGGCCGACTCGCGCGAGCGCGTGTTCGAGCGATTCGACCGGCTCGGGGCCATCGGCGACGAGGGCGTCGGCCTGGGCATGTCCATCGTCCAGTCGGTGGTGGTCGCGCACCAGGCCATGATCCGCCTGCTCGAATCTCCGCTGGGCGGCCTGCGCGTGCAGGTGCATTTCCCGCTGAATCGGGCCTGATCACCGTTTCTTCATCGGCGGTTAAGGCACCGTCGCCAGACTTCGTCGCAGGCGCCGGGGCGGCGCGCGACCGGGTCGTGCGCGCTTCCGGCATGTGTCCAGCTATCTGCCGGCGCGCGATGAACGACGACTGGAACGGCGCAGCGCGCCAAGGCTTCGAGTGGGCCGTGCCACGGGCTGCGGGTCGCAGTGCCCGGCCGGGCCTGCCCCCGAGGCCGGGCAGCCTTCCCGAGGGCGCCGTGAGACTGCTGCTGGTGACCGAAGACGACACGCTGGCTGCAGCGCTGCTGGCGCGTCTGCAGATGGCTGGCCATGCCGTGTCGTGGCAGCGCCAGTGGGCCCCGGCGCCGCTGGACCGCGAACATGAGTTGCTGGCCATCGACGGCGCGCTGTGGCGAGCCGCCGAGGCCACCGGCTTCGGCGGGAGCGGCCCCACGATGCCGACCATGCTGCTCGACGATGCGCAACGGGATGCCGGCTTCCCCGGCGGGCTCGACGCCCTGGTCGAGAGCGTGCTCGCCTGGGCCGAACGCACGGCCCTGGGACCTGCGCTGCGTCTGATGGGGGGCGAGCTGCTTCTGGACCTCGAGCGCCAGTTCATCCGGCTCAATGGCGCAGCGGTCGAGCTCACGCCCCTGGAGTGGCAGGTGATCACCTTGCTCGCCCGACGCCCGGACCGTGTCGTGTCACGGCCCGAAATCGCGCAGCTGATCGGCGGCCAGGCCACGGCCAGCGACAACGCCGTGGCCGTGCACCTGTACAACCTGCGCCGCAAGCTCGGCCGGCACGCCATCGAGACGATCCGCGGCCGCGGCTTCCGCCTGCGGCCATGAAAAAAGCCGGCTGACGCCGGCTTCTTCCGTTCACGCGGTGAGGCGTCTCACTCGGCCTTCTCGGCCGATTCCTCGGCCACCACGGGCTCCGGGCGGTCGACCAGTTCGACGAAGGCCATCGGCGCGTTGTCGCCGACGCGGAAGCCCATCTTCAGGATGCGGGTGTAG
>CAZVLY010000019.1:0-26347 GCA_964628175.1 uncultured Piscinibacter sp. | reverse complement strand
CGATCAGGTCGGCACGCGTGCGCACCTCGGCCAGCGTGGTGGTGAACTGGCCGCGGTCCTGCAAGGCGCGCAGGCCCTGCACCAGCGCGTCGCCGCCGGCCGAATCCCAGATCGCCCCGGTGGCGCAGGCCAGCGGGTAAAGCGCTCGCGTGCCGGACACGTCGCTGCCCAGGCCGGCGAACAGCGGCTGCCGACTCGACGCGAGCAGCGCAGCGGCGGCGGCGAGCGCGGCATCGAGGCTGGCCGGCTTTCCGTCGACTTCGGGCGATGCCGCCGGCGGCGCGCTGGCGAAACTGCTGAGCGCCAGGCTGGCGCGATCGCAGCGCCCGCCCTGCAAGGCCAGCGGCTCGGCGCCGTGGCCCACGCGCACACCGAGGTGGTCGCAGGCCAGGGGGCAGAACGGGCAGGTCCAGGCGCCGGCGGCCGCGGGAGAAGTTGTCATGGATGATCCGTCACGCAAACGATGTGCCACTCGGCGCGCCGGGCGCGAGCCGGCCGCGAGCGAGGAGATCCGGCCAGAATTGCCACACAGTGTGGCGAATCCGGCGGCCGGAAGGCGCTGCCACCCCCCGCGCGACCGTGGCACGAATCATGATGCAGTCGGCGCCATGCAAGCTTGTCCGAAGGCAGCGACAGAGCCTCAGCGGCGCACCGGCGGCAGCCGGCCGTCGTGCAGCGCGCTGGCCACCAGCCACGCGTATGCCCCCGCGTCGTGGGCTGCGTCCAGGTCGGCCGCATGGCGGATGCCGCCGGCGCCGACCAGTTTCGTCCCCGGCGAGCGCGCCTGCACCTCACGCAGCGTGGCGAGATCCGGGCCGGCATCGGCGCCCACGCGTTCCAGCGTCATCACGATCACGCGGCTGGGCCACAGCTGCGGCAGCTCCCAGCAGCCGGCCGCATCGAGCCGCTGGCCGTCGCGCCGGTCCAGCGAAAGCACGCCGCGCTCGCGGTCCCCTTCGCGTTCGGCAAAGCAGCGTGCCAGTTCCTCGCGCGAGCGCAGCGACTCGCTGGCAAAGATGGTCACGACACGCTGCGCGTCGGGCCCGATGCGCTCGCGCAGCTGCTGCGCCGCGGCCGCGTCGGCAAAGCCCGCGTCGACCCAGAACTCCAGTTCCGGCATCGCCTGCAGGATGCGCCTCAGCACCTCGGCCTGCGCGCTGCCGCCGGTCAAGGCATCCAGGTCGGCGGCATACAGCCGGTTCGAGTCGCAATGGGCGCACAGCGCGCGCGCCACCACCACCGGATCGCTGCCTTCGCACAGCGTGGAGACAATCGGCCGGTACGACTGCCGGTCGCCGCGCACCGCGCGCACCACCTGGCCGTGCATCAGGTCGATCACGGGAATGAGGATCATGGCGGCGGCGGCTTCGAGGATGTGGCGATGATGCAGGTGTTCGTCTACGAGTATCTCAGCGGCGGCGGCGCGCTGGGCGATCCTGCCGCCGACAGCTTGATGCCGCAGGGCCTGGCGATGCGCGATGCGCTGGTCGCCGACTTGCTGGCCAGCGGGCATTGTGACGTCACCGCGGCCACCTGCGCGCAGGCGGGCGCCTTGCCCGGCGGCGCGGCCGAGATGGTGGCGCGCGAGGGCGAGGCGCCGCTGGACTTCGTCGCGCGAGTGGGCGCACAGCACGACGCGGTGTGGGTCGTCGCCCCGGAGACCGGCGGCTGCCTGGCCGACTTCGAGCGGGTGGTCGGCGCACCGCGGTGGCTGGGCTGCGACGCGCGCAGCATCGCCATCGCCTCGAGCAAGGGCGCCACGCTGCGCCACCTCGCCGCCCATGCGGTGGCCACGCCGCTGGCCCAGACCGGCGGCGCAGCGGCCTGGGTGGTCAAGCCCGACGACGGCGCCGGCAGCCTCGGCACCCGCGTGCATGGCAGCCTGACGGCGGCGCAGGGCGACCTCGCTGCGCGCCAGCGTCGCGGCGAAAGCGCCTGGCTGGAGCCCTGGATCGAGGGGCAGGCGCTGAGCCTGTCGCTGCTGTGCGAGCTCGGCCGCGCCGAGTTGCTGAGCGTGAACCGCCAGCGGATCCGCCACGACGACGGCGGCACGCTGCACTACGAGGGCGTGGAGATCGACGTGATGCCCCCGCTCGACCCGCGCCGGCCGTCGCTCGCCGCGCTGGCCTCGCGCGTGGCCGCGGCGCTGCCGGGGCTGCGCGGTTTCGTCGGCGTCGACATCGTCTGGCCCCAGCGTGGCACGCCGGTGGTCATCGAGGTCAACCCGCGCCTGACCTGCGCCTTCGTCGGCCTGTCGCGCCGGCTCGGGCGCTGCCTGGCCGCGGAGGTGCTGGCACTGCAGCGGCTGGAGCGCGCGGATGCGTGAACGCACCGTGATCGGCTGGGACATCGGCGGCGCGCACGTGAAGGCCGCGCTGCTGCGCGGCGGCGCGGTGCTCGACGCGGCGCAGTGGCCCTGCCCGCTGTGGCAGGGGCTGGACCATCTCGAACACGTGCTCGCGCAGTCGCGCACCCGCTGGCCGGCGCTGGGCGAGCACGCCCATGCGGTGACGATGACCGGCGAGATGGTCGACCTGTTCGCGCACCGCGAGGACGGCGTGCAGCGCATCGCCGCGCTGCTGGCCAGCCACCTGCCCGCACCGCACTTCTTCGCCGGCGACGGTGGCTGGTTCGGCGCCGCGCAGGCCGGCGCGCGGTGGGAGCAGATCGCCTCGGCCAACTGGCTGGCCACGGCCCGCCACGCGGCGCGGGCGATGCCGCAGCGCGAAGGGCTGCTGGTGGACATCGGCAGCACCACCACCGACCTGATCGCCTTTCGCCGCGGCCACGTGCTCACCGCCAGCCGCAGCGACGCGCAGCGCCTGCAGCACGGCGAGCTGGTCTACCAGGGCGTGGTGCGCACGCCCTTGTGCGCGCTGGCGCAGCGCATCGGCTGGCGCGGCGCGCGCCTGAACGTGATGAACGAGTTCTTCGCCACCACCGCCGATGTCTACCGCCTCACCGGCGAACTCGACGCGGCGCACGACCAGCACCCCAGCGCCGACAACGCGCCCAAGGACGCGTCGCACACGCGCGCCCGGCTGGCGCGAATGATCGGTCTCGATGAACGCGACGGCAGCGCGGCGCAGTGGCTGGCCTTCGCGCAGGCCTGGCGCGCCGCGCAGTTGGCCGAGCTGCGCAGCCAGGTGGAACGCATCGTGGCCGGGCACGATCTCGCCGCCGGCGCCACTGTGGTGGCGGCGGGATGCGGCGCCTTTCTCGTGCCCGAGCTGGTGCCCGAGGGCATGCGCTTCGCGGCGTACGCGAACGAGGTGGCGCGCCTGGCGCCCGATGCGGCGAGCGGCGCTGCGGGCTGGGTCCAGGTGGGTGCGCCGGCCGTGGCCGTGGCGGCGCTGTACGAGCAGGAGCAGGCCTGATGTGGGTGGTGAAGATCGGCGGCAGCCTGAACAACGACCCGGTGCTGCCGCAGTGGCTGGAGCTGCTCGCCCAGCTCGGCGGCGGGCGCGTCACGCTGGTGTGCGGCGGCGGAGGCTTCGCCGACGAGGTGCGCCGCGCCCAGGGACACTGGCATTTCGGCGACCTGCAGGCACACAACATGGCCGTGCTCGCGATGGCGCAGTCGGCGTACCTTGCCCATGGCCTGCGACCGGAGCTGCGCCTGGCCAGCAACAAGACCGAGCTTCACGAGGTGCTGCACAGCGGCCACACCGCCGTGTGGCTGCCGTTCGACTGGCTGCGCGAGCAGGCCGACGCCCACACCAACTGGGAGCTCAGCTCCGACAGCATCGCGCTGGAACTGGCCCGCCGGCTCAATGCCGAGCGACTCGTGGTGGTGAAGTCCTGCGCCATCGATCCGGCCGCCAGCCTGGCCGACCTGAGCGCCAGCGGCGTGCTCGACGGCCGCTTCGCGACGATCGCCGCCGGCGCCGCCTTCCCGATCGACGTGATGCACCGCGCCGAGCTGGCGCGCATGCGTTCGCTGCTGCTCGGCGAAGTGCGGCTCAGTGACGCGTGAGCGGCGCGCGCGCGAAGCGCATCGTCACCACCAGGTCCTGCAGGCACTGCGCATCCAGCGCGTCGCTGCGCTCGCCGCGGCACACCGCGCTGCGGAAGCCGGCGAAATCGGGCGCCAGTTCCGCCAGCGCTTCGGCATGCGAGGCCCGCAGCGCCCCGGCCAGGCCGACGAGCATGCCGGCCTTGCGCGTGGCGAAGACGAAGCCCTGCAGCACCTCGATGCCCAGCGCGTCGAACAGGCTGCCGGCGCGTTTCTCGGCGGTGTCGAGCATCAGCGCGGGAAAGCCGAGCGTGCGTGCGCGCGCGACGGCGTGCTGGTCCAGGCCTCGGTCGGCGATGAACACCGGCACCACCGGCCGGCCGCAGTTGGCCAGCGCGAACAGCACGGCGCCGGCGCCCGGGTCGCGCTCGATGCCCACCTTGACGTAGTCGACTCCGCAGGCCCCCACCGCCTCGACACGCGCGAGGATGGCGCCCAGGTCGGCCATCGGCAGGTCGCCGATGGTGGCGCTGATGGGCAGCGTGATGCCGCGTTCGCGCAGCGCCGCGACGACGGCGCGGATGGTCTCCACCGGCAGCCCGCCGAGCGCGCCCTGCCCCGGCTCCTTCAGGTCGATGAAATCGGCGCCTCCCGCGGCAGCGAGCAGCGCTTCCTCGACATTGCGCACACTGACCAGCAGACGCATGCTCACGCGGCTCCCTTCGCGCGATGCGCCGCCACCGCCTCCTGCAACCATCCCCAGGCCTCGTGCTCGCCGGCGCCGGCGGTCTTGTCGATGGCGATCTGCAGGTAGGCCATCTCGGCCTCGACCTTGTCGGGCGAGAGCATCTGCAGCCGGCTCACCAGCACGGCGCCCTCCACCACCGCCGCCTGGGCGCGGTTCAGGCCCATGAAGGGCGCGTGGCTCGCCTCGTGCACGCGGGCCAGGTGCAGCACCGGGCGCTGCATGTCGTCGACATGTTCGTCGAGCCTCAGCTCCACGTGCACCAGCGCGCAGGCCAGTCGCTGGCCGGCGATGCGCTCGGCCGGCAGCAGCGGCCAGGTGCGTCGGCCGGTCACGCAACCGGCGAACACGCGCGTGTCGGTGATCAGGTTGAGCACGGCATGGCGCGTGGCCAGCACGTTGGACAGCGTGGTCGAGGGCTTGAAGGGCATCAGCACGACGCGGCCGGCCTGGTAGCGCACGCCCATCGGCGCGATGTGCGGCGTGCCCTCGGGCGACTGCGTGGTGACCACGGTTTCGAAGATCTGGTCGTTCATCGTCAGGGTTCGGATTTCTTCGGCGTGGCGCGGGTCGGGCCCGGCGCGCACCAGGCGTTCAGGTCGTCGGCCTCGCGGTCGACGGCGCAGCCCCAGTCCAGCGGCTGGTCCTGCGTGTAGCGCTTGCCGAGTTGCCAGGCCAGCTGCGCATGTGCAAGTTCCACGCCCATGTAGAAGGCATGCGAGGCGTCGCCCTCCAGGCCGAGCTGCGGCCACAGCTCGAAGGCGCCGAGGCCGGTGCGCAGACCGTCGCGGTTGTAGACGTGCAGGCCTTGCGTCGACACCTGCACGCGGAAGTTCGGATCGCGCACCTGCGCCGCGGTGGCGGCGATCTCGTCTGGCGTGTCCGGGAAGGGGTGTTTGGCGTGCACCGTCATCAGCGCATCGTTCAAACCCTTGGGCAGCGAGCGCTGGCGCGCGGCGGCGTGCATGATGCGCCGTGCCCAGTCGGCCTCCTTCACCGCGCGGCGCGCGTGCGCGCTGACCTGCGTGGTCAGCACCGCGGCGACGTTCAGCTCGGCGGCCATGCCGAACAGCAGCGCGTTGATGCCGCTGGTGTCGGCCTCGGTGAGCTCGGTGAGGTTGCCCACGCCCATCATGATCGGCGCCTCGGGGTAGCGCGTGCGCAGCGCGTGGTAGCGCACGATGGAGGCCACCAGCCCGAACGGGATCGGGTCGAGGATCGGGTCGGCGAGGAAGGCGCGGCCCTTGGCGCTCATCGCGTCGATCGCCGCGTGCAGCGAGGCCTCGTCGTGCGGCGTGCGCGGGATCAGCACCGGCGTCGATGCCACCTCGTCGGCGACCCAGAGCGTGTCGGCCGTCAGGCTGAGCAGGTAGTCGGCACCGGCACGCCCGCCGCGCAGCAGTTCCTGCACGTCGACCGAGTCGACGCTGACGGCGAAGCCTTCGGCCTTCAGCGCCCGCACGCTGTCCTCGAGGTGCGCGAACGCGGTCTCGGGCAGGCAACCGAGGTCGATGACGTCGGCGCCGTCGCGCCGCAGCGAATGCGCGCGCGCCACGATGGTCTCGACCGTCAGCCGCGGCGCATCGACGATCTCCGCGAAGATCGCCACCTCGTACTCGCTCAGGTCCACCGGCTTGGCGGCGCGATCGAAGTAGCGCGGCAGGTCCTTCAGTTCCTCCGGCCCGCGTTGCACCGGGATGCCGTAGTGCGCGCTGAGCGCGTCCAGGTCGCCGCGGCAGCGGCCGGGCACGACGATGCGGCTGGCCTGCACGGGCGCCTCGACGCGCCGGCGGATCATGTCGGCCGTCATCAGCGCGGCGACCTGCAGGCCGATCTCGCGCACCTCGTACGTGAAGGGCGCGTCGTCGATGCCGGCCAGCACGCGTTCGAGCTGCGGCTGCGCGAGCCGGCCGGTCAGGAAGAGGATGTGGTCCATGCGAGGGACAGTGCATCGAGCCGCCGCTGCAGCGCGGCCTCGAGTTCCGCCGGCGAGCACACCACTTCGCAGAAGTCGATCTCGCGCAGGCGCTCCACGTTGTCGAGCTCGACGCGGCGCGGCCGCAGCGTCACCCAGTCGTGCGGCGATTTCGTGACCACCACGGGCTCGGTGTCGCAGGCGAACACGATGCCCGGGATGCCCAGCTTGCCGGCCTGCGCGAACATGTTGGTGGGCAGCGTGTCGCTGATGCCGACCACGCACTTGGCCACCGTGTTGCTGGTGGCCGGCGCGATCACCACCGTGTGATAGACGTCGTCGTAGAGCATGCCCACCGGCACGGCGCTGGCCGTCTTGTCGCGCACGAGGCGGAAGCCCGGCGCGAAACGCGGCCGCAGCTCGTCCAGCGGCATCTTGTAGATCGGCAGCACCTCTTCGGCCGCGTCGGACAGGAACAGGTCCAGCGCCGGCAGCCGCGCGGCCAGTGCGATCGACTCGTCGAGGTAGTGGCCCGAGCCGGTGATGCACCAGGCGAAGCGCGAGCGCGGCGGCAGGGGCGACTCGAAGTCGTCGCCCGGCCGTTCAGTCGGGGTGCGAGACTTCGATGTGAAGCTTGTGGAGCTTGCGGTAGAGGGTGTTTCGGCTGACATCGAGCGCCTTGGCGACATTGCTCACGTTCCAGCGATGCTGTTCGAGCAATTGGAGCAGAACCTGGCGCTCGTTGGCCTGGATCGGGTTGAGTTTGACCGGCAGGTCGTCGGCGCTGGCGTCGTCGGCCATCGAAGCGGCCAGGCGCATCGCCGGCGACGCCGCCGGCGGCAGCGCCGGGGCCGTGGCCACGTGGATCAGCGTCGGCAGGTGCTCGCGCGTGATCGGCTTGCCGTCGGCCAGCGCCGCGGCCGTGCGCAGCACGTGGCGCAGCTGGCGGATGTTGCCCGGCCACGGGTGCTCGAGCAGCAGCCGTTCGGCCTCCGCGCTCAGCGAGCCCGCCCCGCCAGCCTCGGCGGCCAGCACGGCCAGCATCAGGTCGCGGCGGTCGCTTCGCTCGCGCAGCGGCGGCAGTTGCAGCTCGATGCCGGCCAGCCGGTAGTACAGGTCTTCACGGAAACGCCCTTCGCGCACCAGCGCCGGCAGGTGCTGGTGGCTGGCGCTGATGAGCTGAAAGTCGACCGGGTGCGTCTCTTCGGTGCCCAGCGGCGTGACCTGGCGCTCGTCGAGCACGCGCAGCAGCCGTGCCTGCAGCTCCAGCGGCATGTCGGCGATCTCGTCGAGGAACAGCGTGCCGCCGTCGGCCTGCAGGATCTTGCCGCGCCGGCCGGTGCGCTGCGCGCCGGTGAAGGCACCGGCGCGGTAGCCGAACAGCTCGGACTCGATCAGCGTCTCCGGCAGGCTGGCGCAGTTGACCGCGACGAAGGCGCCGGCCGCGTGCGGGCTGGCCTCGTGCACGGCGCGCGCGAAGACCTCCTTGCCGGAGCCGGTCTCGCCGCAAAGCAGCACCGGCGTCTGGCGCGCGATGACGCGGCGCGCTGTATCCAGGTGGGCGACCAGCCGCGCGTCCTTGAAGGTCGTGCCACTGGCCGGCTTCGGGGCAGCGAGCCGGGCCGGCGCGCGCGACGGCGCCAGCTGGCCGGCATTGGCCGCCACCGACGGGCCGGCGACCATCGGCGCCTTGGCGTCGGAGGCCGGCCGGCGCGCCACCGCGAAGAAGCGCAGTGCGGCGTTGGCGCGGTAGGTCACCACCGGGTGGAACGAGGCCGAGGTGCTGCGCTGGAGCATGTCCTCCAGCGAGGTCTGGAACAGGTCCTCGATGCGGTGCGAGCGGATGTCCTCCATCGACTGCAGGCCGAGCTGGAACAGCGCGCTGCGGTTGGCGGCGAGGATGCGGCCGTCGTCGCCGACGGCGAGCTTGCCCTCGTGCAGCGTGTAGACGAACTCCGGCCGGCTGTGGAAGTGCAGCGGGTGGGCGTTGCGGTAGCGCGCGTCGATCAGGCGGTTCTCGATCATGCGCGCCGTCATGCCCAGCAGCACCAGCAGGTGCTGCTGCATCAGGCTGGAGCGGCTGGTCACGTCGAGCACCGCGGCGATCTCGCCCGAGGGGTCGTACACCGGCACGGCCGAGCAGGTCAGCTGGGTGAACTGGGTGAAGAAGTGGTCCTCGCGGCGCACCGACACCGGCCCGGCGGCGGCCAGGCAGGTGCCCATGCCGTTGGTGCCGGCGGCCGTCTCGCTCCACATGCCGCCCACGCGCAGCCCCAGCGGGCCGACTTCGGCGGCGAATTCGGGCGACGAGACCATGTGCACGATCACGCCGTCGGTGTCGGTCAGCACCACCGCGGCCTCCGCGTCGGCGAGCTGCTGGTACAGCGTGGTCATCTCGTAGCGGGCGCAGGCGATGACGTCGGCGCGGCGGGCGCGGCGCTCCTCGAGCTCGACGCGCGCGACGAAGGCGGGCTCGCAGGCCTTGGCCGGGTCGAGCCGGTATTCGTTGAGGCAGCGGCTCCAGGACTGGGCCACCGGGTCGTTGGCCTGCTCGGGCACGCCACTGCGCACCAGCTCCAGGATCCGGTCGGCATGCCGGTGGGCTTCACGCATGGTCAAGGTCATCGCGGTCTCCAGGACGTGCCAAGAGCGGGTTCGGGAACAATTCCTGATTGTCGGGTCGGGCCGCAGGCGGTCGCACCGGGTAAACCACGGGTGCTGTAACCTCTTGCGGGCCTGCATTTTGCAGCCCTGCCGCGAGCCCGCCCGCAGAACACGGAGAAACCTGCCTTGACCCCTCTCAATGTCCGCCCGACCGGCTTCGCGGCCGCCCCCTCGCCAGGCGCGCAATCGGCCGCGGCCATGGACCTGATCTTCATCGAGGGTTTCACCGGCCAGACGGTGATCGGCATCCACCACACCGAACTGCACGACCCGCAGCCGGTGGTTATCGACCTGCACGCCGGCCTGCCGCGCGCGCGCGCCTGCGACACCGACCGCATCGGCGACACGATCGACTACGGCGTGGTGCGCGAGCGCCTGCAGCGCCTGCTCGTCGAACACCGGCTGCAGCTGCTCGAGGCCTTTGCCGAGGCGATCGCCGACATCCTGCTCGACGAGTTCCGCGCCAGCTGGGTGCGCGTGAAGGTGGTCAAGCCGCGCAAGTTCGACGACGTGCAGGCGGTGGGTGTGCAGATCGAGCGCCATGCGGCCGAGATCGACACGCCCGCGCAGCGCGAACAGCGCGGCGCCGCGGTGCTGCACCTGATCGGCAGCGGCATGGTGCCCGGCGGGCGCTGAGCCCTTCGAAATTGCCGGCCCAGGAACGAAAAGGCCGACCGGCGGACCGGTCGGCAATCTCAAACCCTCTCTCTCCCGACGCACCGTCGCCGGTGCGCCGCTCTCTTCACTTCGCCTGGAACGGGTGGGCCACGGAGCCCTTCTTGGCAACCACTTCGGCGGCGGTCGGCGAACCGGCGACAGCGCGCTGGATCGACTCGCGAACGGCCTTGTAGTTGTATTCCTGGATCTTCTTGTCGTCTTCGGCCAGCCAGTGGATGAAGACGCCGACGCAGATGAACAGGTTGTCGGCTTCGGCGGCGGGGATCGTGCCGTCCTCGACGCTGTCGGCCACGGCCATTGCCACGCCACGCTGGGCGGGGCCGAACATCTGCACGGCCTGCTTGGCGCCCTTGATCGTGACCTTGTTGAACATCACGGTGGACGGCTTGGTCAGCAGGTTCGGCGCGACCACGGCCAGCAGGGACGTGAAGCCATCCTTGTTGTTGGTCAGCGCGTTGGCGAAGGCGGACTCCGCAGCCGAGCCGCGCGGCCCGATGATCAGGTCGATGTGCGCAACTTCGTTGCCGTCACCGACGAGGGACTCGCCAACCATCATGCGATCGATTTTTGCCATGGCGTTTCTATCTCCTGTGAATGTGATTCTCTGGGTGTCGACACACTGGCCTGAGGTCCAGCGCGTCGCAAACGCTATCACGATCCATGCCACTGCGGGCCGAGCAGGCTCGCGATGAGCAAGGTGGCCACCGTCAGATCGGCGCTCGTGCCGGGGTTGATGCCGCTCGCCTTGAGGGATTCGTCCCAGGCGGCGAACGAGGGCTCGCCATCGGGCGAAGAATGTCCGCGCCACGCCTGCGCCGCCGTCATGACAGTGTGTGCCACGGCCTCGCCGTGTTTTCGAACAATGTGTGAATCGGCCATGACGCCGAGAAACCCCAGGAAGACGCGCTGAACGGCGGCCTTCGTGGCCGCATCGGGCGCTTCGCCGGCGGGGCCGATCCCCAGTACAAACCCTGAGGGCCAGGCCGCGCGCCCGATGTCGAACAGGTCCGCGTGGCCGCTCGCGTACTGCTGAGCGATGCAATCGCGCGAGGCGGCCAGGCGCATCGCCTCGCGCAGCCCGACGGTGGGCTCGTCGTGCACGTCCTGCGCGGGCGCGTCGCCGAGTCCGCCGGGGTTGGCCTGGGCGATCGCTCGGTAGGCGGCGCGCGCATCGGCCACGTCGAGCGAGTCCATCACCTGCGCAATCGCCGCGCGCAGCGCCGCCACGCTCGTGCAGGCGCCTTCGCGCTCCACCGCCGCGGCCACCGGCGCGCACAGCAGCAGGATGCCCAGGTTGGTGTTGCAGCCCACTGCGGCCCAGGTCGCGGCCATCGCGCCTTCGATGCGATCGCCGACCGGCGCACCGGCTGCGAACAACGGCCCGGCCGCCGCCTGCGCGCTGGCCAGGAACATGTCGGCCTGCATGCGGTGGCCGGCCGAGGCCAGGCTCACGTTGCCGGGCTTGCGCACCGCCACGTCGAGCCAGCAAGCCTGCAGGAAGCCGGCGCGCGCGCGGTCGAGCATGGCGCGATCCACCGCGCGGCTCAGGCGCGCTGCGCGCCGCGCGACGACGCGAGCCGTCGGTCCAGCAGGTCGTCGACCAGCGCACGCGCGATGTTGAAGGCGGTCACGCGCTGCAGCCCCTGCCAGGCGGCCACGCCGTTGACCTCGATGACCTGCAGCGTCTGGGTTGCGCCGCAGGGCAGGATGTCGATGCCCGCGTAGTCCATCTCGAGGGCCCGCGCGGCGTCTTCGGCCACTCGCGCCAGCGCCCCGTCGAGCACGGCCGGCTCGCAGCGCGCGCCCTGCGCCACGTTGTGCACCCAGTGCGCGCTGACGCGGCGCATCGCCGTCACCGCGCGCCCGCCGACGACCAGCACGCGCCAGTCGAAACCCGGCTGCGCGAGCGGCGGCACGAAGCGCTGCAGGTAGGCCAGCGCGCCGTAGCCCTGCTTCAGGTCGGGCAACGGGTGGTGGACGCCATCGACCGAGCCGACGAGTCGAAGGCCCTTGCCCTGCGATCCGAACAGCGGCTTGAGCACCAGCGCCCGGCCCGCCGCGCTCTCGCGCATCACCAGGCGCTGCGCCTGCGCGGGCGACTCCATGGCCCAGGTCGGCGGCGTCGCGATGCCGGCGGCGTGCAGCAGCACGCTGGTCATCGACTTGTCGACGCTGCGCTCGATGGCGCGGGCGTCGTTGTAGACCGGCACGCCGAGTTCGCGCAGCGCATGCAGCACGCCCAGCCGCTTGGTCACCTGCTCGAACGTGCCGCCGGCGATGCCGCGCACCAGCACGGCGTCGGGCAGTTCGCGGCCGAAGCCCGGGATGGCCAGGCCGTGCCAGGCCGCGGTGGTGTCGATGCGGCAATCGGCCAGATCGACGCAGCGGCCCAGGGCACCGCGTTCGCGCAGCGCCGCCTGCAGCTGGCGCGTGTGCCAGCCGACCTCGTCGGTCATGATGGCGACGCGGGTCATGCCGGGCTCAGGCTTCCTTCAGCCACAGGCCGCGCAGCAGGTCGATGTTCAGTCCGCCGGCGTGGAAGCTGCTGCCGGTGTCGAGGTTGCTCACCCACACCTCGGCGGGCGCGAACAGCGCGCCGTCGATCTTGTAGAAGTCGTATTCGACGGCCTTGAAGATCTCGGCGAAGGAGCGCCCGTAGTCCTTCGAGTTGCGCGAAGGCAGCTTCATGGCGAGCTCACGCGCCGCCTCGTCGCTGCCGCGCACGCTCAGGTGCACGCGGCCGCCGTAGAGGATGGCGTCGTTGGTGCGGCCCATCGCCTCCACGCCATCGGGGCTGGGCGAAGGCAGCGGCGCGGTGGCCACGCCGTCGACGATGTGCGAGAGGTCGAAGCCGATTTCGTGCGACTTGTGCAGTGCCACCTCGAGCACACGCGCCACCACCTGCGTGGTGCCGGCGGCGCTGCTGGTGGGCGTCAGCACCAGCGTCAGGCCTTCGGGCGCCAGGCCGCAGTCGCGCAGCACCTTCTTCACCACCACCTCGGGCGGCACGCGGTCGACTTCCATCACCAGCACGCCCTGGTCGGCGCGGTCGCGGTAGCCGAGCTCGGCATACAGCGGCTCCTTGGCGGCCAGCGCGCGCGCCGGGCCGGAGCCGAGCGAGAAGAACTTCTTGCCGCCCGTCTCTTCCTTGCTGGCCGACAGGCTCCAGCCGGCGTACTGGCTGGCCAGGCAGGCCAGCACCGGCTGCGAACTGCGCACCTCCAGCCAGCTCGGCCAGCCGTCGGCCGCGCCGCTGCGCAGCGTGACGCTGCCGAAGCCGCCGAGGCAGATCTCGCCGATGCGCAGGCCGGCCTCGATGCTGCCCTCGGCGTCGATGCCGGCATCGACGATGCGCGCGCCGCTGGCGTCGCGCGACACCTTGACGCGCAGCGTTTCGGCGTCGGCGACGAGCCGCTCGACCCAGGGCTGCACCTGCGCATTCAGGCTCAGCGTGCAGCCGGCCAGGGCCGCGGGATGCTCAGTCATGTCGTCGTCTCCAGGGAAGCCAGCAGCGCATCGCGGCGCTGGGCCAGTCGGGTGGTCAGTTCGTGCAGGTCGCTGCCTTCGGCCACGAGGCTGCACAGGGGGTCACCGGCAGCGTACTGCGTGCCGGCATGGGGAAGGTCTCGTGCGCCTTCACGCTGCGCGATCTGCGCGGCCAGCTCGGCATCGAGCTTCAGCGCGCTTCGCGCGAAGACGATCTCGGTGCCTCGCACGCCCGACACCGGCGCGGGTGCCGGCGGCAGCTCGTCGCGCAGGCAGGCGCGCAGGTGCGCACGCACCGGTCCGCCCTCGCCCACCTGCGGGTACAGCGCCAGGCTGGCCGGTGGACGCGGGTTGAGTTCGAGCACCTCGACAGTATCGCCGTCGAGCAGGAAGTCCAGGCTGCCCAGGCCGCGCAGTCGGAACACGGCGGCGAGCAGCCGCACGATCGCGGTCACCTCGCGTTGCACGGCGTCGCTCACCGGCACCGGCCCGATCACGCCGCAGAACAGGTAGGGCCGATCGCCCGCACGCCGGACCGTCTGCGCATTGAAGCCGAGCAGCACGGCGTCGCGTCCGTTGGCGACGAAGGTGGCCGACATCGGTAGACCGCGCCGCTCGCGCTGCCAGTACTGGCCGGGCCCGGCGGCCGAATCGGCGCTGGCCCGCCGCACCTGCCAGCCGCCACTGCCGGCGGCATCCTTGAGCAGCCAGCCGGACCATGTGGCCGGCGGATCCAGCGACACGGCCGGGAAGCCGATGCCGTGCGAATGCAGCACGCCGAAGAAGTCCTGCGGATCGCGCACGCGGCGCACGTCCTGCGGCGCGGTGCCGATCAGCGGCAGCAGCGCAGCGCCCTGCTCGAGCAGGTCGGCCCGCCCGTCGAGGCCGCTGCCGGCGATCCAGCCCATCGCCTCGCCGCGTTGCGCCAGCCGCGTGAGCGCCGCGAGCAGCTTGCCGTCGTCGATGCGCAGCGCCTGCGCCGAGCCGACGTCGTGCCACTGCATCGCCAGCCGCTGCGTGTCGGCATCGCCAAAGCAGTCGAGCGCGACCGTGCGCGTTCCGTCGAGCGCAGCGCTCTCGACCAGGGCCCGCGCGGAGAGCGCCGCGACGGCGAGCACGGCGGTCTCAGCCGCCCTGGCCGGCCGCGGACTCGGCCAGGAAGGCCCGCGCCGTCGCGAAGGCCTCGGCGAAGCCGAGCGTCACCGCCTTCGGCGCGTCGCGCATCTGCACCAGCAGGCGGTGCTGCGTCTGGTACTTGACGTTGCCGATGGCCAGCGCGCCGATGCCCAGCGCGTTCGTGCCGGCCAGCGGCTTGGCGTTGTCCATCACGCCGACACCCGCCACGCCCTCGGGCGGCACCGCGTTCACGTCGGCGGCCACCTTCATGCGCCTGGCGTAACCCAGGTCTTCGGCCGACACCACCTGCACGCCGGCGGCGGCGCAGGCGAGCACCACGTCGGCCTCGGCGATCGAGCTGCGCACCGCGGCGCGGTCACCGCCGGAGATGCCGTGGATCGTCACGCCGAAGCGCTTGCCGGTCTGCTGCGCGGCCTCTTCGGCCACGTCGATGCCGTTGCGGCTGGACAGCGCCACGTCGGCGCCGGCCGTCGCGGCGAGCACGCCGGCGATGCGGCCCACCGGCCCGGTGCCGCCGAGGATGACCACGCGCTGGCCCTTCAGTCCCTGCGGCTGCGACTTGAGCAGCGCGGCCTCGACGCAGGCCACCATCGCCGCGGCGGTGGTGTAGGCGCCGCTCGGGTCGGCCATCACCGAGACCACGAAGGGCGGCACCATCGCCTTGGTCGAGCGCTCCAGCATGTCGGCGGCGAGCAGCGCATCGCGCCCGCCGATGAACAGCCCGGTGCGCGTCACGCCCTTGGGGCCGCGCGAGAAGATCGCGTCCTGCGTCAGCGCGGTCACGCTGTCGATGCCGGCGTCGCAGTACGGCACGATGATCTGGTAGCCGGCGTCGGCGGCCATGTTGATGTCGAACGGGCTCATCTGCTTGCCCGGCGTGATCATGTGGAGGATGTAGGGGCGTTCCATGGCGAATCGTTGCCTGTGAAGGTTGGGAAAGGAAGTTCAGCGCGCGGGCGATTCGGTCACCACGGCGCCGTGCCGGCGCGCGGTGACCACGCGCACGGTCAAGGCGTCGTCGACGACACCGGCCGCGCGCGCCGCATCGATCAGGCCCTGCGCCGCGTCGGCCGAGGGCACGATGGCGAACCCGGTCGGGCCCCAGGAACTCTGGCCGATGGCGGCGCCATCACCGGCCGACGCACCCCACCAGCGCATCAGGCGGCCGACGGCGGCGCTGGTCCAGGCGCTGCCTTCCTGCGCCGGCGCGAAATGGTCGCCCAGCAGTTGCTGCACGCGGTTCAGGCCCGGCGCAAAGGCGGCGAAGTCATCGCTCGCCGCACCGGCCATCACACGCATCAGCACCTGGTGGCAGATGTCGGCGGCCGCGGCCTGCGGCAGCGGCGGCAGCTGGGCGATCGCCTCGCGTTCGCCAGCACCGGACAGGCCGCGCAGGCGCTTGTCGAGCACGACGATGACGCGCCAGGCCTGCGGAAGCTCGATGCGGGAAAGCAGTTGTGCCGGCGAGCCGTCGCGGCCCGGGCCGCCGTCGAGCAACAGGCCGCCGGCGTCGAAGCCGGCGATGCCGATGCCCGAGCGTTGGCCTCGGCCCAGCCATTGCGCCAGCGCGGGTGTGTCCACCTCGAGCGCGTGGCAGCGCGCGAACGCGCGGCCGATGGCCAGCGCGAGCTGCGTGCCCGAACCGAAGCCGGCATGCGCGGGCAGCACGTGGCGCAGACGCAGCGACAGCGGCGCGTGGCGGCCGCTGCGTTCGCGCAGGCGCTGCAGGTGCGCGGCGGCGCGGCCGAGTTCGTCCTGCGCGGCCAGCGTGTCGGCGCTCAGGGCATCGTGATCGGCTGGCGCGAGTTCGAGTTCGGTCTCGAAGCCGTCGATCACCAGGCCGATGCTGCCGAAGCGCCGCCCCAGCGAGCCCGACGGATCGAGGAAGCCCAGGTGCAGCCGGCCCGGCGCGCGCACGCTCACACCGGCGCGCATGTCGGCGCGAGGCGGGGTCGGCGAGGAGCTGGCCATGGTCGGGAACGGGGCATCGATCGGGCGGAGCATACGGCCAGGGTAGCAAGGCCCGTTCCGACGCGGGAAGTCGCCCCCATGCATGCTGGCAGGCGGGCGTTGTTCCGTTACGGGGACACTGTGTCAACGCAGCCGCCCCCGCGCGACCGGCGTCGTCGTCCCTCAGTCGTACTTGAGGTACTTGAAGCGCGGGTCGTCGGGCGTGCCTTCGAGCACCGCCTCCGCTTCCTGGCCGGGCTGCCACATCAGCACGTCCTCGATCTTCTTCGCCAGCGCGAAGTCCTTCTCGGTGATGCCCTTGGCCGCGTGGTTCATCAGCTTCACGGTGACGAAGGCATAGGAGACGTTCAGGTCCGGGTGGTGCCAGGCTGCCTCGGCGAGGTGGCCGACGGTGTTGACCACCATCAGCGTGCCCTTCCAGCCGCTGGTCTTGTACTTGCGGCGGATCCAGCCGTCCTCGAAGGTCCACTTCGGCAGCTCGGCCTTCAGGCGCGCCTCGACCTCCTCGGCCGTGTAGACCTCGTCCTTGCCCTTGCGTCGCCACTGCGTCATGTCCGTCTCCCGGTCTGGTCCGACCAGCAGGGTGTCACGCCGCCGTGCGCGATGCAAGCACCTGGCCTTCGCAGACCCCGAAGCCGATGCGGCGAGCGCCAGCGCGCTCGCAGTGGGCGCGCAGCACCAGGCTGTCGCCGTCTTCGAGGAAGCTGCGCGTCTCGCCGTTGGCCAGCGTGATCGGGCGCTTGCCGCCTTCGGTCAGCTCCAGCAGCGAGCCGCCCTGCCCCGGCGCCGGGCCCGACTGGGTGCCCGAGCCGAGCAGGTCGCCGGCGCCGAGATTGCAGCCGTTGACGGTGTGGTGGGCGATGAGCTGCGCGATGGTCCAGTACGAGTCGCGGAAGTTCGATTGCATCAGGCGTTCATGCGGCTGACCCGCCTCGCGCATGCGAAGCGTCTGGATCGACACCTCGAGCGTGATGTCGAAGGCCCCGGCCGCACGGTTCGCCGCCGAGTCGAGGTAGGGCAAGGGCTGCGGGTCGCCGGCCGGGCGCTCGAAGGGCACGCGAAACGGCGCCAGCGCCTCGGGCGTGACCACCCAGGGCGAGATCGTGGTGGCGAAGTTCTTCGACAGGAAGGGCCCGAGCGGCTGGTATTCCCAGGCCTGCACGTCGCGCGCCGACCAGTCGTTGAGCAGCACGATGCCGAACAGCGCGTCTTCCGCCTTCGTGATCGGCACCGGCTCGCCCAGCGCATTGCCGGCGCCGATGAGGAAGCCCAGCTCCAGTTCATGGTCCAGCCGCGCGCTGGGCGCCAGCCGCGGCTGCGCGTCGTTCGGGCCCTTCACCTGGCCGAGCGGCCGGCGGAAGGGCTGGCCACTGACGACGATCGACGAGGCACGGCCGTGGTAGCCGATCGGCACCCATGGGTAGTTCGGCAGCAGCGGGTTGTCGGGACGGAACAGCTTGCCCACCGCGGTGGCATGGTGGATGCCGGTGTAGAAGTCGGTGTAGTCGCCGATGCGGCAGGGCAGGCTCATCTCGATGGCCGATTGCGGCAGCAGGCACAGCTCGAGGAAGGGGCCCTGCTCGCTGTCCTCGCGCAAGGCCAGCGACAGCGCCGCGCGCACGCCGCGCCGAGCGACGGGCCCGAGCGCCATGAAGCCGAGCAGGTCGCCGGCGGCCAGCGGCTGCAGCCATTGCGCCACCTCGCGCCCCCAGGGGCATTGCTCGGCGGCCAGACGCAGGTCCAGCACCTGCTCGCCGATGGCCACGCCGAAGCGCCAGGGCTCCTCGCTGCCCTTGCGGCGGAAGCGCCCGAGCGGCAGGTTCTGGATCGGAAAGTCGATGCCGGCCTCGTTGGCCGAGACGACCCAGCTGCGCAGCGAAGGATCGTGCGTCTCGTCCAGCGCGGCGCTCATGCGCCCGGCCCGCCGGTCGGCACGCCGGCGCGGGCCGCGTCGAGCGCCTCGCGCAGCACGCGCAGGTCGCCGACATGGTTGGCCAGCAGCAGCACGAGGCGCGCGTTGACGAGCCGGCTGGCGTCGTCAGACAGGCCGCGGTGCGTGTCGATCAGCATCTCGTAGAAGTCGTCGCCCGGCGTGAACGCGTGCAAGGGCGTCTGGCCGGGGCGGCCGAAATTCGGTCGGGTGTTGAGGTGTTCCATCGGCTTCTCGTCGGACGTTCAGGCGTTGCAGGTCGCGCGGGCCAGCGCAGCGCGCACCGCGGCGGCGTCGAGGTGGCGCCAGCGTGCGGCCACGTGCTGGTCGGGGCGCAGCAGGTAGGCGGTGCCCGGCCGCGCATCGAGGCGCTTGGCGGCCACGCCCTGGTGGTCGACGACCAGCGACGCACCGGCCGGTGCGTCGCCCTCGACCTGCGAGACGATCAAGGTGCGCACCGGGATCGCGGCGTCGGCCAGCGAGCGGATCGTCTCGCGCGCGGCGGCATCGATATCGGCCGGTCCGGCCACGAACAGCAGCAGCGTGAAGCGGTCGCCCGTGTGCGCGAGCAGCCAGGCATCCCGGCCCTGGTGGCGCACCGGCGCATCGGCGAGCGGCGCGCCGGGGTGCATGGTGCCCTCGAACGGATCCGCATCGGGCGTATTGAGCGCCGAGCCGGTCAGGTGCGCGGGCACCGACAGCCGCCCCGAATTGACCAGCGACCGCGCGAAGGCATGCTCCCGGGCCAGCGTCAGCACCGCGTTGCGGAAATCGCGCGAGACCTGGCTCTTGGGCGTGATGAAGTCGGTGGAGCGCGTCGAGTTCAGCAGGTTCTCGTCGGCCGCGGCCACCCGCTCGTCGCTGTAGGTGTCGAGCAGCGTGTCGGGCGCCTTGCCATCCATCACCAGCTTGAGCTTCCACACCAGGTTGTCGGTGTCCTGCAGTCCGGAGTTCGCGCCGCGCGCACCGAAGGGCGAGACCTGGTGCGCCGCATCGCCGACGAAGAGCACGCGGCCATGGCGGAAGCGCTGCATGCGCCGGCACTGGAAGGTGTAGACGCTGACCCATTCGAGCTCGAACTCGCGCTCCGGGCCGAGCATGGCGCGGATGCGCGGGATGACGCGCTCGGGCTGCTTCTCCGCTTCCGGGTCGGCATCCCAGCCGAGCTGGAAGTCGATGCGCCAGACGTTGTCGGCCTCGCGGTGCAGCAGCACGCTCTGCCCCGGGTGGAACGGCGGGTCGAACCAGAACCAGCGCTCGGCCGGGAAGTCGGCCTTCATGACCACGTCGGCGATCAGGAAGCGGTCCTGGAACACCTTGCCCTCAATGTCCAGGCCGAGCTGGCGGCGGATCGGGCTGCGCGCGCCGTCGGCGACGATCAGCCAGTCGGCATCGAGCGCATACCGCCCTTCGGCGGCCTCGACCTCGACCCGCGCGCCGTCGCCGGCTGGTGTCACGCCGACGACCTTGTTCTTCCAGCGCAGCTCGAGGTTGGGCAGTTCGCTGGCGCGCCGGACCAGGTATTCCTCGAGGTAGTACTGCTGCAGGTTGACCATGCCCGGGCGGTGGTGGTCGGCCTCGGGCAGCAGGTTGAAGCGGAACACCTCGTCGTTGCCGTAGAAGGTGCGGCCGACGTTCCAGGTCACGCCCTTGTCGACCACCGGGTCGCCGCAGCCGAGGCGGTCGAGGATCTCCAGCGCGCGCTTGGCGTAACACAGGCCGCGCGAGCCGACGCTGACGGTGTCGTCGTCATCCAGCAGCAGCACGCGCGTGCCCTGCATCGCGAGGTCGATCGCCGCCGCCAGCCCCACCGGGCCGGCGCCGACGACGATCACCGGGTGGCGGGGCATCTCGCCCGGGCGCCCGATCTCGGCGGGGCGGTGGTGGGCGTAGCGCGGGTAGGTGTAGGTGCTCAGCATGGGCGGCTCGGTCGCGACGTCGGAGGTGGGTCAGGCCTTGAATTCCTTCTCGTGCATCCAGGCCGCGTGCTTGGGTGCACGCTTGGTCTGCGCCCACTCGTCGAGCATGTCCCACTTCACCTGGTCGAGCTTGGCGTTCATCTCCGGCGTGGCCGTGTCGGCGGCGAGTTCGACGCGATGGCCGTTCGGGTCGAAGAAATAGATCGACTTGAAGAGGGTGTGGTCTGTCGGCCCGATCACCTCGATGCCGGCGGCCTGCAACTTCGCCTTCGTGGCTTCGAGCTCCTGTAGCGAGCCGACCTTGAAGGCGATGTGCTGCACCCACTCCGGCGTGTTGCTGTCACGGCCCATCGCCGGCGAATTGGGCAGCTCGAAGAAGGCGAGGATGTTGCCCGCGCCGGCATCGAGGAAGACGTGCATGTAAGGGTCGGGCGCCTTCGTCGAGGGCACCTGGTCTTCGGCGATCGCGAGCACGAAGTCCATGCCCAGATGCTTGCCGTACCACTGCACGGTTTCCTTGGCGTCGCGGCAGCGGTAGGCGACGTGGTGGATGCGCTGGATGCTCATGGTGTGGGTCTCCTCAGGTTTCGAGCGCGGCCCACATCTGGCGGTCGCGCTCGGCGGTCCAGATGCGCGGGTCGGGGTACTGCGTGGCCTCGTCGTAGCAGCGTGTCACGTCGAAGGGCATGCAGTGGTCGAAGATCACCCACTTGCCGTACTTCGGCGCCAGGCGCGCGTAGGTGTCCTTGTAGACGGCGTTGAGGTCCTTGCCCGCGGCCACGCCGGCCTTCACGCTCTCGTACACGTCGGCAATGAAGGCGCGCGTGCCGGCCAGGCCCGCCTGCACCTGCTCGGGCGTGACCAGCGCCGCGCCGCGGCCGGGCACCAGCTTCTCGGGCTTCAATGCGGCCAGGTTGTCGAGCGTGGCCGGCCAGTCCTTGAAGTAGGCGTCGCCGGCGTAGGGCGTGGCGTCGAACTCGACCAGGTCGCCGCTGAACAGGATCTTCTGCTGCGGCAGCCAGGCCACCGTGTCGCCCTTGGTGTGGCCGCGGCCGAGCTGCAGCAGCTGCACTTCCAGCTTGCCGAGCCACAGCGTCATCCTGCCGGTGAAGGTCATCGTCGGCCAGGTCAGCCCCGGCGGCACGCTCTCGACATTGCGGAACAGGCGCGGGAAGCGGCCGATCTCGCTGGCCTTGTCCTGCTCGCCGCGCTCGACGATCAGGTCGTAGGTGTCCTGGCTGGCGATGATCTGCTGCGGCGCGTAGGCGCTCGCGCCGAGCACGCGCACCGCGTGGTAGTGGGTCAGCAGCACGTACTTGATCGGCTTGTCGGTGACCTCGCGGATGCGGCGGATCACGTCCTGCGCCATCACCGGCGTGGCCTGCGTGTCGAGCACCAGCACGGCGTCGTCGCCGATGATGATGCCGGTGTTGGGGTCGCCCTCGGCCGTGTAGGCGTAGGCGTTGTCGGACAGCTTCGTGAAGCTGACCTTCTTTTCTTCCAGGTCGGCCTGGCTGGCGAAGGTCTTCTGGCTCATGGGATCTCCGGAGTCCGTGGCCGGACGGCCACGGTGTTTGTTCATCGCAAACGCATTCGCACTTTACGGGCAAGGTTGCGCTATGTCAAACTAGTTTGCATGGAACAAATCGTCAACCGCGAGCAGCGGGCGGTGCAGTCGGTGGAGGTCGGCGGCCGCCTGCTCATCGCGCTGGGCCAGCATGCTGCGCCGATGTCGCTGAAGGACCTGGCTGCCGCGGCCGACCTGCCCGCCTCGCGCGCGCACCCCTACCTGGTGAGCTTCGGACGGCTCGGCCTGATCGAGCAGGACGGCACCAGCGGGCGTTACGCGCTCGGCCCGGCGGCGCTGCAGCTGGGCCTGGCCTGCCTGCACCAGCTCGATCCGATCAAGGCCGCGGGGCCGGTGGCCGAGGCGCTGTCGCAGGCGATCGACCAGACGGTGGCGATCGCCGTGTGGGCCAATTTCGGCCCGACCATCGTGCGCGTGATCGAGGGCAGCCAGCCGTTGCACGTGAACATGCGCGCCGGCTCGGTGATGTCGGTGCTGGGCACCGCCACCGGCCGCGCCTTCGCCGCCGTGCTGCCGCCGCGCACGGTGAAGGAGGTGCTGGCCGGGCCGGTGGGCGAGCCGCGCCGCGCCGACCGCACGGCGGTGAAGGACGTCGACCGCGAGCTCGAGAGCATCGCCGCCGAGGTAAGACGCCACGGCGTGGCGCGTGCGCTGGGCCGGCCGATCCCGGGCGTGAACGCCTTCAGCGCGGCAGCCTTCGACCACGAGGGCCGGCCGGCGCTGGTGATCACCGCGCTGGGCCATGAGGACAGCTTCGCCGCCACCTGGGATTCGCCGCTGGCCACGGCGGTGCGCGACGCCGCGGCCGCGGTGTCGCACCGGCTCGGCCACCGGGGCTGACGGCCCTCGCGTCGCCGCCCGCGCCGCCTCACTTCACCAGCGGGCGCACCGTGGTGAAGCCGCCATCCACCGCGATCACCTGGCCGGTCAGGCGCTGGGCGCCCTCGCCGAGCAGCCAGGCCATCACCTCGGCCACCTGAGCCGCGGTCTGCACACCGCCCAGCGGGTACTGGCGCGACGCGCCTTCGCGCATCGCCGGCAGCTTGAGCATGGCCGCAGTCATCGGCGTTTCGGTCATGCCCGGCGCCACGGCGTTGACGCGCACACCCTGCGCTGCGTGCGTGGCCGCGGCGCTGCGCACCAGCGCCTCAACACCGCCCTTGGCCGCCGCGATGGCCTCGTGATTGGCCACACCGATGCGCGCCACCACCGAGCTCACGAACACCGCCGCGCCCGGCGCGCCCTTCAGTTCGGCGAGCCAGGCCTGCAGCACGAAGACCGCGCTGTCGAGGTTCACGCGCATCAGCTCGCGATAGGCCTCGATGCGGGTGCGCTGCAGCGGCGCGATCAGCGTGCTGCCGACGCAATGCGCGAGCTGTGTGGGCGCCGCGCCGAGCGCTTCGCGGCAGGCCGCGAAGGCCAGCGCCGCGCCTTCCGGCGTGGTGGTGTCGGCGGCGATGCGCAGCACGGCCGGCACCTCGGCCAGGCGCGCGGCGTCGCGGCCCACGGCCACCACGCGGCAGCCTTGTGAGCTCAATTGCGCAGCCAGCGCGCGGCCGATGCCGCCGCCGGACCCGGTGACGAGGGCGATCGGGTTCATGGCAGCGATTCCTGCAGGTCGAGGGGATCGGTGAGCGCCGCCGCAACGCGCTCCGTCGCGCTGCGGCAGCCGACGTCGCCGCGGCGGATGGCCTGCGCGCGCTGCAGCACCGCGTCCCGCTGCGCGCCGTCCATGCGGGACAGGTTCTTCACCTGCAGTGCCATGCGCGGGTTCTTCGCCAGCACGGTCTCATGGCGCATCAGGAAGTCCCAGTACAGCGTGGTGAATGGGCAGGCCGCGTCGCCGCTGCGCTGCGCCGGGTCGTAGCGGCAGCCGGCGCAATGCGGGCTCATGCGCTCGATGTACTTGCCGGTGGCCACGTAGGGCTTGCTGCCCATCAGGCCGCCGTCGGCGAACTGGCTCATGCCCAGCGTGTTGGGCAGCTCCACCCACTCCACCGCGTCGACATAGACCGCGAGGTACCAGGCATGCACCTGGCGCGGCTGCACGCCGTACATCAGCGCGAACAGTCCGGTCACCATCAGGCGCTGGATGTGATGGGCGTAGCCGTGCTCCAGCGTCTGCGTGATCGCATCGCGCAGGCAGGCCATGTCGGTCTCGCCGCTCCAGTACCAGGCGGGCAGGTCCTCCTGCGCATCCAGCGCATTGCGGTCGAGGTAACCCGGCATCTGCGTCCAGTAGATCCCGCGCACGTACTCGCGCCAGCCGAGGATCTGGCGGATGAAACCTTCCACGCTGGCCAGGGGTGCGCGCCGCGCGTGGTACGCCGCTTCCGCGGCGGCGACGACTTCGCGCGGATTGAGCAGCTTCAGGTTCAGCGCCGCGGACAGGTGGGCGTGGAACAGCCAGGGCTCGCCCGGCCACATCGCGTCCTGGTGGCGGCCGAATTGCGGCAGGCGCTGCGCGATGAACTCGTGCAGGGCCTGCAAGGCCTGCGCGCGCGTGACGGGCCAGGCGAAGTCGTCGAGCCGGCCCGGGTGGGCGGCGAAGCGCTCGCGCACCAGCGCGATGACCTCGCGGGTGATCGCGTCGGGCTCGAAGCGGCTGCGCGGCGGCACCCGGCCTGGCCCCTCGGGCCCGAAGGCCTCGCGGTTGTCGGCATCGAAGTTCCACTCGCCTCCGAGCGGCTCCTTGCCGTCCATCAGCACGCGGTGGCGCACGCGCTGCTCGCGGTAGAAGTGCTCCAGCCTCAGCGACTTGCGGCCCTTGGCATGCGCCGCGAACTCGCGCACGCTGCCGAAGAAGTGGCGGTCCTCGCGCACGTCGAGCGGCAGGCCACAGGCTTCGGCCACGCCCTGCAGGGCATGCAGCACGCGCCACTCGCCCGGCGCCGTAACCACCAGCTGCCGCGGGCGCAGCGTGGCGATGTCGGCCTGCAACTGGGCCGCGAGGCTGCCCTGGTTGCCGGGAGCGTCGAGCGCGGTGTAGCGCAGCGGCAGCCCGGCTTCGCGCAAGTCCGCCGCGAAGTGGCGCATGGCCGAGAGGAACAGCGCGCTGCGCTGCTGACTGGAGACGACGTGGGTGGACTCTTCCGGCACCTCGGCCATCCAGACCGCATCGCAGCGTGCGTCGAACCCGTCGAAGGCCGAGGCCTCGAGGTCGAGCTGATCTCCCAGGACGATGACGAGGGAGCGCAGCTCAGCCACGTGGGGCCTTGCTGCGCCGGCAGGCGTCGGAGCAGTACTTCACTTCATCCCAGGTGCGCGACCAGGCCCGTCGCCAGCTCATCGGCCTGCCGCAGGCAACGCAGGGCTTGGCGGGCAACGATGCCTTGTTGCCCCTGAACGAAGCGAAGTGCTGCCTCATGCCTTCTTGGCCCAGGCGCTGCACCAGCCGGTGCTGGCCACCTGCTTGCCCGCGAAGATGCCGCAGGGGCCGGCCTTGTCCGCGGCCTTGCCCTGGTACAGGACGCAGGTGGCGCATTGCTGCCCGTCGGCGTACTTGGCGTACTTCTTCTTGTCGACGCGCTTGGCATCGGCCACGTAGCCGAGCGCGGTGGCCTGCGCATCCTTCTCGTCGACCATCGCCTGGGCGCGAGCGCCCGTGCCGACCAGCGCGCCCGAGGCAGCCAGGGTCATGAGGAATACGCGACGCGGAATGTACTTGTGCATGGTTTGCTCCGTTGTGCGAAGTGGATGAATGAACTGCTCAGCCGCTGGGCTGGAGCCTGGTCCGCGCGGAATGCGCGGCCCCGTGAGATGCGGTGCGGGCCGCGGCGTTCCCCAGCACGACGCCGGCCAGGGCCACGGCGGATTGCCACGCCCCTTCGACGCCCAGGCCACCGAGGAAATCGCCGCACACGCCCAGGCCCGAGGCGCCGTCCCACCAGCAGGACTCGCCCGGTTCGGCCAGCGGGAGCCCCGTCTGCGCATAACGCCATCGATGCACCACCGCGTGCCGCCAGCCAACCGACTCGCCCAGGCACTCGGCCACCGCGTCCTGCATCCAGGCTTGCACCCGATCACCCGGCTGCTCGAGGTGATCGCGGCTCCAGGAGACGCGGGCATGGGCCACCCAATGGGCTTCATCGGTCCGCCGTTCCCGGCCGGGGCGCCGCTCGTTGCGCATCAACAGCTCGATCACGGGGTGCTCGGGCCGGCACAGGTCCCATGGCTCGCCGATCTGCGACGCTTCGGCCACGCCCATCAAGGTCCAGCACGGCTGCATGAGGACCTGCTCGGCCCGTTGAGCCCAGGCCGGCGCGTGAGCCGACAGCAAGGCGGCCGCCTGGGCCGGCGGCATCGCCAGGATCACGACGTCGAAGGTGCCCGGCTGTGCCTCGCCGCGGCTGCGCAGTT
>CAZVLY010000018.1:25671-26461 GCA_964628175.1 uncultured Piscinibacter sp. | reverse complement strand
CTGCCCGACGCCTTCCTGCGCCGCTGCTTCTTCCACTACATCAAGTTCCCCGACGCCGACACGATGCAGAGCATCGTCGACGTGCACTTCCCGAAGCTGAAGAAGGAACTGCTCGCCGCCGCGCTGAAGAACTTCTACGAGGTGCGCAACCTGCCCGGCCTGAAGAAGAAGCCGAGCACCTCCGAACTGCTCGACTGGCTCAAGCTGCTGGTGGCCGAGGACATCCCGCTCGAGGCACTGCAGAGCAAGGACGAGAAGGTCGCCGTGCCGCCGCTGGTGGGCGCGCTGCTGAAGAACGAGCAGGACGTCTCGCTGTTCGAGAAACTCGTCTTCATGCAAAGGCACAACCGCTGATGCAGCCGGTGGGCCCGGTCACGCTGGAGCGCGCGCCGGTTCGGCTGGTGCCGCTGGGCCTGGAGCACGAGGACGGCCTGAAGCGCGCCGCTGCCGATGGGCAGCTGTGGAACCTTCGGGTCACCTCGGTGCCGGAACCCGAGCAGACTCACAGCTACATCGAGACGGCGCTGCAGGGGCGCGCCCAGGGGCACCGCTTCGCCTTCGCCGTGCTCGACAGCGGCAGCGGCGAGGTGATCGGCTGCACCAGCTACCACGACATCGTGCCGGCAGTCGAGCGCCTGGAGATCGGCTGGACCTGGTACGCGGCCAGCCGCCAGCTGCTCGACGTGTTGGCCGAAGGCGACGTGCGGATCTTCCAGAGCCAACTGGCCGCCGACCTCGACGATGGGTGGGTGCTGGTGGTGTTCACGGTGCCGGAAACCGAGCGAGACCG
>CAZVLY010000018.1:0-25661 GCA_964628175.1 uncultured Piscinibacter sp. | reverse complement strand
CGGCTGGACCTGGTACGCGGCCAGCCGCCAGCGCAGCGCCGTCAACACCAGCGCCAAGCTGCTGCTGATGCAGCACGCCTTCGAGACGCTGGGCGCGCAGCTGGTCGGCTGGCGCACGGACAACTACAACTTCGCCAGCCAGCGCGCCATCGAGCGCCTGGGTGCGCGCAAGGACGGCGTGCTGCGTCACCACGCATTGCGCCGCGACGGCACGGTGCGCGACACCGTGATGTACAGCCTGGCTGCCGGCGAATGGCCGGAAGTCAAGGCACACCTGCTCTGGCAGCTGACCCGGCCGCGCTGAGCAGATCTCGTTCGAGGGGGAGGCAGACATGGCGATCGCCAGGAAGGCCATCACGGCCGAAGACCTGTGGAAGTTCGAACGCGCCGGCGGCATCTCGCTCGCGCCCGACGGTGCGCAAGCGGTGTGTTCGCTGCAGTCGTTCTCGATGGACGAGAACAAGGGCGAATCGGCGCTGTGGCTGCTGTCCACCTTCGGCGGCGGCCCGCGCCGACTCACGCAGTGCGGCGAGAAGGACGGCCAGGCCGCCTGGTCGCCCACGGGCGAGCGCATCGCCTTCGTTGCCAAGCGCGAACAGCAGGGCAAGAAGGACGAGACGCCGCAGCTCTACGTGATCGCGCCCGACGGCGGCGAGGCGCGCCGCGTCAGCGACTACGCGCCCGGCATCGAGGCCTTCAAGTGGTTCCCGGACGGCCGGCGCATCGCCTTCGTTTCCTGGGTGTGGCCCGAGCTCAAGGGCAGCCAGGCGCAGGCGAAGCGCCACAAACAGTTCAAGGACCGCAAGGAGAGCGGCTACGCCACCAGCGAGGCGCAGTACCGCTACTGGGACCACAACGTGCCGATGGGCCGCGTCGCCCACCTGCATGTGCTCGACGTCGCCAGCGGGCGGATCATCGACCTGTTCGAGGGCAGCGGCCTGGAGCTCTCGCGCGCCGAGCCCGACGCCAACACCTTCGACATCGCGCCCGACGGCCGCCGCATCGCGTTCGTGCACGACGCGGCGGCCGAGAAGCGCATGGACAACTGCAAGCAGCTGTCCGAGCTGAACCTGCGCACGCGGCGCACCGAGACGCTGGTGCACGACAAGGGCTGGGACCTCGAACACCCGCGCTACAGCCCCGACGGCCAGCGCATCGCCTTCGTCGCCAGCCACCAGGGCAAGAAGCACACGATGCCGGCGCAGCTCGCGCTGCTCGAGCGCGGCGGGCGCTGGCGCGTGCTCAGCGCCGACTGGGATCATGCCGTGCACGGCCCGCTGCGCTGGGCCGACGACGGCCAGAGCGTCCACTTCACGGCCGAGGCCGAAGCACGCAACCACCTGTGGCGCTTCGAGCTGCGCAGCCGCAGCGCCACGCGCATCGCAGCCGGCGGCTGGGTGCAGTCCTTCGACGTGGCGGCCGGCGTGGTCGTCTGCGCGGCCGACGCGATGGACCACCCGGCGCGCGTGCACGCGCACCGCGACGGCGAACCGCCGCGGCGCCTGGAACGTTTCAACGACGAACTGCTGGCCAGGCTCAAGCTGGGCACCCACGAGGACGTGCGCTTCAAGGGCGCGCAGGGCGACGAGGTGCAGATGTGGGTGGTCTACCCGCCGGGCTTCGACGCGCGCAAGAAGTACCCCGTGCTGCACTCGATCCACGGCGGCCCGCACGCGGCCAGCGGCGACACCTTCCACTACCGCTGGAACAACCATGTGTTCGCCGCCCAGGGCTACGTGGTCGCCTGCGTCAACTACCACGGCTCGAGCGGCTTCGGCTACGCCTTCCTCGACAGCATCACGCACCGTTGGGGCGAGCTGGAGCTGCAGGACGTGGAAGCCGCGACCGACTGGCTGCTCAAGAAGCCCTGGGCCGACCGCAAGCGCGTGTTCGCCACCGGCGGCAGCTACGGCGGCTACATGGTCGCCTGGATGAACGGCCACGTGAAGCCCGGCCGCTACCAGGCCTATGTGTGCCACGCGGGCTGCTTCGACTGGGTCTCGATGTTCGCCGAAGATGCCTACACCTGGTTCCCGCGCGAGCTGGGCGCCTCGTACTGGGACGACATGGCCAGGGTGCACGCGCAGAGCCCGCATGCCTTCGCCGCGAAGATGAAGACGCCCACGCTGGTGATCCACGGCGCGCTCGACTACCGCGTGCCCGACGGCCAGGGCCTGGCCTACTACAACACGCTCAAGGCGCGTGGTGTCGACGCACGGCTGCTGTGGTACCCCGACGAGAACCACTGGATCCTCAAGCCGCGCAACTCGAAGCTCTGGTACGCCGAGTACTTCGACTGGCTCAAGCGGCACGACCCCGGCCGCAGCCGCGCGAAGCGCTGAGCCGCTAGCGCACCACCGACACGCGCGGCGCGCCGGGCGGCGGCTCGACCTCCACGCGGTTGCGGCCGTTGGCCTTGGCACGGTACAGCGCCGCGTCGGCACGGGCCATCAGCGCCGACAGCTCGTCGGCCGGGCCGGCCCATTGCGACACCCCGAGCGATACCGACAGCGGCACGGCCCGCTCCTGCCAGCGCGGCGGCAGGGACTGGGTTCGCTCGCGCAACCGTTCGGCGACTTCCTGCGCCTGCGCCAGCGGCGTGCCGGGCAGCACGACGATGAACTCCTCGCCGCCCCAGCGGCCGACACGGTCGATGTCGCGCATCTGGGCCGAGAGCAGGGTGCCCAGGTGCTGCAGCGCGCGGTCGCCGGCGGCGTGGCCCTGCACGTCGTTGATGGCCTTGAAGTGGTCGGCGTCGATCATCAGCACCGAGAACGGCTCGCCCAGGCGTCGCGAGCGCTGCACCTCGTGCTCCAGCGACTCCTGGGCGGCACGGCGGTTGAGCAGGCCGGTCAGCGCGTCGTAGCGCGAGGCGCGGCGCAAGTCCACCACGCCGCGCGTGACCACCAGCGCCACCAGCGTGAGCTGGAAGACCAGCGCGATGACGAGGTAGCTGAAGGCGGCGCTGACGTTGAGCGCACTGTCGGCGGTGACCTCGGCAACGATGGTGCCCGGCGAGACCATCGCGCGGCCGGCACGCAGGCCGAACACCAGCCCGCCCAGCAGCAGCGGCACCGAGAGCACGGCGCCCCAGCGCAGTTCCATGCGGGCGCGCGCCTCGCGCTGCAGGTCCCAGCCCACCGACAGGCACAGCGCCGACAGCGCGCCCGAGACGATGGCCACGCGCCAGGCGCCGTTGGCCGGATCCAGCCCGAACCAGGTGGCCGTGCCGGCGGCGGCGAGCACCGATGCATGCCACCGCCAGGGCCGCGGGCAGGCGAAGAAGGCCCACACGCCGCGCTGCAGCACCACCAGCGAGGCCACGATGCACAGGTTGGCCAGCGCGCGCAGCGGCTCGATGCCCGGCTTGACCGAGACGACGAAGAGCACCAGCGAGACGGCGCTCAGCGCCGCGTACAGCGCCCAGTGCAGCGCGGCTCGGCGCGATTCGGCCATCAGCGCGGCGCCGGCCAGCCAGCCGAAGGCGAGCACGACCTGCTGGCAGGCCACCATCAGGAAGGCGATCTCGGTGGCGCTGAAGCTGGGCATCGGGCGGCATTCTCGGCGCAGGCGCGACGAAGCGAAACACCTAGGGCATCACGCCGGCCTGCCCGGGCGTGTATCCTCCTCGAACCGCCCCGCCCGAACGCCGGTTTCCCCATGCTGATCAACTTCTTCTACACGCTGCGCGCGGCCAAGCTGAAGGTCTCGGTCAAGGAATACCTGATGCTGCTCGAGGGCCTCAAGGAGGGCGTGATCGACAACTCGGTCGACCAGTTCTACTACCTCGCGCGCACCACGCTGGTGAAGGACGAAGCCCAGTTCGACAAGTTCGACCGCGCCTTCGCCGCCTACTTCAAGGGCGTGGAGATGCTCACCGACTTCAGCCAGGAGATCCCGCTCGAGTGGCTGCAGAAGCACCTGGAGCTCGAACTGAGCGCCGAGGACAAGGCCGCCATCGAGAAGATGGGCTGGGACGAGCTGATGGAGACGCTGAAGAAGCGTTTCGAGGAGCAGAAGGAGCGCCACGAGGGCGGCAACCGCATGATCGGCACCGGCGGCACCAGCCCGTTCGGCGCCTATGGCTACAACCCGCAGGGCATCCGCATCGGCCAGGACAAGGGCCGCAACAAGAGCGCGGTGAAGGTCTGGGACCAGCGCCAGTACAAGGACTACGACGACCAGCTCGAGCTCGGCACGCGCAACATCAAGGTGGCGCTGCGCCGGCTGCGCCGCTTCGCGCGCGAAGGCTCGCAGGAGGAGCTCGACCTCGACGACACCATCCGCAGCACCGCCGCCAACGCCGGCTGGCTGGACATCAAGATGGTGCCCGAGCGGCACAACAAGGTAAAGGTGCTGCTGCTGATGGACGTGGGCGGCACGATGGACGAACACATCCACCGCGTCGAGGAGATCTTCAGCGCCGCCAAGAGCGAGTTCAAGCACCTCGAGTTCTATTACTTCCACAACTGCGTCTACGACTTCATGTGGAAGAACAACCGGCGCCGCTACAGCGAGAAGTTCCCGACCTGGGACATCATCCGCAAGTACAACAAGGACTACAAGCTGATCTTCGTGGGCGACGCCACCATGAGCCCCTACGAGATCCTGCAGCCCGGCGGCAGCGTCGAGTACAACAACGAGGAGCCCGGTGCCGAATGGCTGCAGCGGCTCACGGGCGCCTTCCCGAAGTTCGCCTGGATCAACCCCGAGCCGCAGGGCGTGTGGGGCTACCGGCAGAGCATCTCGATCGTCCAGCAGCTGATGAACCAGCGCATGTTCCCGCTCACGCTGCAGGGGCTGGAAGGGGCCATGCGGCTGCTGAGCAAATGACGCCGGCCGCGCCGCCTCCGGCGCTGCGCGCCGGCCTGGCGGCACTGGCCTGCGCCGCTCTGGCCGGCTGCGCGGCCCTGCCTTTCGGCCGCGAGGCGGCGCCGGACGACAAGGCGGCGGCGGCCTCGTCGCGGGCGCAGTACCGCGTCGAGGTCGAGGCCCCCGACGACCTGCGCAAGCTGCTCAGCGACTACCTCGACCTGTCGCGTTTCCAGAATGCGCCGGACACCGAGGCCATCGACGCCACCGAACTCACGCGCCTGGCCGCCGCGGCGCCGGCGCAGGCGCGCGGCCTGCTCGAGACCGAGGGCTACTTTTCCGCCGAGGTGCAGACCTCGCGCGCCGTCGATCCGGGCGGCATACCGGTGGTGCGCGTGATCGTCAACCCCGGCCCGCGCAGCGTCGTGCGCAGCGTGGCCTTCACGGCGACCGGCGAACTGCAGGCGCAGGCCGCGCAGGCCGGCAGCGAGGCCGCGCAACTGCAGGAGCGGCTGCGCCGCGACTGGCCGCTGCCCGCCGGCCAGCCATTCCGCCAGTCGGCCTGGACGGCGGCCAAGACGACCACGCTGGCGCGTGTGCGCGCCGAGGGTTATCCGGCCGCAACCTGGCAGAGCACCTCCGCGAAGGTGGATGCCACCGATCATGGCGTCGAGCTCGCGCTCGAACTCGACAGCGGCGCGCTGTACCGGCTTGGCGCGCTGCGCATCGAGGGGCTGCAGCGCTACGACGAAAGCACGGTGCGCCAGCTGGCCACCTTCGGCCCGGGCACGCCGTACAGCGAGAAGCTGCTGCTGGACTTCCAGGAGCGGCTGCAGAAGCTCGGCCTGTTCGAAAGCGCCTCGGTCGAGCTCGACGCCGACCCCGCCGCCGCGGCGGCGGCGCCCGTGCTGGTGCGCGTTCGCGAACTGACCCTGCAGCAGGCCACCGTCGGCGTGGGCATCAGCGCCAACACCGGGCCGCGCGTGACGCTGGAGCACCGCCACCGCCGGCCGTTCGGGATCGACTGGGTCGCCAGCAACAAGTTCGAGCTGGGCTCCTCGCTGAAGTCGTGGAAGGGCGAGCTGATCTCGCACCCGCTCGAGGGCCTGTACCGCAACCTGGTGTCGGGCACGGCGGAGCGGCTGCGCTCCGGTGAGGAGATCCGCACCTCGTGGAATGCGCGCATCGGCCGCACGCAGGACACGCCGCGCATCGAGCGGCTGTATTTCGCGGAGCTGGCGCACTCGCGGGTCGACAACATCGCCAGCCGCACCAGCAGCGACGCGCTGTCGGCCAACTACCACTGGGTGTTCCGCGACGTCGACAGCGTGCTGCTGCCGACCAACGGCTACACGCTGTCGCTGCAGACCGGCCTGGGCCGTGCGCTCAACTCGACCGAGGAGAACGGGCCTTTCGGCCGCGGCTACGCGCGCTACACGCTGTACAAGCCGCTGGGCGCCGCGTGGTACGCCAGCGCGCGCGTCGAGGCCGGCCAGGTGTTCGCGCGCGACGCCGTCGGCATCCCGGACACGCTGCTGTTCCGCGCCGGCGGCGACGACTCGGTGCGCGGCTACGGCTACCGCACGCTCGGTCCGCTGGTCGACGGCGCCGTGGCCAGCGGACGCACCATGTTCACCGGCAGCGCCGAGCTCGCCCGGCCGATCTCGCCGAAGATGCCTGCGGTGTGGTGGGCGGTGTTCATCGACGCCGGCAACGCCGCCAACCGCTGGACCGACCTGAAGCCGGTCTACGGCTACGGCATGGGCCTGCGCTGGCGCAGCCCCGTCGGGCCGCTGCGCGTGGACCTGGCCTACGGCGAAGAGGCGAAGGCATTCCGCATGCACCTGAGCGTGGGCATCGCGTTCTAGCCCCATGGACCCGACGCAAGCTCGCTCGCCCGCCTGGGCCCGCTGGGGATGGCGGGCCTTGATCGTGCTGGCCGCCGCCTCGTGCGCAGCGGCGGCGGGGCTGTGGCTTCTGCGCACCGAGTCCGGCGCCGCCTGGGCACTGGCGCGCGTGCCAGGGCTGCAGGCCAGCGGCGTGCGCGGATCGCTGCTCAGCGGCGATCTGGACGTGCAGCGCCTGAGTCTCCGCCTGCCGCGCGACGGCCTGCTGACCCTCGAAGGCGCCTCGTGGCGGGGGCTGCGCATCGACTTCGATGCCCGCTGGCGGCCGCGCATCCTGATCGATCGCCTGGCCGCGGATGCCATCGAGCTGAAGCCGGGCACGCCGGCCTCGCCGCCGAGCCCGGCGCCCGAGTCGCTGGCGCTGCCCTTCGAACTGCAGGTGACATCCGTCGAAGTGCAGACGCTGCGCGCCACGCCGCTGGGCGCGACGCCCTTGCGCGATCTGCGCGCCCGTGTGCACCTGGGTGACGAAGGCGGCGCACGGCATCGCCTCGACGACCTCTCCGTCGGTTTCGACCGCCTGCGCGCCAGCGGCAGCGCGGCACTGGGCAGTGCCGCGCCTCTGCCGCTGCAGGCCACGCTGACGCTGGCGCAGGACGGCGCAGCGGCCGCCCTGCAGTGGTCGGCGCAGGCCTCGCTGGCCGGGCCGCTGGCGACGCCGCAGCTGGTGGCCGTCGTGCGGGCCCAGCCGACGGTGGCGCCGGGCGGCAAGCCGCTGCCGGCCCAGTCCTTGGACCTCGCCGCCGCCTTGCGCCCGTTCGAGGCCTGGCCGCTCGGCGATCTGGATGCGAAGGCGCAGGGACTGGACCTGTCCGCCTTCCACGCGGCCGCGCCCGTGACGGCGCTCAGCGGCAGCGCGGTCGCCAAGACCCGCTCGGCCAGCGAGCCCGCGTTGGTGACGGCGCGGCTGGACAACGCCGTGCCCGGCCGCTGGAACGAAGGCCGGCTGCCGGTGCGCAGCCTGGCGATCGAGTTGCGCGCGCGGCCGGACGACCCGACGCGGCTGGACGTCCGCACCCTCGACGCCGAACTCGGGACGCCGCGCGAGCCGGCCGGCCGGCTGCAGGGCCAGGGCCGCTGGTCGCGCGAAGGCTGGCGGCTCGAAGCCACGCTGCAGGCCCTGCAGCCGCAGCGCCTGGATGCGCGTGCCCCGGCGATGCTGCTCGACGGGCCGCTCAGCGTGGATGGCAGCGCGCCGTCCGCGGCCGTGCAGACGCTGGCTGCGCGCGGCGAGCTGACCGGCAAGCTGGCCGACCGCGGCAGCGCGCGGGCGGTGCGCCTGAAGCTCGAAGGCGATTGGCGCCGCGAAGGCGGCGCCGACCGCATCACGCTGCGCGAAGCGCAGGCCGAGGCCGGCGGCGCGCGCGCCACGCTGACGGCCGGCGCGAACCGCGCGGCGCCCGGCGCGGCCTGGCAACTCAAGGGGAAGGCCACGTTGACCGCCTTCGACCCCGCCGTGTGGTGGCCGGGCCGCGAGGACTCGCCCTGGCGGCGCGGGCCGCACCGCCTGAACGCGAACAGCGAGTTCGACCTCACGCTGCCGCTGGCCGGCCCGGGCCGCGCGCTCGACCGGCTGGCCACGCTGCGTGGCCAGGCCACGGCCACGCTGACCGACAGCCTGCTCGCCGGCGTGCCGCTGCGCGGCCAGCTGGCGCTGCGCAATGCCGCCGCCGGCGCGCTGCAGGCCACCGTGCAGGCCGAGCTGGACGGCAACCGCATCGACGCCGAGGGCCGCATCGGCCAGGTGGCCGGTGGTGCCGACGACCGCTGGCAGCTGACGTTGCAGGCGCCGGCGCTGGGCAGACTGGCGCCGCTGGCCCGCCTGGCCGGCGCGGACCCGGCCGGCAGGGCCCTGGGCGGCACGCTGACAGCCGAGTTGCGGACCCGCGGCCGCTGGCCGTCGATCAGCTCGACCGGCAAGGCGCAGGCCACCGACCTGCAGGCCGGTTCGCTCGCGATGAAGAACGGCAGCGCGCGCTGGCAGGCCGGCACCTCGCTGGACGCGCCGGTCGATGCCGAGTTCGACCTGGCCGGGCTGGTGCTCGGGGCGGCGCGCTTCGAGAACGCGAAGCTGCGCGCCCAAGGCAGCGGCCGGGCACATCGCCTGGAACTGAGCGCCAGCTCGAACGCGCGGCCGCCCGGCTGGACCGAGGCCCTGCCGGCCGCACCGGCGGGCACGCAGGCGAACAGCGGCACGCAGGCGGCCCTGCAGCTGCAGGGCGGTTTCGTGGCCGGCAGCGCCGCCGCCATCGACGGCTGGCGCGGCACGCTGCAACTGCTCGAAGCGCGCCCGACCGGCAGCACCTCAGCCTGGCTGCGCACGCGCGACGTCGGCGTGCAGCTGCTGGGCCTGGACGCCGGCCCGGCGCAGTTGCTGCTGCAGGCGGGCCGGGCCGAACTGTTCGGCGCCGCGCTGCGCTGGGAGCGCCTGGCCTGGCAGGCCGCGCAGGCCGGTGTGCCGGCGCGCATCGACGCGAAGGCCGAACTGGAACCGCTGGCGATCGCACCGTTGCTGGCCCGTGTGCAGCCGGACTTCGGCTGGGGCGGCGACCTGACCGTGACGGGGCGGCTCGAACTGCGCAGCGCGCCGAGCTTCGCGGCCGACATCGTCGTCGAGCGCAGCCGCGGCGACCTCAGCGTGACCGACGAGACCGGCACGCAGGCGCTCGGCCTGACCGACCTGCGCCTCGGCCTGAACGTGGCCGACGGCGTGTGGAGCTTCACCCAGGGCCTGGCCGGCTCCACCGTCGGCGTGGCCGCCGGCGCCTTCGTCGCACGCACCTCGCCGCAGGCCACCTGGCCCTCGCCCGACACGCCGGTGTCCGGCGTGCTGGAGCTGCAGGTCGCCAACCTGGGCACCTGGGGCACCTGGGTGCCGGCCGGCTGGCGCGTCGGCGGGGCGCTGAGCGCCAGCGCCGGCATCGGCGGCAAGTTCGGCGCGCCGGAGTACACCGGCGCCGTGCGCGGCACGCGCCTGAGCGTGCGCAACTTCCTGCAGGGCGTGAACGTCATCGATGGCGAGGTCGCCATCGTGCTGCAGGGCGCCACCGCGCGCATCGAGCGCTTCACCGCGCGTGCCGGCGCCGGCACGCTCGAGCTGGCCGGCGACGCCAGCTTCGGCGCCTCGCCGCTGGCCAGGCTGCAGCTCGAGGCGAAGCACTTCCAGCTGCTCGGCCGGGTCGACCGGCGCATCGTCGTCAGCGGCAACTCGACGCTGCAGATCGAGCGCGACAAGTTCACCCTGGGCGGGCGCCTGGCCGTCGACGAGGGCCTGATCGACTTCACGCGCAGCGACGCCCCCGGGCTGTCGGACGACGTGACGGTGAGCCGCCGACCTGCCCGAGCCGCCGACCCGCAGGCGGCGGAGCCGAAGCCGGCCGCGCCGAACGCACGTGCGCCGACCATCGACATGGATGTGCGCGTCGACCTCGGCGAACAGCTGCGCGTGCGTGGCCGCGGGCTGGACACCGGCCTGCGCGGCGAACTGCGCCTGACGGCACCGGGCGGCAAGCTGGCCGTCAACGGCACCGTGCGCACCGCCGGCGGCACCTACGCCGCCTACGGCCAGAAGCTGGAGATCGACCGCGGCAACCTGGTGTTCAACGGCGCGGCCGAGAACCCGCGACTGGACATCGAGGCCACGCGGCCCAACCTCGACGTGCGGGTGGGCGTGGCCATCACGGGAACGGCGGTGTACCCGCGCGTGCGGCTTTTCTCCGAGCCCGAGCTGTCGGACCTCGACAAACTCTCCTGGCTGGTGCTCGGCCGCGCCAGCGACGGCCTGGGCCGCGCCGACACCGCGCTGCTGCAGCGTGCCGCGCTGGCGCTGCTGACCGGCGACGGCGAAGGCCCGACCGACCAGCTCACCCGGGCGATCGGCCTGGACGAGGTGTCGGTGCGGCAGAGCGATGGCGAGGTCCGGGAAACCGTCATCTCGCTGGGCAAGCAGCTGTCGCGGCGCTGGTATGTCGGCTACGAACGCAGCCTGAACGCGACCGCCGGCACCTGGCAGCTGATCTACCGCATCGCGCAGCGCTTCACCCTGCGTGCCCAGTCGGGCGAGGACAGTTCGCTGGACGTCATCTGGACCTGGCGCTGGAACTGACCGGGCGGTGGAACCGGGCGCGCAATGAGAGAATCCGCCGCCTCCCGCTCGCCGTAGTTCAATGGATAGAACGGCCGCCTCCTAAGCGGCAAATACAGGTTCGATTCCTGTCGGCGGGACCAGCCGAGTCTTCCACTTCAAGCTAGGGGTCGCCGTGGCGGTTCAGGGCGCGCTCCGCTACGATGAAACCGTGGGTGGCCCAGTCGGCCGCCCGGCGTGAACAGGCGGTGCCCCATGGCTCGACTCTCGGCGAACAAGCAGCAGCCCGCCAAGCTGGTATGGCGCGTCACCGCGAACGCGCCGATGGGCGAGTACGTCGACCCGCGCCACGCCGTCAACAGCCCGCCGGTGCCGAAGGACAAGCCTGTCGATCCGCGCGACAACGGCTGGCTCGCCTCGTCGCTCGAACTGCTCGGCGGCGTGCGCATCAGCGAAGCGCCGATGGACACGCTGCCCGGCGAACTGATCGACGAGTTCAACCGCCTCAAGCGCTGAGCGCCGCCTGGGACAGGCGCCGCCAGAGGCCGGCCAGCGCCGGGGTGGGTGTCTGGGCCGGCTGCACCACCACCTGGGCGGCGTCCAGCGCCTGCACCAGCACCGGGCCCTCGCGGTCCAGCACATGGGCTTCACCGGGGTTCAGCACCACGTCGCGGAGGTCGCCGTCCTGGGTGACCCAGACGCTGCCGCTGCGGCTTTCGATGCGGGCGCCTCGGCGCCCTTTCAGCGACAGCACGTCACGCTTGGACAGGCCGAAGATTCGAGCCGAGGTTTCGATGTCGCGAACGATCATGACGCACTCCTTGCATGTTTGCCACGCATGCTCGATGTCCGTGGTCGGTCATCCTGTTGCGTGGGTTTGGTGCGAGAATGATCGTCTCCGGCCTGAAGCTTCACAAACGAGATCTCTGCATTCATAGCATGCGTCCAGCGCATGCATGAACGACTGCCATGGCGCGATCGCTGCCCTCCCTGGACCTGCTGCGCGGCTTCGAGGCCGCCGCGCGGCACCTGAGCTTCACGCGCGCCGCGGGCGAGTTGTTCCTGACCCAGTCGGCGGTGAGCCGCCAGGTGCAGACGCTGGAGGAGCAGCTCGGCGTGCCCCTGTTCGAACGGCGGCACCGCGAGATCCGCCTCACCGAGGCGGGCCAGCAGCTCTACCGGTCGGCGGCCGAGGCCCTTCGCCTGCTCACCGAGACCGCCGAGCGCATCCGCGCCCAGGGCCAGGCGCAGGCGCTGACCGTGTCGTGCAGCATCGGTTTCGCCTCGCTCTGGCTGGTGCCGCGGCTGAGCGACTTCCGCCTGCAGCACCCGGACATCGAGATCCGCATCGACGCCAACAACCGCCTGATCGACCTCGAGCGCGAGCGGGTCGAGATCGCCGTGCGCTACTGTCCGGCCCGGCAGGCGCCACCCGGCGCGCAGCAGCTCTTCGGCGAGGAGGTGGTGCCTGTGTGCAGCCCCGCCCTGCTCGCCCTGCCGGACAAGCCGCTGGCGCAGCCGGCCGATCTTCGGCACCACGTGCTGCTGCATTACCAGATGGCCGAGAAGGTCTGGCCGACCGGCGCCTGGCCGGTGTGGCTGGAGACGATGAACCTGCACGGCTTGCGTGCGGCGGGCTCACTGCAGTTCAACCAGTACGACCAGCTCATCAACGCCGCGATCGAGGGCCAGGGCGTGGCGCTGGGCGTGAGCCCCCTGGTGCGCCGGCACCTGCAGCAAGGCCGGCTGGTGGCGCTGTTCGAGCGGCGTTTCGCCTCGCCGCGCGGCTACTTCCTGGTGACGGGGCGCTTCGCGGCGCAACGGCCCGACGTGATGGCCTTCGCCGCCTGGCTGCGCAGCACGGCCGAACGCGAACGCGCCGAGGCCTGAGCGGGCCGCCTCAGCCGCGCGCGGCGTCGGGCCGCATCGAGCGCGACAGCAGCAGCACCGGCAGCAGCCCGACCAGCACGATCGCCAGCGAGGGCAGGGCCGCCTCGCCGAGCCGCTCGTCGCGCGCCAGCTGGTAGGCCACCACTGCCAGCGTGTCGCTGTTGAAGGGGCGCAGCACCAGGGTGGCGGGCAGCTCCTTCATCACGTCGACGAACACCAGCAGCATCGCCGCCAGCCCCGCGCGGCGCAGCAGCGGCGCGTGCAGTTCCATGAACATGCGCCGCCGCGAGGCGCCAAGCAGGTGCGCGGTCTCGTCGATCGAGGGCGGCACGCGCGCGTAGCCTGCCTCGATCGACTGCAGCGCCACCGCCGAGAAGCGCACGAGGTAGGCATACATCAGACCGAACAGCGTGCCGGTCACCAGCGCGGCGCTGCCCAGCTGCGGGAAGTGCTCCTGCAGCCAGCCCACCGGCAGCAGGATGCCCACCGCGATCACCGCTCCGGGCACCGCATACCCGAGCGAGACCACTCGGGCGGACAGGCGCAGCGCAGCGCTTTCGCGCAGGCGCAGGGCAAAGCCGAGCATCAGCGCCACGAACGTGGCCAGCAGCGCGGCCATTCCCGCCAGCTTGAAGCTGACCCAGGCCCATTGCGCGAAACGCGCCAGTGGCAGGCCGACCTCGCCATGCGCCGCCTCCAGCCAGACCAGGCGCAACAGCACCAGCACCGGCAGCACGAAGCCGAGCAGCACCGGCAGCGCGCACGCGAGCACGGCCAGCGCTGCACGCGTGCCCGTCAGCGGGATGGCGCGCGCTTCGGCGGCGTGCACCGCACCGCTGCGTGTGGCAGAGAAGCGCAGCCGCTTCTGCGCACGCTGCTCCACCCACAGCAGCAGCGCCACCAGCACCAGCAGCAGCGAGGCCAGCTGCGCCGCGGCGTCGCGGTCGTACATCACCAGCCAGGCCTTGTAGATGCCGGTGGTGAAGGTCGACAAGCCGAAGTAGGCACCAACACCGTAGTCGGCCAGCGTCTCCATGAGCGCGAGCGCCACGCCGGCGGCCAGCGCCGGGCGGGCCAGCGGCAGCGCCACCTCGCGCACGCGCCGGGCGGTGCCGGCGCCGAGCAGCCGTGCCGCTTCCATCAACGGCACCGCCCGTTCGCTCAGCGCGGCGCGGGTCAGCAGGTACACGTACGGGTAGAGGCAGAGCACGAACAGGCCGGCCGCGCCCCACAGGCTGCGCACGTCGGGCCACAACGCCCCGCGGGCCCCCGTCCAGGACCGCAATGCCGTCTGCAGCGGCCCGCTGAACTGCAGGAAGTCGGTGGCCGCATAGGCCAGCACGTAGGCCGGCATGGCCAGGGGCAGCAGCAAGGCCCACTCGAACACGCGCCGCAGCGGGAAGTCGAACAGCGCCACCAGCGCGGCCGTGGCACCGCCGAGCAGGGCCACGCCGATCGCCACCGTCAGCGCGAGCAGCAGCGAATTCAGCGCGTACTCCGGCAGTACCGTCTGGAACTGGTGGCGCAGCACCAGCAGGCTGGCGGCATCCAGGCCGATCCAGGACCCCAGCACCCCCAGCACGGGCACGGCGAGCATCAGGCAGGCGAAGGTGAGCAGTCGGGACATGCGCAAGGATCGCGGGGGTGAGACGCAGTGCGACTTGACGCGGCGCAAGTCTGATGCGAACGATTCTCGTTCTGGCGAGAAGGTCGATATCATAGAGTGATGTTTCTCGCCATCGAACACGCCTCGGTCAGCTACCCCGGTCAGACGGCGCGCGCCGCGGTCGACGCCGTCACGCTCGGCCTGCGCCGCGGCGAGATCGGCGTGCTGATCGGCCCCTCGGGCTGCGGCAAGACCTCGCTGCTGCGCGCGGTGGCCGGCCTGGAGCGGCTGGCGGCCGGGCGCATCCGCATCGACGGCGAGGTGCTCGCCGACGCCGCCACCGGCCAGCACCTCTCGCCCGAAGCGCGGCGTATCGGCATGGTGTTCCAGGACTACGCGCTGTTCCCTCACCTGAGCGTGGAGGCCAACGTCGATTTCGGCATCCGCCACCTGCCGGCGGCGCAGCGCCGCCAGCGCGCGCAGGAGGTGCTCGACCTCGTCGGCCTGGCGCATGCCGCCAAGCGCGCGCCGCACCAGCTCTCCGGCGGCCAGCAGCAGCGCATCGCGCTGGCCCGCGCCCTGGCGCCCAACCCGCGGCTGCTCTTGCTGGACGAGCCCTTCTCCAGCCTGGACGTCGACCTGCGCGAGCGGCTCGCCCAGGAACTGCGCGCCATCCTCAAGCAGGCCGGCACGACGGCGCTGTTCGTCACGCACGACCAGATGGAAGCCTTCGCGGTGGGCGAACTGATCGGCGTCATGAACCGCGGCCGCCTCGAGCAGTGGGACGACCCCTACGCCCTGTACCACCGCCCGGCGACCCGCTTCGTTGCGGACTTCATCGGCCACGGCGTGTTCACCACGGCGCAGATCGTCTCGCAGGGCGGCGAGCAGGTCGACGGCCACTGCAACTGCATCGTGCGCACCCCGCTGGGCGACCTCACCGACGTGGCCGAATGCCCGCTGCCCGAGGCCTACCCGGAGGGAAAGTGCGAGGTGCTGCTGCGCGCCGACGACATCGTGCACGACGACCTCGCCCCGGTGCGCGCGCGCATCGAGAGCAAGACCTTCCGCGGCGCCGAATTTCTTTACACATTGCGGCTGGCCAGCGGCGAGAAACTGATGGCCCATGTGCCCTCGCACCACGACCACCAGATCGGCGAGTGGATCGGCATCCGCGCCGAGGTGGATCACGTCGTTACCTTCGAGCGCAGCGCTGCCTGAACGGCCTGTTTCCAGGCGTTGCGCGAAAGCCCGCCGCCGCGTGCAACTTTCCCGGCACCCCCCGGCTCCAAGCCGGGCACGCGTCATATACTGATTCGGCATGCGCGTTTTCGCAGCACTGAAGCGGGTCTGAAGGGGTAGTCGATGGGAATCAAACTCAAGGTTGCTGGCTGGCTGGCTCTGGGCGCTGTCGCCGGGGCGCTGACCACCATGCAGTTCCAGGCGATCGCCCGCAGCAGCTCGGTCTCGCAGCTGCCGCTGGAGGAACTCCAGCAGCTCGCCGCGGTGTTCGGCATGGTCAAGAGCGACTACGTCGAGCCGGTCGACGAGAAGAAGCTCATCAACGACGCCATCTCGGGCATGGTGTCGGGGCTGGACCCGCACTCGCAGTTCTTCGACAAGAAGACCTTCAAGGAATTCCGCGAAGGCACCAGCGGCCGCTTCGTCGGCGTGGGCATCGAGATCGGCATGGAAGACGGCCTGGTCAAGGTCGTCTCGCCGATCGAGGGCTCGCCCGCCTTCCGCGCCGGCCTGAAGAGCGGGGACCTGATCACCAAGATCGACGACACGGTCGTCAAGGGCCTGACGATGGACCAGGCCGTCAAGAAGATGCGCGGCGAGCCCAACACGAAGGTGGTGCTCACGGTGTTCCGCAAGACCGAGACGCGCAGCTTCCCGGTGACCATCGTGCGCGAGGAGATCCGCGTGCAGAGCGTGCGCTCCAAGGTGGTCGAGCCGGGTTACGCCTGGCTGCGCGTGAGCCAGTTCCAGGACCGCACCGTCGACGACTTCGCCCGCAAGCTCGAGGAGATCTACAAGCAGGACCCGAACCTCAAGGGCCTGGTGCTCGACCTGCGCAACGACCCGGGCGGCCTGCTCGAAGGCGCGGTGGCCATCTCGGCGGCTTTCCTGCCCAGCGACGCCGTGGTCGTGACCACCAACGGCCAGATCGCCGACTCCAAGGCCACCTTCAAGGCGGCGCCCGAGTACTACCTGCGCCGCGGCGGCAGCGACCCGCTGCGCAAGCTCCCCGAGGCCGTGAAGAAGGTGCCGCTGGTGGTGCTGGTCAACGAAGGCTCGGCATCGGCCAGCGAGATCGTCGCCGGCGCGCTGCAGGACCACAAGCGTGCCATCGTGATGGGCGCGCAGACCTTCGGCAAGGGCTCGGTGCAGACGGTGCGCCAGCTCGGCCCCGACACCGCGCTGAAGATCACGACGGCGCGCTACTACACGCCCAGCGGCGCGTCGATCCAGGCCAAGGGCATCGTGCCCGACGTGATGCTCGACGAGACCGCCGAGGGCAACGTGTTCGCCGCCCTGCGCGTGCGCGAGGCCGACCTGGAGAAGCACATCGCCAGCGGCCAGGGCGCCGAGCAGAAGGACGAGGCGCGCGAGAAGGCCCGCGAGGAAGCGCGCAAGAAGCTGGAAGACGAGGCGCAGAAGAAGGCCGCCGCGGCCAAGCCCCTGCCCGAATTCGGCTCGGCGGAAGACTTCCAGCTGGCCCAGGCGCTGAACCGCCTGAAGGGCAAGCCGGTGCTGGTCAGCAAGACCATCGTCGAGCGCAAGGCCGAAGCCAGCATGACCAACTGACAGGCATCTCCCCGCGAACGACGCCCGCCCCGCGCGGGCGTCGCCGCTTCTGGGTATGCTCGCGCGCATGAACGACGGCACGCACGACGGCCTGAGCGACGAGCAGCTGCTGCGCTACTCGCGCCACATCCTGCTCGACGAACTCGGCGTCGAAGGCCAGCAGAAGCTTCTCGACGGCCACGCGCTGGTGATCGGCGCCGGGGGCCTGGGCTCGCCGGTGGCGCTGTACCTGGGCACGGCCGGCGTCGGCACGATCACCCTGGTCGACCACGACACCGTGGACGTGACCAACCTGCAGCGGCAGATCGCCCACAACCTGGCGCGTGTGGGCCAGCCCAAGGTCGGCTCGGCGGCACAGGCCATCGCGGCGATCAACCCGGAGGTGCGCGTGATCGGCCTGCAGGAACGTGCCGACGCACAGCGCCTGGACGCGCTGGTGGCCGCCGCCGACGTGGTGCTCGACTGCAGCGACAACTTCAGCACCCGGCACGCGGTGAACGCTGCCTGCGTGGCGCACCGCAAGCCGCTGGTGTCGGGCGCGGCGATCGGCTTCGACGGCCAGATCTCGGTCTACGACACGCGCGCCGATTCGAACCCCTGCTACGCCTGCATCTTCCCGCCCGAAGCCACGTTCGAGGAGGTGCGCTGCGCCACCATGGGCGTGTTCGCCCCGCTGGTGGGCATCATCGGCACCATGCAGGCGGCCGAGGCGCTCAAGCTGCTCGCCGGCGTGGGCAGCTCGCTGGCCGGTCGTTTGCAGATGCTCGACGCGCGGTCGATGGAGTGGAACGAGATCCGCGTCGCCCGGGCCCCGAAGTGCCCGGTGTGCGCGGCACTGCGTCAGGGCGCGTAGCGCCGGATCCGCTCAGTCTGCCGAGATCTTCGCCGCCGCGATCACCTTGCCCCAGCGTTCGACCTCGCTGCTCAGGTAGGTCGCGAAGGCCTGCGGCCCGCGCGCGTCGACACGGAAGCCCTGCGTGCGCGCACGCTCGTCGAGCTCGGGTGAGGCCATGATCTTCAGCACCTCCGCCCCGAGCCTGGCCACCGAGGCCTCGGGCGTGGCCGCGGGCACCATGATGGCCGTCCAGTTCTCCACCGCGAGCTGCGGCAGGCCGGCCTCGGCGGTGGTCGGCACGTCGGGCACCAGCGGGTGGCGGGCGCTGCTGGCGATGGCCAGCGCGCGCAGCTTGCCGCTCTTCACGTGGGCGATGCTCTCGGGCATGTTGGAGAACACCACGTCGAGCTGGCCGCCGATCAGGTCGGTCATCGACGGTGCGCCGCCCTTGTAGGGCACGTGCTGCACCTCGGTCTTCACGAGGTCGTTGAACAGCGCCAGCGTCAGGTGCGGCGGCGTGCCGTTGCCGCTGGAGCCGGCGTTGAGCTTGCCGCCGCGCGCCGCGGCGATCAGCCCGGCGAAGTCCTTGATCGGGCTGGCCGCCGGCACGACCACCAGGATCGGCGAGCCCGCCAGCAGCGCCACCGGGCGCAGGTCCTTCTGGAAGTCGAAGCTGGCCTTGCCCTTGAACAGCGTCACGTTGGCCGCATGCGTCAGCGTGATGGCCAGCAGCGTCTGGCCGTCGCCCGGCGCCTTGGCCACCTCGGCCGCGCCGATCTGGCCGCCGTTGCCGGGCTTGTTGTCGATCACCACGTTGACGCCCCAGCGCGTGCCGAGCTGCTGCCCGACCAGGCGCGCCATCACGTCCGTCAAGCCGCCCGGCGGGAAAGGCACGACGTAGCGGATCGTGCTGCCGGCCTTGGGGTAGTCGGCCTGCGCCCAGGCCATGGAGGAAGGCAGCAGCAGGGGCAGCGCCTTGAGCAGATCGCGTCGTTGCATGGTCGGTTTGTCTCCGTGGGAAGTCGCGCATGCTGCCTCTGGCGGGCGGCTGTCGCAACGGGGATGCTTATGCGGGAATCGTGTTTGCGTTCTGGCGTTCTCCGCCGCGATCAACCGCGCAGCGCGGCGAGCATGTTCTCGTTCACTTCGATGCCCTCGGCTTCGGCGCGCCGGCGCAGCGCCTCGCGGCGCGCGCCGGGCAGGCGCACGCCTTCGTCGCGCAGCATCTCGGCGATCAGCACCTCGATGCGGTCGAGGTAGCTGTCCGCTCCGGCCAGCGCGCCCGGGTCGACGAGGATGAAGGCCTGGCCGATGCGCGGCCGGTTGCCCTCGTCGACGAAGAAGCTCGAGGCCTCGAAGCCGAAGTTCGCGCCGATCAGCGCGGTGACCAGCAGCTCGACCACCAGCGCGAGCATCGCGCCCTTGGGCGAGGACACCGCGCCGATCGGCAGCATCGAGCCCTCCATGCCGGCCTTCGGGTCGGTGGTGGGCTGGCCGTCCTTGTCGAGCGCCCAGCCGGCCGGGATGGGCTTGCCTTCCTTGGCCGCGACCATCAGCTTGCCGCGCGCCACCTCCGACAGGCTCAGGTCGATCATCAGCGGGTCGGCCCCGCGGCGCGGGAACACCGCCGCCACCGGGTTGGTGCCGAAGATCGGATGGCGGCCGCCGGCCGCCGGCATCGCCGACGGCGAGTTGGCGAAGCCCAGCCCGACCATGCCCGCCGCAGCCGCCAGGCGCAGGTGGTCGACGACCACGCCGCAATGGTGGCTGTTCGTCACGCCGGCGAAGGCGACGCCGTGCTCGCGCGCCGCCGCAATGGCCTCGCGCACCGCCAACTCGCAGGCCGGGAAGGCCAGGCCCTCTTGCGCATCGACGAGCAGCGCCCCGCCCTTGCGGCGCAGCACCTGGGCCAGGGCGACGCCGTTGACACGCCCGGTCCGCAGGTGCCCGCTGTACTGCGAGACGCGGCTCAGCCCGTGCGAGCCCAAGCCCTGCGCCTCGGCGAGCACCAGCGCACGCGCGGTGCACTCGGCCATCGTGGCGTTGGCGCCGGCGCGCAGCAGCGCACCGGCCACCTGCGCCTGCAATTGCCCGACGGGGACCTTCATGCCAGCGCCTCCAGCACCTTGCTCGCGATCAGCGAGGACACCCGCTCGTTCGCCTCGGCGGTGAGGCCGGCCACGTGGGGCGTGAGCACCAGGTTCGGGCAGCCCTGGAAGTGCGGCGCGGCCGGCAGCGGCTCGGTGCCGAACACGTCGATCGCCGCGCCGCCGAGCTGCCCGCTCTTCAGCGCCGCGGCCACGGCCACCTCGTCGAGGATGCCGCCGCGTGCGGTGTTGATCAGCACGGCGCCGGGCTTCATCGAGGCGATGCGCGCCGCGTCGAACAGCCCGCGCGTCGACTCCACCAGCGGCACGTGCAGGCTGAGCACGTCGGCACTGCGGATCACCTCGTCCAGGCCGGTGCAGCGCACGCCGATGGCGGCGAAGGCGGGGTGGTCCTCGTCCATCATCGCGTCGAAGGCGACCACCGCCATGCCCAGCGCCCGTGCGCGCGTCGCGGTGAGCTGGCCGATCGAACCGAAGCCGATCAGGCCGAGCGTCTTGCCGGCGATCTCTCGGCCATTCGAAAGCGCGGTGCGCGGCCACTGCCCGGCGGCCACCGCGGCGCTGGACTGGTAGGCGCCGCGCAGCAGCAGCATCGCCGTGCCGACCACGTATTCGGCCACCGAGAGCGCGTTCGCGCCGGTGGCCGGGATCACCCGCATGCCGCGCTGCTCGCAGGCGGCCACGTCGATATTGTCCAGCCCCACGCCGAGCCGGCCGACCACCTTGCAGCGGCGCAGCGCCTCGAGCAGCGCGCCGCGCACCTGGGTGCGGTTGCGCACGACGATCGCGTCGGCCTTCGCCGCTTCGGCGAGCAGGCGCGGCGCATCGTCGACCAGCGCCGCGTCGTAGAGCACTTCGTGCCTGGCCGCGAGCTGCGCCACGGCAGGCGCGTCCATGAACTCGGTGATGACCACCCGGGCCATGTCAGGCGCTTTCGAACAGCCGCGTCAGCACGAACTCGCGGTGGCCCAGCGCCTCGGCGGCGGTCAGGCGCCCGTTGGCGGTGCGCAGCATGTTCTCGAGCAGCCGGTCGCCGGCCTGGTCGAGCGTGATCTCGCGCTGCAGCAGGCCCGAGGTGTCGACGTCGATGTGCTCGCTCATCAGGCGCACGGTGCGCGGGTTCGCGCAGATCTTGATGACCGGCAGGATCGGGTTGCCGATCACGTTGCCCTGCCCGGTGGGGAAGAAGTGCACCGCATACCCCGAGGCCGCGCACAGCGTCACCATCTCGGCCGCGGCCGACGACGAATCCATGAACCACAGGCCCGGGTGCGTGGGCATCTCGGCCTTGTCGATCACGCCGTCGACGGTGCACTTCTTGCCGATCTTCTGGATGTTGCCCAGCGCCTTCTCCTCGATGGTCGTCAGGCCGCCGGCGATGTTGCCCTTGGTCGGCTGGCTCTCGGACAGGTCGGTGGTCTTGTGGCGGTTGATCACGTCCTGGTAGCGGTTGAACATGAACATGAACTTCTCGCGCACCTTGTCGTTGGCGCAGCGCGCGGCCACGATCTGCTCGCCACCAGTCAGCTCGGTGGTCTCGCCGAAGCACAGCGTGGTGCCCAGCGGGTGCAGCTTGTCGAAGGCGTTGCCCACCGTCGGGTTGGCGCCGCAGCCGCTGGTGGTGTCGCTCTCGCCGCACTTGGTGGAGACCCACAGCTCGCTGATCGCGCAGGCCTCGCGCTGCTTCTCGCTGGCCCACTGCACGTACTCGCGCGCCGCCTTGCTGGCGCGCAGGATGGTGTCGTGGTCGCCGTGGCCCTCGATGCCGAAGCCGACCACCGGCTTGCCGGTCGCGGCGATGCCGTCGACGACCTTCTTCGTCCAGCCGTCCTCGATGCCGATGACCACGACCGCCGCGACGTTCGGGTTGCAGCCGGTGCCGATCAGCGTGCGGAAGTGCAGCTCCAGGTCGGCGCCGAACTGCAGCCGGCCGTAGGGGTGCGGGATCGCCAGCGTGCCCTTGATGTTGTGGGCGACGGCCTCGGCGGCCGCGTTCGACAGGTCGTCCAGCGGCAGGACGATGACGTGGTTGCGCACGCCGACGCGGCCGTTCTCGCGGCGGTAGCCGAGGAAGGTGGTGTCCTTGGAGATCATGGTGTTCCTTCAGGTGTTGCTATGCGACTCTTCGAGTCGCGAGTCGACTCCGGGCTTCGATCCCCACTGCGTGGGGCCCCTCTTTCGCCCTGCGCGACTCACCAACGCTTGGTCTTGATGTTCTGCACGTGCGCGTGCTCGCCGGCCTCGATCGGGGCCACCACCTTGCCCATGTCGATGCCGTACTTGATGACGGTGTCTCCGGGCTTCATGGCCTTGAGCGCCACCTTGTGGCCGATCGGGATGTCCTGCCGGGCGACGATGTCGACCATGCGGTCTTCGTCCATGATCCAGCCGGTCAGCGCCATGCCGGCCTTCACGCCCTCCACCACCACGACGGCGACGGTGTCGCTGGCGTCGTGCAATACGAAATGAATCATCGATGTCTCCGGGATGTCGAACCGCAGGGCGGCATCCTGCGCTGCCGATAACCCGCCGTCAAACAGGTCATACAGATGACTTGCTTGAGTGTCGGGCGCGTCGCTAGACTGCGCCGCCATGCCCGCCCGCCACGCCTTCCGCGCCATCGCCCCCGAGGCCGCCGGCATGCCCCTGTACCGCGTCGTCAAGCGTGCGCTGCTGCGCGCCATCGAATCGGGGCAGGCGCCGCCGGGCCAGGCGCTGCCCAGCGAGACCGAGCTGGCCGGCTCGCTGGGCGTGTCGATCGGGACGCTGCGCAAGGCGGTCGACGAGCTGGTCGCCGAGCACCTGCTGGTGCGCCGCCAGGGCCGCGGCACCTTCGTGGCCACGCACAACCCGGATCGGTTCCTGTTCCAGTACTTCCACGTCGAGCGCGCCGACGGCCTGCGCGAGGCGCCCGAGGTCGACCTGGTCTCGTACGAGCGCCAGCGCTGCGAGGAGGACGCCGCGCAGGCGCTCGGCCTGCGCGTGGGCGACCCGGTGGTGCAGGTGGAGAACCGGCTGCGCCTGCAGGGCAAGGCGGTCGTGCACGACCGGCTGGTGCTGCCCGCCGCGCTGTTCAAGGGCCTGAGCGAGAAGCGCTTCGCCGAACGCGAGGCGACGATCTACCAGCTCTACCAGTCGGACTTCGGCATCACCGTGGTGCGCGCGCTGGAGCGCGCCCGCGCGGTGGCGGCCGACCGCGCCGCCGCGCGCGTGCTCGGCATCCCGCTGGGCACGCCGGTGATGCAGGTGCGGCGCACCGCGCTGACCTTCGGCGACCGGCCGGTGGAGTACCGCGTCTCCACCATCGACACCCGCCACCACGACTACGTGCACCTGCTGTCGCGACCGACGAGCCGGCATGACTGAGCGGGCCGCGAACGCGCCGGCCGTGCTGCAGCGGCTGTTCGGCCGCCTCCGCGCCCTGGCCCCCGGCGCCGCACTGGCCGGCGTGCTGGCGATGGCCGCCACCCTGGTGTCGGTGCTGCACGGCGGCCCGCAGCTGCTCTATGCGCTGTTCTTCGGCATCGCCTTCCACTACCTCAGCCACGAACCGCGCACCCGGCCGGGCATCGAGTTCTGCGCGCGCACCGTGCTGCGCCTGGGTGTGGGCCTGCTCGGCGCACGCATCACCGCGATGCAGATCGCCGGGCTGGGCTGGAGCACGGCGCTGATCGTCGTTGCCGCGGTGGCCAGCACGATCTTCGTCGGCCACGCCCTGGGCCGCCGGCTGGGCCTGACGCGCAGCCAGGGCATCCTGTGCGGCGGCGCGGTGGCGATCTGCGGCGCCTCGGCGGCGCTGGCCATCTCGGCGGTGCTGCCGCGCGAGAAGGACGGCGAGCGTTTCACGCTGTTCACCGTCGTCGCCGTCACCGCGCTGTCGACGCTGGCGATGGTGGTCTACCCGCTGATCGCCCGGCTGCTCGACCTGACGCCGCAGCAGGCCGGGCTCTTTCTCGGCGGCAGCATCCACGACGTCGCGCAGGTCGTGGGCGCGGGCTACACGCTGGGCCCCGAGACGGGCGACTACGCCACCATCGTCAAGCTGTTCCGCGTCGCGATGCTGGCGGTGGTGGTGGTCGCGGTCTCGGCGGCCTTCAAGGCCCGCCGCGACCAGGCCGCCGCGGCGCAGGGGCATGCCACAACGAAGCAGCCGCTGGTGCCCTGGTTCCTGTGGCTGTTCGTCGCCATGGTGGCGGTCAACTCGGCCGGCCTCATCGCCGCGCCGCTGCAGGTGGCGCTCGGCGACGTCTCGCGCGGCTGCCTGGTGGCGGCCATCGCAGCCCTGGGCATGAAGACCTCCTTCATGCAGCTCGCGCGCGCCGGCTGGCGGCCGCTGCTGCTGCTGGCCGCCGAGACGGCCTGGATGGCCGCGCTGTTGCTCGGGGCCCTGCTGTTGCGCCGCTGACGCCGCGGTTATCCTCCGCGCCATGGACAAGAAACAGGACCTGACGGCGCGCAACTTCCCGAGCGCCGAAGAGGACGCCGAAGCCGTCGTCTCGCCGTCGCGCTACGCCGGCCCCGAGAGCGCCTACCGGCTGGCCTTCACCGACACCGAGTTCCTGCTGCGCGAGGAGCTGCGCCCGGTGCGCATGCAGCTCGAGCTGCTCAAGCCGGAGATGGTGCAGGCCGAGCATGGCATCCGCTCGACCATCGTCATCTTCGGCAGCGCACGCATCCTGCCGCCGGAGACGGCCAGGCTGCGGCTGGAGGCCGCCCGCGCCGAGGGCGACGCCGCGGCCGTCCATCGCGCCGAGATGGGCATGAGCATGTCGCGCTTCTACGACGAGGCACGGCGCTTCGCCGCCATCGTCACCACCAAGTCGCGCGAGCTCGAATCGCCGGTCTACGTGGTCACCGGCGGCGGCCCCGGCATCATGGAAGCCGGCAACCGCGGCGCGCACGAGATCGGCGGCAAGAGCATCGGCCTGAACATCGTGCTGCCGCACGAGCAGGCGCCGAACCCGTACATCACGCCGGAACTGTGCTTCCAGTTCCACTACTTCGCGCTGCGCAAGATGCACTTCGTCATGCGCTCGATCGCGCTGGTGTGCTTCCCCGGCGGCTTCGGCACGCTCGACGAGCTGTTCGAGACGATGACGCTGACGCAGACGGGCAAGTCGCGCAAGCGGCCGATCCTGCTGTTCGGCCGCGAGTTCTGGACGCGCCTGATCGACTTCGACTGGCTCATCGAGACCGGCATGATCAGCCCCGGCGACGTGAGCCTGTTCCGCTTCGTCGAGACCGCCGAAGAGGCCTGGGCCGTGCTGGCCGAGGAGTACGGCTTCGACCTGCCCGAAACCACCACCGGCGAATTCGCCGACGACACCTGAGGCCACCGACGCCATGAACAAGCAGCTCAGCCTGATCGGCGCGCCCACCGACATCGGCGCCGGCAGCCGCGGCGCGAGCATGGGGCCGGAGGCGCTGCGCGTCGCGCAGATCGTGCCGGTGCTCGAGGCCCATGGCCTGGAGGTGCTCGACCGCGGCAACCTCGCCGGCCCGGCCAACCCCTGGCTGCCACCGGTGGGCGGCTACCGCCACCTGGCCGAGGTGGTGGCCTGGAACCGGGCGGTGCACGAGGCGGTGCATGCCGAGCTGCCGGCCGGCC